>CP021374.1 GCA_002600635.1 Rhizobium sp. ACO-34A | reverse complement strand
CTAAGACGCCCTCGTCGCCGGAGCCGGATTTGCTCTGGCGAGCGCCATGATCATCGGCCCAAGCGAAAATCCGCCGCGCGCGGCCTTCCGGGTCAGATCCCGCAAATAGCCCCCCGGGGAATTGATATGCCCCGCCCTTTCCAGAATGCAGGCCACCGCCACCGCCGCGTTTTCCGGCCCCATGACCTCGCACGCCTGCTGATATGCCGAGGGGCTGATCCCCAGCATGGACCGAACCACCACAGCAGCCGACATCAGGTCGCGCCAGTTCGTCACCCCTCCACCCGGACCATAGGCAACAATTTCCGGGCACGCCCTCAGCACCATGCCCAAGGGGAAGGCCTTTACGGGTTCACGCAAACGGATGGGAATTTCCGCCGTCGGTTCGCCCTGCTCTTTTTTAGAGCTAGGTTCAAGTTCATTGATGGATTCGGTATTTGAATTCTGTATGTGCTGACGGTATTCGTCATCATTGCCGTCGTTTTTTTGTGATTTAAGCTGCATTTCCAGAATGTTGATGACCTCCCGATGCAGGAGCTCCAGCTCTTCCTTCTTGGCTATCAATTCGTCGAGGGTTTTCATCCTTGCGATTCCGCTGACCATGCCAACGTATTGGGCTTCGACATACGCCCAATCGCCCGCAGCACCTTCTTCCATCGCAGCCGTAATCAGCTTGCGAATGTCCCGGCGCAGAATCGTGATCTTTTCCCGATGAAGCTGAATGTTCCGACGTTCAGCAACGACCTGCTGGGCAAGTAACGCCAGTTCTTCTGAGCGTGCTAATAGCGGGGCCAGGCTGAACCCATAGGCATCCTCGATCGCACCGCCATCAGATTTACGCGCATAGCGCTTGCCGTTCGGGCTGTCCTTGCGGTGAATAAGGCCTGCCTTGACGAGCAGAGCCAGATTTTCCCGAAGTGTCGTGCCGGCAATCCCGTTTGCCCGTGCGGTCAGCTGAGCATTCGATGGAAAGACTATCAGCTTGTCATCTGCACACAGATGGCTTTCCGGATAGAACGAGAGAAGCGCGTTGAGCACGGCAAGTGCCCGATCCCTGAGGCCGAGCAGCGTGCGTGCATCACAGGCGTCGCGGTAGACACGCCACTTTTCGACGCTCTTTCCCGCGGGCACCTCCGCACTGTCCAATTGTCCCTTGATCAGGGCAAGTGTCATCGCTCGCCGCCCAAAGGGCGTCGTTATAGTTTGACCTGGCATTTCTCTTCACCTTCTTGCAGGCAAAAGAAATTAGTTCACCGGAACGGCGCCAAGACTCTTGACTATGATTTGCGGAAATGTGATTCTCAGGTTGCTACACAAGAGAAGGGGCTTCCGCTACGGCAACGTTCGGGGGCCTTTTTTCTTTTGCTGGTCAATCTCCTTCGTTGAAGTCCTGCTCCTGAAATTCGGCGTAAAGCCGATCCAGGTTATTCGAGAGAAACCGCCCGAAATCGCCAGCAGCTTTCGCCTTGAGCGACACGGTGCATGTTCTCCCGGTATTGATAATCTCGGCTGAGAGCCGGTGATCCTTCGCCTGCCATGATTGCTTGAGGGCAGGCACGACCTTCTTCACCGGCTTGCCAGCCTTGTTCAAAGCGCCGACAAGCGCGTTGAACCGATCATCCGATCCCAGTGCGCCAAATTCTTCGCTCGCGATCAGACCGTCGATTTTCTCCTGGGCACCCGCCTTGCCGATCAGCAACGACAGTTCCACCCAGCGCTCACGACCGATGGACGGCGCCGCTCCGATTTGAACGATCAGGCTTTCCGGAACGCGCTCGGTAACGGAGGCCATCTTCGAAACAGACGCAGCATTCGCAGCCAGCGCCGAGGAAATCACCGTGCGATCATAACCAAGCTCGATCAGCCGCCTTGCAAACGCAGCCCGCTCGATAAAGGAGAGATTGGCACGGGCAGAGTTCTCCTGCCCTTGGGCAATGACATGCGTGCGATCGTCCAGCGGCTTGACGACCGCTTTGACCTTGCGGCCCAACTCGCGGGCAACGCGAAGACGCCGGTGACCGAAAACGACCTGGTAGCGACCTGTCGCCGTCGGGTGAGGGCGCACCAGGATTGGGGTGTCCTGCCCCCGCTCCTCGATCGCCGCTTTCAACTCGTCGAATTGCTCACCGTCATCGTCCAGCCGGTCAGAGACGAAAGAGCCATCAATCGTTTCTGGGTCGAGTTCGACGACGGCATCGCCTTCCAAGAACTTCTCAGCCTGCTTGGCCAGCTCATCCAGGGAACGGATCATATTCTTGGATGCACCGCGCATCGGATACGTGCCGGCGGCCGGCGATGCTTCCTGCTCGTCGGCATCCGTCAGGCCCGCCAATAGGTTTTTACGCGCCATCCGTTACTCCAATCCAAGGTAGATTACTGAAAACAAAAGCGAAATCTCCGTTTTTGTCAGCCGACAACGGGCCTTCCCCAGGCCGCATGTATGAGTTGAGCGATTTCCTCATTGACGGAATCCAGGGACTCCAGTGCCCGATCGTAGGTCGAGCGGGTCATCTGGCTCTTGTCGACCTCGTAAAGGGTCTGCTTGGTGATCCCGGCGTCTGAGATCGCCGTCGATTTCAGCATGGGGTTCTTCAGGACGTATTGATGGAAGAGCGTCTGCATGAAGCCCACCATCTGCGCCTGCGGCACATCCGTCGGCTCATACCGGGTAATTAGGTAGCGATACCAGGAGAGATTGACCTCGGCACCGGCTTCCCTGATCGGCTTCAGAATGCCACCGAGCATGAGCAGGAACTGCCCCATCGACATCACATCCAGCATCTGCGGATGAATGGTGATCAGAACGCTGGTCGCGGCTGTGAGCGCGGTGATCGTCAGGTAACCGAGCTGGGGAGGGCAGTCGATGACCACGACGTCATACTGATCGTCAACATCGGCCAGTGCTCGCGAAATGCGCGTGAAGAAGGTCTTGCCTTCATTGCTCGACTTGTTCGACATCGCGAGCGGCGTGTCGTATTCGAACTCCTGAAGCTCGAGATTGGCCGGCACGATATCGAGCCCGGGGAAATTCGTCGGGTGGATGATATCCCGGATCGAACGCTTTTCCTCATCATAGCGGATTGCTTCATAGAGCGACGGCGTCTGATCCAGCTCCGGCTGGAAACCATGCAGCGAGGAGAGCGATGCCTGCGGGTCGAGATCGACCGCCAGCACGCGATGTCCGGTCAGCGCGAGATATTGGGCAAGATGGGCCGCCGTCGTTGTCTTGCCGGAACCGCCCTTGAAGTTCACGACCGCGATGACCTGCAGCTTTTCGTTCGCCCGCCGATGAGGAACATAGTTGCGGCTTTCCGAACGACCGTGCTCATCGAGATAGCGCCGAAGCTCGAGCATCTGGTCAGCCGTATAGAACCGGCGCCCAGACGATGACGTGTCGGGGAGGGGACCTTTGCCCTCCAAGTGAAGCTTCTTCAACGTGCTCTGAGACACGCCGATATAGTTGGCGACTTCCGCCATGGTGAACTGTCGAAGCGTCTTCTTGGCATTCGGCGGAAAACGCTGCATGCTCAGCAGATGCAACTTCTTCGAAATCAGATCGCCCTGTTCGAGGATCTCGTCCTCAAAATGCGCGGGCTGGCTCGCAGCCATTGATGGTTTCGCGTTCATGGGGTGGTCGCTCTCAAATAACGATATTCAGGCCTATGCCCGCAGTTAACCGTTATTATCTGCGATTCTCGACCCCAAACAAGGGAAATAGAGTTAATATACTCTTAACAAAGTGCTGAGGTGGTCGCTTCTGGTCATCTGTCACGCTCGATATTCTGATTGAGATTCAGAATGTTAAGCTGAGTCGTGCGGGCGTGCTTATAGATGGATTCATCCGGAAACAGCCACAAGCCAAAACCTCCTTTTGACGACCAACCGGGCCGGTTTTTCACCTGAAAATCGACCGAGAAGCATAAAACCGCGCGACTCATCGTCTTGCAAACAAAACACATCGAGTCGCCTCCGCCGATGAATGCCCCAAAGAAGACCATCGCCACCCTTGGTGAAACTCGCCTCATCCGCTACCGTTATCGGCGCATCACCGGCTTGCTCGTACCGCATTCATTGAACTTCGATACAAGTCCCATCTTGGTGCGTTGAATAATCGAAACAAAGATCGGGTCTTAAGCCCTTCGGCGACGCCGTCTTCGGCATTCCGTATGGCGATCGATCCTGCAGGAGTGGTCTGATGGATATCATGAGAGTTGGAACGCGGCCTTCGGGCAAGGGACCTGCCGACTGGTTTACCGGAGCGGTGCGGATAGATCCGCTGTTCCAGGCGCAGGCGCCCGCCCGCGTGGCCGGGGCATCCGTCACGTTCGAACCCGGAGCCCGAACAGCCTGGCACACTCACCCGCTTGGCCAGACCCTGATCGTCGTTTTCGGGCTTGGACTTGTACAGCGGGAAGGAGGACCCATCGAGGAAATCAGGCCCGGCGACGTCATCTGGTTTCCGCCCGGGGAGAAGCACTGGCACGGAGCGTCTGCGACCGTTGCCATGACGCACATCGCCATCCAGGAGGCCCAGGACGGCAAGGTAGTGGACTGGATGGAGCATGTCAGCGACGAACAATACGCCGATCGCTGAAGAGACCGACAATCCCAACGACAGGAGCCCACCCATGCATACGAAAGCATTCGGCGCCTATGCTGCCAACAAACCGCTTGAAGCGATGAACATCTTCCGGCGCGAACCGGGCCCGAACGACGTGCAGATCAAGATCGCCTATTGCGGCGTCTGCCATTCCGATCTGCATACCGTCCGTTCGGAGTGGGGAGGCACGATCTATCCATGCGTGCCCGGCCATGAGATCGTCGGGCATGTGACCGCCGTCGGCAACGCTGTTACGAAATTCAAGGTCGGCGAGACGGTCGGCGTCGGCTGCATGGTCGATAGCTGCCAGCACTGCTACGCCTGTGACGAGGGTCTCGAGCAATATTGCGAACACGGTTTCACCGGCACCTATAATGGCGCAACCAGTGACGAGCCGGGGCACACCCTTGGCGGCTATTCCGACACCATCGTGGTCAAGGACAAGTTCATCCTGAAGATCAGCCATCCGGAAGATCAGCTTGCTGCCGTCGCACCACTCCTCTGCGCCGGCATCACCACCTACTCGCCGCTGCGGCACTGGAAGGTGGGGCCGGGCCAGAAAGTCGGGATCGTCGGCATCGGTGGTCTGGGACACATGGGCATCAAGCTTGCCCATGCCATGGGCGCGCATACCGTTGCCTTCACCACTTCGGAAAGCAAGAGACAGGCCGCACTCGATCTCGGCGCCGACGAGGTCGTGATTTCAAAGGATCCGGACGAAATGGCGAAGCACGCCACGAGCTTCGACTTCATCCTGAACACCGTTGCCGCCAGCCACAATCTCGATGCCTTCACCAATCTCCTGAAAAGGGATGGCACCCTGACACTGGTCGGCGTTCCGGAGCATCCGCATCCCTCACCGAACATCTTCCCGCTGATCTTCAAGCGGCGCTCGATTGCGGGCTCGCTTATCGGCGGCATCGCAGAAACACAGGAGATGCTGGATTTTTGCGCTGAGAAGGGGATCGTTTCGGACATCGAAATGATCCCGATCCAGAAGATCGATGAAGCCTATGACCGCATGCAGAGGAGCGATGTCAAATATCGCTTCGTCATAGACAACGCGACGCTTTGAATACTCCAGCAATCACGGCCCTGATTACAGGGCCGTGATTCTTTCTCTGTGAGATTGCCTATACTCCACTTGCAGGAAAGGCGGCCGCGATCAGTGTCCGGGTGTAATCCTCACGCGGACTGTCGAGCACCGACAGGGCAGGGCCATCCTCGATGACCTGACCATTCTTCATCACCAAGATTCTGTCTGCCATGGCGCGAACGACTGCCAAATCATGGCTGATGAAGAGATAGGAAAGCGCGTGGGCGGCTTGCAAGTCACGCAAGAGATCGACGATCTGTTTCTGCACCTGCCGGTCCAGCGCCGAGGTCGGCTCATCGAGCAACAGGACACGAGGCTTCAGGATGATCGCGCGCGCGATGGCGATCCTCTGGCGCTGCCCGCCGGAAAACTCGTGCGGATACCGGTTGCGCATTACCGGATCGAGGTGAACCTCCTCCAGCGCCCTGATGGCACGCATATCCCGCTCCCGGGCGCTGAGCCCCGGTTCGTGAACGGTAAGCCCTTCGGTCACGATCTGCCCCACGGTCATGCGGGGACTGAGCGATCCGAAGGGATCCTGAAAGACCACCTGCAACTGCCGGCGCAGCGGACGCATTTGCGCTCGGTCATAGCCCGAGATATCCCTATCGTCGAAGCGTATCCGGCCGGACGAGGGTAACAGCCTCAGCAACGCTCTTGCCAGCGTCGACTTGCCCGAACCGCTCTCACCGACGATGCCGATGGTCTCGCCCTGATGCAGGGTCAGCCCCGCGTCCGCGACTGCCTGCCGCCGATAGGCTCCGCGTCCGTAATAAACATCCAGCTTTGAAGCCGACATGACCTCGGGCGCATCCGGGGCAGGGGGCTTTTTCAATCCCGAAGGCCCGGCCGCTATCAGCGCACGGGTGTAGTCATGTTGCGGGTTGTCGAACACCTCCGCCGTTCCCCCGGATTCGACGACATCCCCCCGGCACATCACATAAACCCTCTGCGCGATGCGCCGCACCACGCCAAGGTCATGCGAGATGAAGATCACCCCCATGCCGAGCCGCGCCTGCAGGTCCGCGATCAGGTCGAGGATCTCCGCCTGGATGGTCACGTCGAGAGCGGTCGTCGGCTCATCGGCGATCAGGAGTTCCGGATTGTTGGCAAGAGCCATGGCGATCATCACACGCTGACGCTGCCCGCCGGACATCTCGTTCGGATAGGCGTCCATCCGTCTCTCCGGATCCGGGATGCGTACAAGGCGAAGCATCTTCAGCGCCCGGGTCCTGGCAGCCTTCCTGCCGATACGCTGATGCCGCATGATCGGCTCGATGAGCTGGCTGCCGATCGTATAGAGGGGATCTAGCGAGGTCATCGGTTCCTGGAAGACCATTCCGATCCGGTCGCCACGGATACGGTTCAACGCCGCCTTGTTCATCCCGACGAGGTTTTCACCGTGGAACAGGATACGACCTGTCACGCGTCCGTTCTTCGGCAGCAGTCCCATCGCGGCCATCATCGACTGGCTCTTGCCCGATCCGCTCTCACCGACGATGGCTATGGTCTCTCCGGGGCGAACATGGAAGGAAATGCCATGCACGGCTTCCACCGAGCCTTCTTCGGTCTGGAACCCGACCCGCAGATCCTCGACCGCGAGAAGGACGGGCTTGTCGTTGGCGTCCGGGGTCATGTCAGTGGTCCTTGGGATCGAGAGCATCGCGCAGGCCGTCGCCGATGAAATTCAGCGCGAAGAGCGTGGTGATGAGAAAGGCCGACGGAAAGACCAGCAGCCAGTTGGCCGATGGCATCGAACGGGCGCCCTGCGCGATCAGCACGCCCCAGCTCGACATCGGCTCCTGCACTCCGAAGCCCAGATAGGAGAGGAAGCTCTCGAGAATGATGACGTGTGGCACGAGCAGGGTCATGTAGATCACCACGGGACCGAGCAGATTGGGCACGACATGGCGCAGCAGGATACGGGCGCGGGAAACGCCCAGCGCCTCTGCCGCCTCCACGAATTCCTGCCGACGCAGGGAAAGCGTCTGGCCCCTGACGATGCGCGCCATATCCAGCCACAGCACCGCTCCGACGGCCACGAACATCAGCAGGAAGTTCCGCCCGAAGAAGACGACCAGCATGATGACGAAGAAGATGAAGGGTAGTGAATAAAGGACATCGACGATGCGCATCATCACCTGGTCGGTTCTACCGCCGATGAAACCGGCGGCGGAACCATAGAAGACGCCGATCACCACCGCGATCAGGCCCGCGAGCAGCCCGATGGACAACGACACGCGGCCCGCCATCAGGGTTCGCGCCAGAAGATCGCGGCCGGTGCTGTCGGTACCAAAGAAGAAATAGCGCTTTTCAAGGACAGCCGAGATCGTCATGGAGCCGGACGCGCTCGTCTTCACCTGTGCGTCTTCGAGAAGATCCGAGCGGTCGATATAACGAGTCACGCGCGGATCGATATCGCCCTTGGAGGAGAGACGTATTTCAATACGACCATCCTTCTCCTCCCATCCATCGAGGATCAACCGAGCCCGTGCCACGGCTTCCTTGATTGCCGGGCTGATCATGTCGGCGGTAGGGTAGGGGGCAAGGCTGGGTGGCACCCGGGTGTAGTTCTGGTAGATGGCTTCGTAGCTGTTCGGCAGAAGCATCGGGCCGAAGACGCAGACGACCGCCATCAGCAACAGGTAGACAGCGCTGGCCATGGCCGCGCGATTGCGCGCAAAGCGTGAGCGGGCATAGCCCCAAAGCGAACGGCCGACGACCGCAGGGCTCTCGCCCGTCAAGGCGTTATTCTCATTCATAGCGAACCCTCGGATCGATCACCGCATAGAGGATGTCGACGATGAGGTTGAAGAGGATGGTGAAGACCGCGACGATGACGACCCCGCCCATGACGACGGTGTAATCGCGGTTGAGTGCGGCATCGACGAAGTAACGGCCAATGCCGGGAATCGAGAAAATCGTCTCGACGACCACCGACCCGGTGAGCAAAGCCGCTGCAGCCGGTCCGGCATAGGAAACGACCGGCAGCAATGCCGAACGAAGGGCATGGCGAAGCACGATGGAAAGATCCGAAAGACCCATCGCGCGAGCAGTGCGGATATGATGGGCATGCAGGGATTCGATCATCGCGCCACGCATCAGCCGGGCAACGATGGCAAGCTGCGGCAACATCAACGTCACCACCGGCCCGATCTTGTTGACGAGGGCGCCATCGCCCCAACCGCCGACCGGCAGCCATTTCAGCGTCAGCGCGAAGAAGAGCTGGAAGAGCGGTGCGATGACGAAGGTCGGTATTGTGCTGCCGGCGGTCGCGACAGCAATCACGGCAACGTCAGGAGCGCGGTTCTGCCGTAGAGCAGCAACGATACCGAGTGCGCCGCCGAGAACGAGCGCAAGGATGAGCGCGAGACCACCCAGTTGCACGGAGACCGGCAGCCCTGCCATGAACAATTCGGCGACGGTGAATTCCGGCATGGTGAAACTCGGCCCGAGATCACCGCGCGCGAGATTGCCGAGATAAATGAGATACTGGTGCCATAGCGGCAGATCGAGGTGGTAGGCGCGTTCCAGATTGGCGCGGATCACCGGATCGAGGCCTCGTTCCTGATTGAACGGCCCGCCCGGAGCGACGCGCATCATGAAGAACGACAGCGTGATGATCACGAAGATCGTCGGGATGGCGGTCAGAAGCCGCCGCAGGACATAACGGATCATGGTGGGCTCACAAGAGGAGACAGGCGGGTGTCGTCAGCACAGCGATGGCCAGGACGACAGGCCGGGATGCTTGCCCCCGCGAACAGACGGAGGCAAGCCCTTCACTTTTGCTACTTCAGCGTCAGGAAACGCGAGGGATGGATATCCATCACGTTTTCCTGCCAGCCGCCGACCTTCGCCGAAACGAGGTTGTGGTAGCTGTAATACATCAGCGGCATGACGCAGAGATCGCGTGCGACGCCGATTTCCTCGGCATCCGACAAGAGTTTCAGGCGTTCTGCTGGTTCGGCGGCAGCGGCCTTGGAGAGCAGGCCGTCATAATCGGCATTGGAATACTGCGTGTAATTGTTGCCGGTGCCGGTCTTGCAAAGCGCCAGGAAGTTTTCCGGGTCGAC
Source organism: Rhizobium sp. ACO-34A (assembly GCA_002600635.1). Lineage (NCBI taxonomy): Bacteria > Pseudomonadati > Pseudomonadota > Alphaproteobacteria > Hyphomicrobiales > Rhizobiaceae > Rhizobium > Rhizobium sp. ACO-34A. The sequence continues at coordinate 295,821 of CP021374.1, read as the reverse complement.
ATAATCGGCATACCATGCGGCACGCGCCACATCGTAATTGCCCTTGGCTTCGAGCAGACCGTAATGCGACTTGGTATCGGCGTTGACCAGTGAAACCTCAATCCCGAACGGACGCAGCATTTCCTGAATGGCAACCGCCGTATTCGAGTTGTTATCCGAGGTGTTGAAGCGGATTTCCATCTTCAGCGGCGCGGACGGGCCATAACCCAGCTCGGTCAGGATCTTCTCGGCTTCATCTTCACGGTCGATCTGGGCCTTTTCGGCATATTCCGGGGCGCGAGCCGTGTAACCCTCGATGCCCGGCGGCACGAAGGAGTAGGCGGGCAGCATCGTGTCCTGCCAGACCTTCTTGGCGAGGAAGTCACGGTCGATCAGCATCGAGATCGCCTGCCGCAGGCGTGGATTATCCCACGGAGCCTTGTCTGTCTTGAAGCCGTAGTAATAGGTGCCGAGGATAGGCCCGACGCGCACTTCGTCGCCAAACTTCGCCTTCAGGTCGGCCGTCTGTTCGGTGGGGAAGTCGCGGTTGACGTCGAGTTCGCCCGCTTCGAAACGCTTGACGGCCGCGGCGTTGTCGGCCGTCGGATAGTAGTTCACCTTGTCGATGGCGACATTGGCAGCGTCGTAGAACTCCGGGTTCTTTTCGAGCGTGATATGATCGTTCGGCACGAAGCCGGCAAGCTTGTAGGCACCGTTCGAAACGAGATTGCCGGGCTTGGTGAAATCGGTGCCGAAGGCTTCGACATTCTCGCGCTTGACCGGATAGGTCGACTGGTGGCTCAGCATGTCGAGGAAATAGGGCGTGGCCGCATTCAGCGTCACGACCAGCGTCAGCTTGTCCTTGGCCGAAATGCCGAGTTCCTCGGGCTTCTTCTTGCCGGCGGTGATGTCTTCCGCGTTGACCAAGGGAGCCAGCATGTAGGCATATTCGGCAGCCGTTTCAGGGGTCACTACCCGGCGCCAGGAATAGACGAAGTCCTCGGCCGTCACCGGGCTGCCATCGGACCAGCGGCCGTCCGCACGCAGATGGAAGGTGTAGGTCTTGCCGTCTTCGGAAACCTCCCAGCTTTCCGCAGCGCCCGGAATGGTGCGAGCAGCGGCATCATGGGCGGTCAGTCCGAGAAACAGATCCCGCATGAGATTGCCTTCGGCCATCGTCGAGGTGCGATGCGGGTCCATGGATTCCGGGTCGTCGACATTGCCGCGGTCCAGAACTGTTTCAGCAAGCGCGGCCGGCGCGAATGCTACCGGCAGCAAGGCCAGCGCCGAACCGAGAAGCAACGATCGCAGCGAGAATTTATGATGTGATGTCATGCAGGATCCCTCTTTGTTAGTGATATTTGTGGCTGATCTTTCCGGATCGGCAGGGGAGGCAGCGCCGGTATTTTCGGCACTTGGCTGGCGGTCCAGCAGTCCGGGAGGACTGCTGGACCGCAAGGGCGGATCGTCGCTTCGGTTTTCCAGCGACGTGTGTTCATGGGGCGAAGCGGTCGGTTGCGCGAACCATGGCATCGGCGATGCCCGGCTCCACGCCGGAATGACCGGCATCGGGAACGATGGTAAAAGTGGCGTCTGACCAGCGCTTCGCCAGATCGTGGGCAGTCTGCATCGGCGTCACCAGATCATAGCGGCCCTGGATGATCTCGCCCGGCAAGCCCGTGAGCCCGGTCGCCTGATCGAGCAGCCATCCGTCATGGGCAAAGAAACCGCCATTGACGAAATAGTGGCATTCGAGCCGGGCAAGCGCGACGGCGGTTTCCTCCTCGGTGAAGGATGCCTCACGCGCGGGGTCCGGTATCAGGCTCAGTGCCGCACCCTCCCAGACGCTCCAAGCCCTGGCAGCCTCCAATTGGCCCGCCGCATCGCCACTCGTCAGCCGCTGGTAATAGGCGGCGAGCAGGTCGTCGCGCTCGGTTTCGGGAATTGGAGCCAGATACCGGTCGAAGGCATCGGGATAGAGAAAGCTTGCGCCGGATTGATAGAACCAGCGCACTTCCGCCGTGCGCACCGCGAAGATGCCCCGCACGATCAGTTCGGTCACGCGCAGCCGATGAGTGATTGCGTAGGCAAGAGCCAGTGTAGAGCCCCACGATCCACCGACGATCTGCCAGCGCTCGATGCCGAGATGCTGTCTCAGCGTCTCGATGTCGGCCACGAGGTCCCAGGTGGTATTGTCGGCCAGTTCGGCATAGGGCGTGGATTGGCCACAGCCACGTTGATCGAAGAGAATGATACGATAGCGCTCGGGATCGTGCCCGCGTCGCAGGAACGGCGATATGCCGCCTCCAGGACCCCCATGCAGCACGAGTGCCGGTTTTCCGTCCGGGTTGCCACATTGCTCGTAGTAGAGACGGTGCACCGGGCTGACCTGTAGAAAGCCTGAGTCATAAGGCTCGATAACGGGATACAGGTTACGGCGTGCCGTATCGACGGTTTCCGTCATGCGACGATCTCCGGCTCAGCCAGATGCTCGACAAGAATGTGCCCGATGTCATGGAAAGCCTGCGGATGATCGACGCTCAGTTCCTTACCCTGCGTCATTACTACCGCGATCACCGCCGGACCCTCGTCGGGCTGGTAGCGGATCATGTCATGCTTGAAATAGGAGGCGCGGGGATCGCCGGTCCAGGTGTTGTGGCCGGCCTTGCTCCAGTAGGGGAGGTGGGTCGGCAGGCCGCCGCCAAGAAAATCGGTTATCTGATAGCCGGAATTGGCAGCCTCCGGGCCAGCCAGATCGCGACGCAACTCCTGCTGGGCGCGAGCGCGCGAGGCATCGGAAAACGGCAGGTCGCCTTCGAACAGCTCCCACATCAGCCGCGCGGCCGAGAGCGGCGTGAGCGCGTTGAGATAGGACCGGTCACGCCCGGCATACTGCGCCTCGCGCCCGTAACGCGTGTCGTCCATCAGCTTCTGCGTGATGTTGCAGCCGGCGAATTCGCTCCATCCGAGGTTCAGGAAGTAGCGGTTCAGCACCTCTCTGCGCTCGCGCCAATCAGCGAATTCGGTCTCGGACAACAGGGTGTCACCGGTCGTGCCGGTAATCAGGTCGATGACGTAGTTGGTGGCGGTGTTCGAGGACCACAGGATCATGTCCCGCATGGCGCGGTCGAGATCTTCATGCGGCGTCAGAACACCCTGATCCAGCAAATCCAGCGCATGAACCAGATGGAACGCCTTCACGAGGCTGCACGGATAGCACACCCAGTCTCCGCGCCAGGAATATCCGACGGGGCGGCCGTTTTCCGACGTGACGATCACGAGGCCCAACCGTTCCTCGCGTAATCCCCGGGAGGAGAGCTGCTCCAGCAGCTTCGCAACAAGCCTGTCTCCGCGCTGCTGCCATTCCGGGGTCTGGGTAAAGAACATGGGCATTTCCTTGTCTGCATTCTCATTTCGCCATGGGCGTCTGAGGACAAAGCTAGCCCCGCATCGGAGATTGTGTAAAATAATTAAAAAGGCATCTTCTATTACTCAGCTGATAGTCTTCTGCGGAAAGGATCCTCATGAATCTCCGGGAACTCGAGCTCTTCGGCACGCTGATGCGGGTTGGGACCACGATCGAGACGGCAGCGGTCCTTGGAATCTCGCAGCCAAGCGTCAGCGCCCAGATCAAGCGCATCGAGGCCCGACTGCGGCTCACCCTTTTTCAGCGTGTCGGCAATCGGCTGGAGCCGACCGCCGAAGCCCACTCCCTGTTCGCGCAGGCCGCACCGATCTTCACCACCCAGGCGGAAATCCGCTCTCGAATCGAGGGGCTGGCCAGCGCTGCCCGCGCGCCGGTGACGATCTCCGCCACGCCGGCAATCGTCGAGGGCTTCCTTGCCGAACGGCTGGCGACAGCCGGTTATGACAACTGGCGAAAACATCTCCGCCTGTGGGTGACGGAGCCGGAATCCGATGTCAGAAGCGGTCGGGCCGATATCGGCCTGCAGATGGCGGTGCCGGCCAAAGCGGACTTTCACGCTGAGACGCTGATGGACGTGGCGCTCGGCGCGGTGATGCGGCCCGATCATCCGCTGGCGTCGAAGGATCGCCTGAGCATCACGGATATCGCCGCTGAACCGCTGGTCTCCTATGATCCGGCATGGTCACCCATGGGCGCGGTCATCCAGCAGGCCTTTCGGGCCAAGGGACTGAAATACAACCTGTCCTGCGAAGCGCCGTTCTGCTCGACCGTCTGCCATCTGGTCGAAGCATGCGGCGGGGTCGGCGTCATCGATGCACTGACTGCCGGTCGGCTGACGAGCCCCGCCCTCGTCTGGAAACCGCTCGGGAATGTCCCGACCGTTCCGCTGATCGTCTTCCACCGCCGTAAGGAGCCCCTGCGCAGCGCAGTTCTTTCGCTGCTCACCCTTCTCAAGACATCGCCGGCAAACAAGGGGAAGGGAAAGAGCGCTCAGTCGGAATAGGCGCTGCAGGCCTGTTTCAGATAGCGAATGAACGCCGCGCTATGGCGTGACAGCACCCGCAGATCGCTGTGAAGCACGACCGTGTTCAGTCCGATGGCCGGCTTCACCTGCAATATTTCGACAGCGCGGTCCTTGAACGAGGAAGCGGTGTAGGCGTCGACAATCGTCGCGCCACATCCCTTTTCCGCAAGTTTGCAGGCGATGGAATGGGTCTGCACCTGGATCGCGGGAGCTGCCGCCATGCCAACCGACCGCATCTCCCGGTCGATCAACCGGCCAACGGGATCGCTGTCCATCAGGCCGATCAGTTGTTGCGGATCGATTTCAGCAAGCCGGATCTCCTTCCTCTGTGCGTTCCGGTCAACCGCAGGTCCGACATACAGCAGATTGGAGTGCCCGAGCTTTTCCGCCCGGATACCGACATGCGGCTCGGGATCGAAGGTAACGGCAATGTCGAGATCCTGCGCCATCAGGCTCTGGATGAGCTGCGCCGTATGCTGGGTGCGAATTTCATAGGAAATCTCGGGATGCGCCTTCTGGAAGCGCTGTATGGCGTCCGGCACGACGCTCATGCCGAGGCTGGGAATGCAGCCGATCCGGATCCGGCCCTGTCCATGAGGCGCAAGGTTCTGGCCGAGCCGGCGCAGATGCCCCAGTTGATCGAACACCTTGGCGATTTCCGGCGCCATCATCTCGGCCTCGCGGGTGGGAACCAGTCGTCCCTTGATGCGCTCGAAAAGCCGGAACCCGAGCTGTTGCTCGGCATGCCTGATCAGCTTGCTGACAGCGGGCTGGCTGATGCCCAGAAGGCCTGCCGCACGGGTGATTGCGCCTGTCTGGAAGACGGCATGGCAGGCTTCTATGTGGCGCAGTTGAAGCACGGCGGCTCGCGATCAGATCATAACTTTTGTTTGTATATATACGAAACAAAGGAAATTGCTCAAGCCGTGGCTTCTGGCCATAGTCCCGCCATCGGGCAAGGGATTTTCACCATGAAGATTTGCATTCTGGGCGCTGGTGTCGTCGGGCTGACCACCGCTTATTTTCTGGCGCGCAGCGGTCACAAGGTCACAATCGTCGACCGAAACGGACTGCCGGCGCAGGAAACCAGCTTCGCCAATGGCGGCCAGCTCAGCTATTCCTACGTCGCGCCGCTTGCAGCACCTTCCATCTTTCCAAGCCTTCCGAAATACCTTCTGGATCGGCAGTCGCCGCTCGGATTCCAGCTTCGTGCCGAGCCAGCCCAATGGCGCTGGCTCCTGAATTTTGTCAGGGCATGCAGTCCCGGCACCTTCCAGAAGCACACAGCCGAACTTGCCATGCTTGCCGATTTCAGCCGAACCGCCATGCACGATCTCATGCAGGCCGAAGCACTGGATTTCGACTTCAACCGCTTTGGCAAACTGGTCATCCATCGGGATCGGAAGAGTTTCGAAAACGCGGTCGCCCTCGCCGCCTACCAGAAGGAACTCGGGGCGGAGCAGGACGTACTCGACGACGAGGCCTGCATTGCGCTTGAGCCGTCTCTTGCAGGTCTCAAGGGCCAATTCAGCGGCGGTGTCTTCACCCCATCCGAAGAAGCAGGGGACTGCCGCAAGTTCTGCGAAGCGCTGGATAAGGTGCTCGGGGAGAAGTATGGAGTAACGAGGCTTTACCACCACAAGATCGGCGCTCTTCGTGCCGAGCAGGGGCGGGTGCGGGCCGTTTCCACCGATCGAGGCGATATAGAAGCCGACCATTTCGTCATGACGGCTGGACTGGCAAGCCGGGAACTGATGCGCCCGCTCGGCATATCGCTGCCGCTTTGCGCGCTCAAGGGTTACAGCCTGACGGTCGCGGTTCCGGAAGGCGCGGAAGCGACCGCGCCGAAGATCAGCGTCACAGACAGCCAGAACAAGATCGTCTATGCGAGACTGGGCGACAGCCTGCGCATTGCCGCCATGGTCGACATCGGCGCGTCGGACGCCGCCGTCAACCCGCGCCGGCTGGAAACCCTGAAAAAGCAGGTTCGGTCGACGTTTCCGAAACTGGCAGACCTCGACAACGCTCAATCCTGGGCCGGCCTTCGTCCTGCCACCGCACAAGGAAAGCCGATCATCGGCAAGACGCCTTATCGCAACCTGTCTCTCAATGTCGGCCACGGCGCGCTGGGCTTCACGCTGGCCTGCGGTAGTGCCAGGCTGATCCACGACTTCATCGACGAAAGGCCGGCCGCGCTGGATACGACGCCCTTTGCTCTCGGGACTGTTCACTGAGGGCATTTCGGGACATCGCTCCCGGCGCACAATCATTTGACAAAGGTCAACGACGACCCCAACTTCTGCGATAGAGTGCTTCGCAGGATGTCGTAGGCGACCGATGGAACTGATGCGCTACATCATGCTGGTCATTCGGACCTTTCTGGCCACGGCAGTCATTGCCGGGGTGATGGGTGCGTCGGCGGCGATGGCGACGGAGCATCACTGCCAGTCGCAGCAGGTGCAGACTTCCATGCACACTGACACCGGCTCCCACAGCCATCCCGGCAAGTCGCCCACAAGCAGCAAGATGCTCTGCTGCAGTTCCGTCTGCATGCTTTGCAGCGTCGTGGAAGCCACGGACAAGTTCGAAACGATGCCGGCGGGGTTCGTCGAGATCCGCTTCACCGTCATCACCTCCTTTCCCGCGGGACGCAGCACACCTCCTGTTCTCGGTCCTCCCCGCAACGCTGCCTGATGCAAGCGCGCCGCCAGTCCGGCCGCGCCTCAACAGACATCATTTGCAGCAGCCGTCGGCATTGCCGACCTATGGATCGAGAGAAAGATCATGAATCGCCGTCAATTCCTCCAGAACCTTGCGCTTAGCGCAGCAGCCATCGGATCGGGCGCAAGCCTGCCATGGAGCGCCCGGGCCGCAACGACACCGCCTCCGCTCAACCTTGCCGTCACCACCCGGACCATCGAAGTGAACGGCAAGGCGGCCAGAGTCTTCGGTCTTGTTGGACCTGATGGAAAGCCAGGACTGACACTGGACGCCGGAACGCAATTCGATGTCCAGCTCACCAACCAGACCGGGGAAAGCACACTCATTCACTGGCATGGCCTGACGCCACCGTGGAACATGGATGGCGTGCCGGACAATCCGGCCGCCCTTTTGCAGCCGGGCGAAGAGCGCCACTACAATTTCCCGGTCGGCGCCGGTGGAACGCACTGGATGCACGCCCATACCTTGCAGGAACAGAACCTGCTGGCCGCGCCTCTCATCGTTCGCACAGCGGAGGAGCGAAACAGCGACGCGCAGGAAGTCGTCGTGCTGCTTCACGACTTCTCCTTCAGGACGCCGGAAGAACTCCTTGCCGAACTCAAGGGCGCCGGCGGTCACGCAATGTCGATGGGCATGAACCACGGCAACATGATGCATGACATGTCCGGCAAAATGGACGGCCACCGCATGGCCATGCCGGGGATGAACATGCCCGGTATGGCGGAGATGCCCGGCATGGACCTGAACGACATCAAATACGATGCCTATCTGGCAAATGACCGTACGCTCGACGATCCGGAAACCTTCACGGTCGAAAAGGGCGGGCGTGTCAGGCTCAGGATCATCAACGGTGCCACGGCGACCGCCTTCACCATCGACACCGGCGCGCTGAAAGGCAGCCTCGTCGCGGTCGATGGTATTCCCGTCCAGCCGCTCGCCGTCCACCGCGTTCCCGTCTCGATGGGCCAGCGCGTCGATATCCTGCTCGACATACCCGGCGAAGGCGGAGCCTTTCCGGTGTTCGCGCTACGTGAAGGTTCGCCACATCGCACAGGGATCGTTCTCGCGACGGCCGGGGCAAGCATTCGGAAGTTTGCCACCGAAGGGACCGAACCCGGCCCGGTTCTCGACCTCGAACTGGAACAGCGCCTTCGTGCGCTCAAGCCCCTCACGACCGCCAAACCTGCCAGGACATTCGAAATGGCTCTGAGCGGCAACATGTCCGGCTACACCTGGCAGATCGAGGGCGGCGAACATCTCGACGTCAGGACCGGCGACAGGATCCGGTTCGTCATCCGCAACATGTCGATGATGGCGCATCCCATGCACCTGCATGGTCATCATTTCCAGATCGTCGGACTGAACGGCAGGGATTTCGCCGGCGCGGTCCGGGATACGGTTCTCTTGCCGCCGATGGCCGAGGCCGTGCTAGAGTTCGACGCCAGCAATCCCGGTCGGTGGCCGTTCCATTGCCACCACCTGTATCACATGGCCAGCGGCATGATGTCATTCCTATCTTACGACAAGGCCGGCTGAGCAAAGGTCATATTGCAGCAATTTTCGCGTTCAGGGAGACCCCAATGACGCACGAACATCATACGGAAAACAACGACCATGCCGGCCATGAGCACGGTCAAGGGAAAGGTCAGGAGCAGGAGCACCATGATCACTCTCATCACGATCATGCGCACCACCACGACCATCACGCCGACCAGAAACCAGAGGCCACAACCCCGGCCCCGGAAGGGACGGTCTACACCTGCCCGATGCATCCCCAGATCCGGCAGACACAGCCCGGCAATTGCCCGATATGCGGCATGACACTCGAGCCCGAAGTGGCAACTGCCGACACAGGCCCCAGTCCCGAACTGATCGACATGACGCGCCGCTTCTGGATCGGCCTCGTACTGGCCATACCGGTCGTGATCCTAGAAATGGGCGGGCATCTGGTCGACCTGCACATGCTGATCGGTGCTCAGGCTTCCAACTGGATCCAGTTGATACTGGCCACACCCGTCGTGCTCTGGGCCGGATGGCCTTTCTTCGAGCGCGGCTGGAAATCCATCGTCACGCGCCACCTGAACATGTTCACGCTGATCGCCATCGGCACCGGCGCATCATGGCTCTACAGCATCGTCGCAACGGTCGCGCCGGGCCTTTTCCCGCCAAGCCTGCGCGAGGCCGAAGGAACGGTCGCCGTCTACTTCGAGGCAGCGGCGGTGATCACGGTTCTGGTCCTGCTCGGTCAGGTTCTCGAACTGCGCGCGAGGGAACAGACCGGCGGCGCTATCCGTGCGCTTCTAGATCTCACACCGAAGATGGCACGACGCGTCCGCGAAGACGGTACGGACGAGGACATCGCCCTGGAAACGGTCGTTGTCGGCGACAAGCTTCGTGTCCGTCCCGGCGAGAAGGTGCCGGTCGATGGCGTTCTGGTCGAAGGACGAAGCTCGGTCGATGAATCGATGATCACCGGTGAGTCCATGCCCGTCACCAAGGAGACAGGAGCCAAGCTCATCGGCGGCACGATGAACCAGACCGGCGGCTTCGTCATGGAGGCCGCGAAAGTCGGCCGCGATACCATGCTGTCGCGCATCGTCCATATGGTGGCGGAAGCACAACGCTCCCGCGCGCCGATCCAGCGCCTTGCCGACGAAGTATCGGGATGGTTCGTGCCCATCGTCCTTGCCGTGGCGGCCATTGCCTTCGCCATCTGGATGGCGGTCGGGCCTGAACCCCGTTTCGCGCACGGACTGGTCGCAGCCGTCGCCGTGCTGATTATCGCCTGCCCTTGCGCACTCGGCCTTGCCACCCCGATGTCGATCATGGTGGGGATAGGGCGGGGTGCCCATCTCGGCGTCCTCATCAAGAACGCCGAAGCGCTCGAACGGTTCGAAAAAGTCGATACGCTCGTGGTCGACAAGACCGGTACGCTGACGGAGGGCAAGCCCAAGGTCACGGCCATCGTTCCCGCACAAGGACTGGATGAACAGGAATTGCTGCGCCTCGCCGCTACGCTTGAACGTTCCAGCGAACATCCGCTCGCCCTCGCCATCGTGGCGGCGGCAGAGGAACGCGGACTGACGCTCGCGGACGCGACCGATTTCGACAGCCCTGTCGGCAAGGGAGTGACAGGCGTGGTCGACGGAAAGCACCTCGTCATCGGCAGCCATCGCATCATGGAGGAAACGGGCGTCGACCTCTCCGTCATGACAGCGAAAGCCGAGGAGTTGCGCAACGACGGCGCCACCGTCATTTTCCTGGCCGCTGACGGTATAGTTGCCGGCCTCTTCGCCATCGCCGATCCGATCAAGGCGACGACACCGGCCGCATTGAAGAGCCTTGTCGATGCCGGGGTCCGTGTGGTCATGCTGACCGGCGACAACCGCACGACCGCGGAGGCCGTCGGCAGGCGGCTAGGCATCTCCGAAGTCGAAGCGGAGGTTCTGCCCGAGGACAAGAGCAAGATCGTCAGCCGCCTGCGAGGCGAAGGCCGCATCGTCGGCATGGCCGGCGACGGCGTCAACGATGCACCGGCGCTTGCGGCAGCGGATGTGGGTATTGCCATGGGAACGGGAACCGATGTTGCCATCGAAAGCGCCGGCGTCACGCTTCTCAAGGGAGACCTGCAGGGCATCGTGCGGGCAAGGCAACTCAGCCACGCAACGATGCAGAACATTCGCCAGAACCTGTTCTTCGCCTTCATCTACAATGCGGCGGGTGTACCGGTGGCGGCTGGGCTGCTTTATCCAAGCTTCGGCATCCTGCTTTCGCCGATCATCGCGGCAGCGGCGATGGCGCTTTCATCGGTCAGCGTGATCGGCAACTCGCTGCGCCTGCGGCAGATCAGGATCTGACCTAAGCAAGTTCGGTCGCCTTCGTCCTTCGGGTGCGGGCGGCCGGATCGCGTGTGATCCCCTGAAGCTGCTTGGCCAGCCAGTCCACGAACACGCGCACCCTGTTACTCAGGTGCCGGGTCTGGGGATAGACGACATAGAGAGGGACCGGATCCCGGTTCCACTCCGGAAGCACAGGCACCAGCTCGCCCTTTTCCACGGCTTCCTTGACGATGAACAAGGGGCACATGACGATACCCAGGCCGGAAATGGCAGCCTGAAGATAGGAGCGGCTGTCATTCACCGACAGGATGAAGCGCGGTGAGACCTCAAGGAGTTCTTCGCCCCGGCGAAACTCCATCGGCAATACGCGGCCGGCCTGCGCCTTCATGTAGCCGACGGAGAAATGATCGCCTTCCAGCTCTGTCGGATGTTGAGGCATGCCGAAGTTCTCGATGTAGAACGGCGCCGCATAGGTCTGCATGTGCAGTTCGCCGATCTTGCGGGCAATCAGCGACTGGTCGGACAATGTGCCGGCTCGCAGCGCGCAATCGACGTTTTCGGCGATGTAATCGACCAGCCGGTCGCCAACACCGATATCAAGCTGGATCTGGGGATAGCGCATATAGAAATCGCAAAGCGCCGGGATCACGACGGAATCGGCGAAAATACTCGCCATTTCAACACGCAGGCGGCCGGAGGGTAGCGCCTGGGAATTTGAAAAGCTGCCGTCGAGCTCATCCAGCTCCGACAGGATTTGCGTTGCCCGTTCGTAATAGAGAGCGCCGTCGGTGGTAACCATGACCCGGCGGGTGGTGCGATTGAGGAGCGTCGTGCTAAGATGAGCCTCCAGCCCCTGCACCAGATTGGTGACAGATGTCTTCGGCATGTTGAGGCTCTTGGCAGCGCGGGTGAAGTTCCCCGTCTCCACCACCCGCACGAAAACGCGCATTGCGGAAATCTGATCCATACGTCAGCCTTTGTTGCGTTGCGCCATTATCCCGAAATTTGGAATAGTGTAGTCGAATTCAGCAAGCTTGTGCAATTCGATAAGAACAATAATATCTGTTGCATGTCCGGAAGCGGATATAGATCCCTGAATTGGGATCGATCGAGGATTTTTCAATGACAGCGCAGTGGGGAAATATACCTTTCGACAGGTCGGCCAAGCCACCGGTTCCCATGCGTCTCTACGAAGGGAAGGGCAAGTGCAAGACGCCCCCCCTGGTGCTTTATCTTCGCGGTGGGGCCTTTCTGGCCGATGACCGCGAAGAAGAAGAGCGACCGGTCGCGCGAGCGCTTGCGGATGCAGGCGCCGTGGTCCTGGAAGCAGACTACAGCAGCGTTTCGAAGAACCTGTTTCCGCAGGCGATGGAATGCGCATTCGCTGCCTTGCAGTGCCTGAACAGCCGCCGGAAACAGTTCGGCACGGCGAAGTCGCTGCTGCTGGTGGCCGGAGATGAAGCCGGGGGCAACGTCGCTGCCGGGGTGGCACTGAAGGCCCGCGACCAGATGCAGGGTGAACTGGACGGACAGATCTTGCTGTCGCCCATGATCGATCCGATGATGGCATCGGCATCCTTCCGGGAGGCTGACAAGATCGGAATGAGGGAACGCTGGTCGGATGGATGGAGCCATTATCTCGGCTCGCATTTCGGTTCGCAGCACCCCTACGCAGCGCCGTGCATGTGTTCGCGATTGAATGGTCTGGCGCCAGCGCTGATCGTGACAGCGGAAGACGACCCGCTGCGTGACGAGGTTCGCGGCTACGGTGACAGGCTGCGCGGTTCGGGCGTCAGGGTGCGCCAACATGTTTTCCCGGCTGGCAGCGGCTGGACCGGGATCTACAGGGACGATGGCGGTGGTTGGATGAAGGCGCTCGGTGCCGAATTCACCGGTTTCGTTCAGGAATTAAGTGCTTAGCAGAACAGTATTTCAGGACTGAAGGCGGCCGATCCCGGGCCGCAAGGAGACTATCATGACAGCGAAAGACAAGCGCTGGGCCCTGTGGGGCGCCGGCATAGGAACTGCTGCGTCCATCGCAGGCGCGGCCATGTATCTGGACCTGCCGAGGGGAGCCAATGCAGCCTCCGACACGGCTGCTGCCGCACCCGCCCCGGCGATCCCGGTAACTGTCGCGACCGTCGAGCCGCGCAGCGTCAGCACATGGCAGGAATTCTCCGGCCGGCTGGAAGCAGTCGACCGGGTGCAGGTTCGTCCGCGCGTCGCAGGCATGGTGCAGTCGGTCCATTTCCGCGAAGGCGGTCTGGTAAAGGCCGGTGACCTGCTGGTCACGATCGATCCCGAACCCTATCAGGCGGCAGTCGCCCAGGCCGAAGGGCAGGTCGCCTCGGCGCAGGCCCGCGTCGAACTGGCTTCGACGGAGTTCGAACGCGGCAAGAACCTTGCCTCCAAGAACACTATCTCCCAGAGCGATCTTACCCAGCGTCAGAGCGCCCGCAATGAGGCCCTGGCGAACCTCCAGTCCGCCAAGGCGGCCCTGAAATCGGCACAGCTCGATCTGGATTACACCCAGATCCGCGCGCCGATCGCCGGCCGGGTCGGCAGGATCGAGGTCACCGTCGGTAACCTCGTTGCCGCCGGCTCCTCCTCGACGCCGCTGACGACGCTGGTTTCCACCGATCCGATCTATGCGAGCTTCGATGCCAGCGAAGAACTGGTGGCCCGCACCCTTGCCGAACTGCCCGCCGCAAACGGTCTTCCGGCAATCGAGCAGGTGCCCGTCGAGGTCGGCACGCTTTCCGACAACGGCACCCCGATCCGCGGCAAGCTCCAGCTCGTCGACAACGAGGTGAACGCATCGAGCGGCACCATCCGCGTCCGGGCAATCTTCGACAATCCGGAGGGACGGCTGATCCCCGGCCAGTTCGTGCGGGTCCGCATGGGCCAGCCCAAGGCTGAAGAGCATCTTCTCGTCAGCGAACGGGCAATCGGTACGGATCAGGACAAGAAGTTCGTCTTCGTGGTGGATGCCTCCAACACGGTCGCCACCCGTCAGGTCCGGCTCGGGACCAGCGTCGATGGTCAGCGGATCGTGGAAGAAGGCCTGAATGCCGGCGACAGGATCGTCGTCAATGGCCTGCAGCGCATCCGGCCCGGCGCCGTGGTCGATCCGCAGGCCGAAGCCAAGGTCGCCCAGCAGTAACACGGCCGGCGGTATTCGCCGGCCACCCATTCCAACCCGCTTTGAGGCTTGTGATCACCCGATCGCAGGCAGCGGGGTCGTTTTGCCTATGTTCAACCCGGAGAGGGCTTTGACATGAACATCTCCAGATTTTTCGTCGACAGGCCGGTCTTCGCGGCCGTTCTGTCGATCCTCATCGTGGTGGCGGGCCTGATCGGCATGCGCTCGCTGCCGATTTCCGAATATCCCGAAGTGGTACCGCCGTCAGTCGTCGTGCGCGCCAGCTATCCGGGTGCAAACCCGACCGTTATCGCCGAGACGGTGGCGACACCGCTCGAAGAACAGATCAACGGCGTCGAGGACATGCTCTACATGTCCAGCCAGGCAACGTCCGACGGCGTCCTGACCCTGACCGTGACCTTCAAGCTCGGCACGGATCCCGACAAGGCGCAGCAGCTCGTGCAGAACCGCGTTTCCCAGGCCGAGCCCCGGCTTCCGTCCGAAGTGCGCGCGCTCGGCATCACCACGGTCAAGAGCTCCCCGGACTTCATCATGGTGGTGAATCTGGTTTCGACCGTCGATGACTACGACATCACCTATCTGCGCAACTATGCGACCCTCAACATCAAGGATCGCCTTGCCCGTATCGAGGGCGTCGGACAGGTTCAGGTCTTCGGCGCCGGCGACTATTCCATGCGCATCTGGATCGACCCGCAGAAGGCCGCCGAGCATTCGCTGGCGGCAAGCGATGTCACCAATGCCATCCGCTCGCAGAACGTTCAGGCCGCGGCCGGTATCATCGGCGCATCGCCCAGCCTGCCGGGCGTCAACCTGCAGCTCAACGTCAACGCCCAGGGCCGTCTCCAGACCCCGGAAGAATTCGGCAACATCATCGTCAAGACTGGCGAAGATGGCGCGATCACGCGCCTGCGCGATGTCGCCCGCATCGAACTCGGCGCGTCCGATTATACGCTTCGGTCGCTGCTTGACGGCAAGCCGGCCGTCGCCGTTGCCGTCCTTCAGGCTCCGGGTTCGAACGCCATCGAGATTTCCGACAATGTCCGCTCTACCATGGACGAGCTACAGCTCGCCATGCCGACCGGCGTGAAGTTCGAAATCGCTTACGACACCACCAAGTTCGTGCGTTCGTCGATCGAGAAGGTCGTCGATACCCTGCTCGAAGCCATCGCGCTCGTCGTGCTCGTGGTCATCCTGTTCCTGCAGACATGGCGCGCCTCGATCATCCCCCTGATCGCGGTTCCCGTATCGATCATCGGCACGTTTGCGGTGATGTATGCGTTCGGCTTCTCCATCAACGCGCTGACGCTGTTCGGGCTCGTGCTCGCCATCGGCATCGTAGTCGACGACGCGATCGTCGTGGTGGAAAACGTCGAGCGCAATATCGAGAACGGCTTAAGTCCCCGCGACGCGACCTATCGCGCCATGCGGGAAGTGTCTGGCCCGATCATCGCCATCGCTCTCGTTCTGGTCGCGGTTTTCGTGCCGCTTGCCTTCATCACCGGCCTTTCCGGCCAGTTCTATCGTCAGTTCGCGCTGACGATTGCTATCTCGACCGTCATTTCGGCGATCAATTCGCTGACGCTTTCACCAGCACTTGCAGCACTCCTGCTAAAGGATCACCATGCGCCGAAGGACTGGCTGACGCGCTTCATGGATGCCATCTTCGGCTGGTTCTTCCGCGGCTTCAACCGTATCTTCGGGGCTGCCTCGAATGGCTATGGCCGCACGGTCGGCGGTCTCCTGTCGCGCAAGAGCCTCGTAATGGTGATCTACCTCACGCTGGTCGGGGCCACCTACAGCATGTTCAGCACCGTGCCGGGCGGCTTCGTGCCGGCGCAGGACAAGCAATACCTGATCGGCTTTGCCCAGCTTCCTGACGGCGCGACCCTCGACCGCACGGAAAGCGTCATCAAGCAGATGAGCGACATCGCCATGGCGCAGCCGGGCGTCAGCCATGCCATCGCCTTCCCGGGCCTGTCGATCAACGGCTTTACCATCGGCTCCAACGCCGGCATCGTCTTCGCCGTGCTCGACGACTTCGAGAACCGCAAGTCGCCCGAGCTTTCCGGCGGGGCCATCGCCATGGCGCTGAACCAGAAATATGCCGGCATTCAGGATGCCTTCATCGCCATGTTCCCGCCGCCGCCGGTCAACGGTCTCGGCTCGACCGGCGGCTTCAAGCTGCAGATCGAGGATCGTGCCGGCCTTGGCAATCAGGCCCTTGACGAAGCCACCAAGGCGGTGATCGCCAAGGCCTACCAGACACCGGAACTTGCCGGCATCTTCTCAAGCTTCCAGATCAACGTGCCGCAGCTTTATGCGGATCTCGACCGCGCCAAGGCAGAACAGCTCGGCGTATCGGTAACGGACGTGTTCGAAACGCTGCAGATCTATCTCGGCTCGCTCTATGTGAACGACTTCAACGCCTTCGGCCGCACCTACAGCGTCCGGGTTCAGGCCGACGCGCAGTTCCGCGCCAAGTCGGAGGATATCGGCCAACTGAAGGTTCGCTCGCAATCCGGCCAGATGATCCCGCTCTCGGCTCTGCTGAAGGTGGACGGAACGACGGGACCGGAACGCACCACGCGTTACAATGGCTTCCTTGCGGCGGACATCAACGGCGGACCGGCCCCGGGCTTCTCCTCCGGTCAGGCACAGGCGGCAATCGAGAAGATCCTGAACGAGACACTGCCGGCCGGCATCGACTTCGAGTGGACGGACCTGACCTACCAGCAGATCCTCGCCGGCAATTCCAGCATCGTCGTCTTCCCGCTGGCCCTGCTGCTCGTCTATCTCGTGCTCGCCGCGCAGTATGAAAGCCTTACCCTGCCGATCGCGATCATCATGATCGTGCCGATGGGCGTGCTGGCCGCCTTGACCGGGGTTTGGCTCACCGGTGGAGACAACAACATCTTCACCCAGATCGGCTTGGTGGTGCTGGTGGGACTATCGGCGAAGAACGCGATCCTGATCGTCGAATTCGCGCGGGAGCTGGAATTCGAAGGACGAACGCCGGTACAGGCCGCAATCGAGGCAAGCCGCCTTCGCCTGCGCCCGATCCTGATGACCTCCATGGCCTTCATCATGGGTGTCGTGCCGCTGGTCGTCTCCACCGGCGCCGGTGCGGAAATGCGCGCCGCCATGGGTGTCGCGGTGTTCTCCGGCATGATCGGGGTGACGTTCTTCGGCATCTTCATGACACCCGTCTTCTACGTGCTGGTGCGCCTGCTGACGGGCAACAGGCCGCTCATTCATCACGAACGGCAGGAGGCCGCGAACAGCCAGGCCGCCGGTGGCGATACCCACCAGATCGCAGCCGAATAATCCGAAAGCAAAAAGGGCGGGATCTTCGGATCCCGCCCTTTTTCTTTGAGCCTCACTCAATCAGGCGATCAGTAACGCCCTGAGATCATTCACATTGGTGCCGGTAGGGCCAGGAACGAACAGGTCGCCAGCAAGATCGAAGGCCGACCAGGCGTCATGGCCGGCAAGATAGGTTCGCGCATCGCCGCCGCCGGCTCTGATCCTTGCAACAGTGCCCCCGTCGCAGAACGCACCGGCATTGTCTTCCGAGCCATCGATTCCATCGGTATCGGCCGCAAGCGCGGTAATCCCCTCCACTCCCTGGAGATCGATTGCCACCGATAGCAACAGTTCCGAATTCCGGCCACCCTTGCCGTACTTTCCGCCGCCAATCGTTACCGTCGTTTCACCGCCGGAAAGGAGGACCATCGGTTTTGACAGGCCTTGCGCGTTGGTCAAGAATTCCCGCGCCAGCGCCGCATGCATGCGCCCGATATCCTTTGCCTCGCCCTCGATACTGTCCGACAGGATCAACGGCTGGATACCGAGTTTGCGGGCATGAGCGGCGGCAGCCTCCAGCGAAACACGCGCGGACGCGATGACATGAACCTCATTGCCCGCAAATGCTTCATCGTCCGGCAAGGGGACGCGCTCCTTGCCGATGAACTCGACGACGGAAGCGGGAAGGTCGATCCGATAATCGCGGATGATGCGGAGCGCCTCTTCGGCATTGCCCGATCCCGCAAGAGTCGGACCCGATGCGACCAACGCCGGGCTGTCTCCGGGAACATCGGAAACGACCAGACTGACCACCCTTGCCGGATAGGCCCTTGCTGCGAGCCGACCGCCCTTGATGCGCGAAAAATGTTTCCTGACGACATTCATCGCCGAGATCGGTGCTCCCGAAGCGAGAAGCGCTTCGTTCAACGCCTTTTCATCTGCCAGAGCAAAGCCCTGCGGCGGCGCGGGGAGAAGCGCCGAACCGCCTCCCGAGATCAGCGCGACAACCAGATCGTCGGAGGTCAGCCCCTCGACATGCCGCAGCAGAGCCTCGGCCCCGGCAATCCCTGCCTCGTCGGGTACGGGATGAGCCGAGGTCAGCACCCGCGTATGTCGGCAGGTCTCGACAGGTCCATGACGGGCAACCACCAGTCCCTCGACCGGCTCTCCCCAGGCGCGCTCGAAGGCTGCCGCCATCTGGCTGGCGGCCTTTCCGGCTCCCACAACGATGGTGCGGCCCTTCGGCCTTGCCGGCAGATGCCGGACGATCGCCTCATAGGGGTCGGCGGCAGCAACCGCTGCATGAAAAAGGTCGGCAAGGACAGCACGCGGTTCGAACGTCAACTCAGTCTCCGGAAATCTCGATATCATAGACGAAAATACCGTCGATGCCGCCAATGGCAGCCGCCACGATCTTTCCGCCGGTCTGGCGATGCTCCGGATCCTCAAGGTAAAGGTCCCGGGCAGCAGCATCCCTGAAGTCGACTATAAAGCCCTCCGAGTATCCTTTGTCCATGCCGTGTTCGGGGCTGACATTGTCTCCGACGTGAACCGCCAGCAATCCATCGAGCCGCGGCATCAGACCGCGGATTTCCGAATAGATCTC
This sequence comes from Rhizobium sp. ACO-34A, assembly GCA_002600635.1. NCBI lineage: Bacteria > Pseudomonadati > Pseudomonadota > Alphaproteobacteria > Hyphomicrobiales > Rhizobiaceae > Rhizobium > Rhizobium sp. ACO-34A. Next base: position 276,759 of record CP021374.1, on the reverse strand, counting down.
AAGCTTTGCCTCGGTCGAAACCTCCGGCCTGAAGCGGATGAAGACACAGTGACGGATCATCTCAGCAAACCTCCGCCCGGGCGCGAGGCCGCGTGTCGTTCCGCTCGTTGGCAAAGATCGCCGGGGGAAGGGGAGGGAACTCCCTAATGATATCGGCACCCTTTTCGCCCACCATGATCGTCGGGGCATTGGTATTGCACGAGGGAACCCGCGGCATCACCGAACTGTCGCAGACCCGCAATCCATCGAGGCCATGAACCCTGAGATCCAGCCCGACGACGGCATCCGGGCCAGTACCCATCCGGCAGGTCCCGACCGGATGATGATCCGTCTTGGCGTTGGCGCAGCCGTAGTCGAACAGCTCCTCGTCGGTCATCGCCTTCGGCCCCGGCAGACGCTCCGCCTGCACGAAGGGCTTCAGCGCCGCCTGCTGCATGATCTCGCGGGCAAGCTTCAGCCCTTCGATAGACATCTTCCTGTCGTGCGGGTCTTCCCAGTAGTTCGGATCGATCAGCGGAGCCGCCGCCGGATCGGAGGAAGAAAGGCGCACCGTTCCGCGCGAGTGCGGATGCAGATAGGCCGAATTCAACGTGACGCCGGCATTCCTGAGCTTCTCCACGCCCGCCTCGATGCCGGAACCCAGGCCAAGGTGGAACTGGATATCCGGCGAGCGTGCATCCGGATCGGCATACCAGAAGCCACCGGTTTCGAAGAGAGAGGAGGCAACCGGTCCCGTCTGGAACAGGACATACTGGATGCCGGCCCATAGCGTACGATGGAGTTTGGCCACCCCGTCATAGGTGTGATCACCGGTGCATTCGGAAATCACGAACAGGTCGAGATGGTCCTGCATGTTGCCGCCGACGCCGGGCAAATCATGTTTCACTTCGACGCCAACCGAGCGAAGGTGATCGGCAGGCCCGATGCCGGATTGCAGGAGAAGCTTGGGCGAGCCGATTGCGCCGGAGGACACCAGCACTTCGCGCTCTGCCCGGATAATCTCGAGGCCATTGTTGCCAGCGATCTCGACACCGACGGCACGCCTGCCCTCGACAACGATCCTCGCGACGCGGGCATTCATCTTTACCGTAAGGTTTTTTCGGTCCCTGATCGGCGACAGATAGGCAAGAGACGCCGAGGAGCGGCGGCGATTGCGCTGGGTGAGTTGGTAGAAGCCAACGCCGGCCTGCTGCCTGCCATTGAAATCGTGATTATAGGGAATGCCGAGTTCCTGGCCGGCGCGGATATAGGCATCGCAGATCGGCAGCGGCGAGACCGGCATGGAAACGCCGAGCGGCCCGCCATAGGAGTGATAGTCGTCGGCGAAGCGCTGGTTGTCCTCGGCACGCTTGAAATAGGGCAGGACTGAACGGTAATCCCAGCCTTCGCAGCCTTCCTCCCGCGCCCAGAGATCGTAGTCTCGGGCATTGCCACGAGTGTAGAGCTGGGCATTGATCGAGGAGCCGCCGCCGATCACCTTGGCCTGGGTATAGCGCAGCACGCGGCCTTTCATGTGCTTCTGCGGCACGGTTTCCCAGCCCCAGCTCGCAACGCCCTTGGTCATCTTGGCAAAACCGGCCGGCATGTGAAACAGCGGGTTCCAGTCGCCGCCGCCAGCCTCGATCAGCAGCACGCGGACATCAGGATCTTCGCTCAGCCGGTTGGCGAGCACGCATCCCGCAGGTCCGGCGCCGGTGATGATGTAATCATAGGTCATAACGTCTTCCTCAAGTCGTTCGTCCACCCTCCCTCAAGGAGGAGGGGAAATCACAATCTTCCGATCGACAGCCCGCCATCGAGATCGATCACCGAGCCGGTCGCGAAGGCGAACCGGCCGGAGGCGAGCGCGGAAACCACGCCGCCAATGTCATCCGGTTCACCCCAGCGCCGCATCGGGACCAGTCCGCCTGCGATCAGGGCGTCATATTTCCCGGCAACGCCAGCCGTCATGTCGGTCCGGATAATGCCCGGACGGATCTCGAAAACGGCGATGTCCTTCTCGGCCAGATAGAGCGCCAGCCCCTTGCTGAAGGAGGAAAGCCCTGCCTTGCTCATGCAGTAATCAAGTCTTTCAGGTGAGCTCAGCTCCGCCGAAACGGAGGTAATGTTGACGATGCTCCGCTTGCCCACCGGTGACGGTGAAGCCAGCATCGCCCGCAATACGGCCTGCGTGAAAAACACCGTGCCGCGCAGGTTGGTGGCGATGATCCGGTCGAAATTCTCCGGCGTCAGGCCAAGGAAATCGCCCCGGACCACCGAACCCATGCCGGCATTGTTGACGAGACAATCGATCCGCCCGAAGCGGGCCATGATCTTTCCGATGCTCGCGTCATGATCCGTGACATCGGCAAGATCGGCCTCGAAATAGGCTGCCGTCACGCCACCTGCTTCCAGATCGGCCAACACGGTTTCTTCAGCACCGTATGGTCCGAGACCGGTCAGGGCGATGTCGAAGCCATCGGCGGCGAGCGCCCGGGCAATGCCGAGGCCTATGCCGCGCCGGCCGCCGGTGACGATTGCAAGCGGGCGGGAACCGATCATGACCTCAGATCCTCCGATGCAATGTGATCGGCAACACGCAGCGCCTGGGCTGCCACCGTCAGCGCCGGATTGACCGCCGCCGAGGTAGGCAGAAAACCGGCATCGACCACGAACAGGTTCGGATGGTCATGGGCGCGGCAATAGACATCGAGCGGAGAGGTTGCCGGGTCGTGCCCGATCCTGATGGTGCCGCATTGATGCGATGGTGTGCGTTTGTCGAATGGGCGCGACAACACGATCGGGAAACCTGCCTTCTTCAGCACGCCCTTCAGCCTGCGTACCAGATCGAGATGGGCATCCCAGTTGGTGCGGTGCCATTTGAGGACGATCCGGTCGCCATCGACCATGATGCGGCTCTCGGGATGCGGGATATCCTCGCTCATCGCGTAGAAATCGATAGCATGGGCGGAAATCCGGCCCAGCAGCCATTCCGGCACCTTCGGCATGTTCGCCTTCAGGATTGCCGCCGAAACTCGACCCAGAAGCTGAACATTCCCGAGCGGCGGGCCACCCTCGCCATCCGATAGATAGAAATCGTTGAAGCCGAAAGTTTTCTGGTAGACGCTATCATTGCGATAGGTAGGCGAGATCGCCAGCACAGCGCTCGAATTGTGGTTCATGAAATTGCGGCCGACCTGATCGGACCTGTTGGCGAGCCCGCCGGGATGGCGTTCATCGGTAGAACGCAGCAGCAGCACCGCCGACTGGACCGCTCCGGCCGACAGGATCACCAGTTTCGGCGACACTTTGCGCTGCTCACCGTCCTTCACGTAATGAACGGTTTCGATCCGCTTGCCGTCCGGCCCAACTTCGAGACGGGTAACACGCGATCCCGTCTGCAGCGTGATCTGTTCATGCTTCAGGGCATAGGCAAGTGCCGCCGTCTCCGCATCCATCTTCCCGTCATTGGCATTCGGATGGGCGTCCCACGGCGTCTTCGCTTTCGCAAGCCAGCGTTCGATATCGATGCCAAGCGGCAGCGAATACGGATGCATGCCGATGGATTTCAGCTGCTTGCGAACCCTGGCGATTGCCGGTTCGTCCGGGACCGGCGGAAAGGGGTAGGGGAGGGAGTGCTGCGGCTCCGTCGGATCCTCGCCCAGATTTCCACGCACCATGAAAAGCTGCTCGGCCCGGGAATACCAGGGTTCCAACTCCTCGTAGGGGAATGGCCATGCGGGCGAGACGCCCTCGCGGTGGACCATCTCCTCGAAATCCTCACGACGGTAACGCACCAGCACCGCGCCGTAGAATTTCGAATTGCCCCCGACATAATAGTAATTGCCGGGATTGAAGGCTTGGCCGCCGTGTTCGTACCACATCTCCTTCGGCCGGAAATATCCGCGCTGGAAGATGGCTCGCTGGTCCCGGTTTTCCGGCCGGTCGGCGATGTGGTCGCCCGCTTCCAGGATCAGGATCGAGGCGCCGGTCGCCGCCAGTCCGGCGGCGACGGTCGATCCGCCGATGCCGGAGCCGATGATGACGATATCCGGGTTACTGGTCATCTTGCTGTCTCCCGCATCCGTATCAGGCAATCCGCCCCTGCGTCTGCGGGTCGAAGTAGACGGCCTTGTCGAGATTGAAGGCGAGGCGAGCCGTCTGGCCGGCATGGATGTGAGCGTCCGCCCTGAGGCGTGCGACGATCTCCTTGCCGCCGAGATGGGTGACCGCGAAGGTGTCGGCGCCGGCGGGTTCCACCACCTCGATCAGGCAATCGCCCTCGGCGAGCAGCCTGGCGTTGCGGTCGGCCCCGTCCGGATCGGTCAGCGCCTCCGGCCGGATGCCGAACATCACCTGCCGCCCGGCATGGGCGGCCAGCGCCTGTTTGTCGGCAGAGACGGGAAGCCGGAGCGGCTCCCCGCCGCCTCGCGAGAGAAGAACCGACAGCCCGGCGTCGTTCTTCTCGACAGTCGCCTCCAGCAGGTTCATTGCCGGAGAGCCCATGAAATCCGCCACGAACATGTTGGCCGGATTGTTGTAAATCTCGGCCGGGGAGCCGAACTGCTGCAAAACACCGTCCTTCAGCACCGCGATCTTGGTGGCAAGCGTCATCGCCTCGATCTGGTCATGGGTGACGTAGACAATCGTGGTCTTCATCCGGTGGTGCAGGCGCTTGATTTCCGTGCGCATGTCGACGCGCAGCTTGGCATCGAGGTTCGACAGCGGCTCATCGAACAGGAAGACCTGCGGATTGCGCACCAGCGCGCGGCCCATCGCGACGCGCTGGCGCTGTCCGCCGGAAAGCTGGCTCGGCTTGCGATCGAGCAGATGGCCGATCTGAAGCATGTCGGCGACCTGATGGATGGCCTTTTCACGCTCTTCCTTCGGCACGCCACGGATTTCCATGCCGAAGGCGATGTTCCCCGCAACCGTCATGTTCGGATAGAGCGCATAGGACTGGAACACCATGGCGATATCGCGCTTGGAAGGGTGAAGGCCTGACACCGAGCGTCCGTTGATCTCGATGTCACCCGATGTGATCGGCTCCAACCCGGCAATGGTGTTGAGCAGCGTGGACTTGCCGCAGCCCGAGGGGCCGACGAGCACGAGGAAGCCGCCTTCCTCGATCTCGATATTGATGTCCTTCAGGATTTCCAGCGCGCCATAGGACTTGCGCAGATGGCTGATCTTGAGAAACGACATGGGTCTTATCCTTTCACGGCGCCGGACATCAGGCCGCGGACGAAGTAGCGGCCGGAGACGATGTAGACGATAAGGGTTGGCAGGGCGGCGAGGATCGCGCCGGCAAAGTGGACGTTGTATTCCTTCACGCCCGTCGAGGAGGACACGAGGTTGTTGAGCGCGACCGTCATCGGTGTCGTTGCAGCACCCGAGAACGATGCACCGAACAGGAAGTCGTTCCAGATGTTGGTGAACTGCCAGATGACGGAGACGACGATGATCGGGCCGGAGGACGGCAGCAGGATGCGCCAGAAGATCTGGAAGAAGCTTGCGCCGTCGATCTGCGCGGCCCGGACAAGCTCGGTCGGGAACGCCTCATAGTAATTGCGGAAATAGAGCGTGGTGAAGCCCAGGCCATAGACCACATGCACGAGGATCAGGCCCCAGATCGATCCGGCGAGGCCGATCAGGCCCAGCACCCGGGCCATCGGGATCAGCACGATCTGGAACGGGATGAAACACGAGAGCAGCAGCATGCCGAAGAAGATATTGGAGCCGCGGAACTGCCACTTGGTCAGCACATAACCATTGAGTGCGCCGACGAAGGTGGAGATGACGACAGCCGGCACCACCATCAGGATCGAGTTGATGAAGAAGGGCTTGAGGCCGGTCGGCTGAACCCCGATCTGCGCGGTAGACCAAGCCGAAACCCAGGGTTCGAAGGTCCATGTCTGCGGCAGGTTCAGCATGCCGCCCTGCCGGATTTCGTCCAGGGGCTTCAGCGAATTCACCACCATGACGTAGAGCGGCAGCAGATAGTAGACCGCAAAAAGGATCAGCGCGGCGTAGATCAGGGCACGTGTCAGGTGTCCGTGCGAGATGGCATTCTGGGGATTGGCGGCGCCGCTCATCAGCGTTTTCCTCCGCGAACTTCCGAGTAGAGATAGGGGATGATGATCGAGAAGATCATGATCAGCATGATGATCGCCGAAGACGCGCCGATGCCCATCTGGTTGCGGGTAAAGGTGTAGGAATACATGAAGGTCGCCGGCAGCTGTGTCGCCTGGCCGGGGCCGCCACCCGTGAGTGCGATAATCAGGTCGTAGGCCTTGATCGCAAGATGGGCGAGCACCACGAAGGCGGACAGGAAGACGGGGCGCATCAGCGGAATGATGATGCGACGGTAGATCGTGATGTTCGAGGCACCATCGACCTGTGCGGCCTTGATCATCTCGTTGTCCACCCCGCGAAGCCCCGCAAGGAACATCGCCATGACAAAGCCCGAGGACTGCCACACGGCGGCGATGACGACGCAATAGATGGCGAGCTTGTTGTCCTTGATCCAGGTGAAGGTGAAGCTCTCCCAGCCCCAGAGGTGCATGGTGTTTTCAAGCCCGATGCCCGGATCGAGGAACCATTTCCAGGCCGTTCCGGTCACGATGAAGGAAAGCGCCATCGGATAGAGATAGATCGGCCGCAGGAAGCCTTCGCCGCGGATCTTCTGGTCGAGCAGGATCGCGAGAAACAATCCCAGCACCGAGCAGATCAGGATATAGAGCGAGGCGAAGATCGCGAGGTTCGAAATCGAACGCCACCAGTGGGGCAGGGCCCAGAGCTTGGAGTAGTTCTCCAGCCCGACGAAATTGTAGGACGGCAGCATCTTGCTGTCTGTCAGCGACAGATAGCCGGTATAGGCGATGAAGCCATAGACGAAGAGAAGAATGACGACGAAGCTGGGCGCCAGCACAAGCTTGGGCAATAGCTCCTGAAGTCGGCTGCGGCTATCCATGATCGCGACACCGTTCGATAGTGGGTTCTAGTTTTTCTCGAGGCCCAGCCCCTTGGGGCTCTCGCACCTCTCAGGCGAGGAGCGGGGCAGGGCCGGAGCCCTTGGCAAACTCTCTCCCCGGAGACCGGGGAGAGAGGCCGGGACATATCCCGGCTTACTTTGCGCCTTCGACAGCGGAGACGAGTTCCTTCACGGCATCTTCGGAAGAAAGCTCACCGTTGAACTGCCGCGTCACCACGTCATAGATCGCGTTCTTGACGGCGGCCGGGTTGGCATGGCCATGGGCCATCGAACCGTAGAGGCGACCGTTCTTGTCTGCGTCGGCAAGGTCGGCGATCGCCTTCTTGCCACAAGCGTCAAATGCCGTATCCGGAACATCCGTACGGGCCGGAGCCGAGCCCTTGACCACGTTGAAGGCCGACTGGAACGTCGGGCTTTCGATTGCCGAGGCCATGGCGAGCTGGGCCGGAACCTTGTCGGCGGCAACCTTGAACATGGCGAACTGGTCGGAGTTGAAGGTTACGGCGCCCTGGGTTCCCGGGAAGCGCATGCAGACGAAATCCTCGCCCGGCTTCTTGCCGGCCTTGATGAATTCGCCCTTCGCCCAGTCGCCCATGAACTGAACGCCGGCCTTGCCCTCGATCACCATGGAGGATGCAAGGTTCCAGTCACGGCCGGAGAAGTTGTCGTCCACATAGGAGCGCAGCTTCGTCATTCGGTCGAATGCTTCCTTCATCTTGTCGGAACCCAGCGTTTCCGGGTCGAGGTCGATGAAGGCCTTCTTGTAGAAATCGTCACCGAGAGACAGCACCACGCCATCGAAGATGGTCGCATCCTGCCAGGGCTGGCCGCCATGGGCGACGGGCGTAATGCCCTGTTCCTTGAACTTGTCGAGGAGCGCGATCAATTCGTCCCAGTTCGCCGGTTCCTTGCCGCCAGCCTTGTCGAGGGCGGCCTTGTTGATCCACAGCCAGTTGGTCGAGTGAACGTTGACCGGCGCAGCGATCCAGTGACCGTCATACTTCGAGAACTTCTGCAGGGCAGCCGGGATCACCTTGTCCCAGCCTTCCTTGGAAGCTGTCTCGTCGAGATTGCCGAGCGCGCCTTCCTTGGCCCAGTCGAGAATGTCGAAGCCGAGCATCTGCACGGCGGTCGGCGCATTGCCGGCCGTAACACGGGCACGTAGCACGGTCATCGCCTCGGTGCCGCCACCGCCGGCAACCGGCATGTCGGTCCAGCTGATGCCCTTGGATTCCAGATCTTTCTTGAGAACGTCGAGAGCAGCAGCCTCGCCGCCCGAAGTCCACCAATGCAGCACTTCAACGTTTTCGGCGGCCTGGGCAATCCCGGCCATCATCGTCAATGCCACTGCAGTCGTCGTCAAAAACTTGCGCATCGTATTCCTCCCGTTTGCAAGTTCAAATGCGGATGTTCCGCCAGTGCCCGCCTCGCTCCTCGCCTGCGGGCTATCCATGGACGTCCTTCTCGCCCACCAATTTGAAACGTTATAAATTCCTGCGAGTCAATAGCCCTTTCAGCAACTCCACCGCTCCCGATAATTATTTGTGCGACGCAGCAAAACAAAGGAAATCAAACGCAACATGCTGCACTCGATACTTTCGAATCAGAAATTTGTAACGTTTCACTTTCCGATTGAACGGAACAGTTCCGCAGAGTAGGCTCCGACCTCCGAACATAGAGACAGCAGCGCCAAGATCGTGCCGAAGACCGATACCCCGACGAGCCTGGAAGGGCGAAGACGCAAGTCCGCAAAGCCGACGCTGCGAACCATTGCAGAGCTGACCGGACTTGCCGTAACCACCGTCTCCCGAGCGCTCGCCGATGACCCTCTGATCAACATCGATACGCGCCGCCGCATCCATCAGGCCGCTGCGGATGTCGGCTATATGCCCGACCGTGCGGCCCAGAGACTGAAGACTGGCCGGACGAATGTCGTCGGCGTCCTGCTCGACCCGCATGAGGAAATCCTCGGCTTCGGCACCTCGCTGATGCTTGGCCTGACGCAGGCCCTTGCCGGTACGCCCTATCACCTGATCGTCATGCCGAGCTTCGTGAGGTCCTCGAATGTTGAAGCCGTCGACTACATCATCCGTAACAATCTGGCGGACGGGCTGATCTTCACCCGCACCGAACCGCTCGACCCTCGCGTCCGGCTGCTGATCGAAAAGGACTTCCCCTTCGTCACCCATGGGCGCAGCGAGTTTTCGACCCCGCATCCCTATGTAGATTTCGACAGCTTCGCCTTTGCCTACGAAGCCGCCCGTCGGCTTCTGGCCAAGGGAAGGTCGCGCCTTACCATCATCCTGCCGCCGCGCAACCTGACCTTCAGCCAGCACATGCGCCACGGCTTCATGACTGCCATTCGCGAGGCCGGCGCATCCTTCGAGATCCCCGAGAATCTCGACCTCGATTCTCCGGCCGGCACAATCCGCAACCACTTCCGCGAAAGGGCGGGGCTCAGCGATCCGCCGGACGGACTGATCTGTCCCGGCGAAGTCTCCGCCCTTGCGGCCCTTGCCGGTCTCGGCGAGGCCGGCCTGACGCTCGGCCGGGAGTTCGACATGGTGGCGAAGCAGACCTCGCGCCTGCTGAGCGACATCCAGCCCGGTATCGAGACCATCTACGAAGACCTGACCGCAGCCGGCGAGCAGCTCGGCAAGCTGCTGTTGCGGCGCATCGGGGGCGAGGCGGCCGACACGCTGCAAATCCTTCAGCCGCCGCAGCCGAGCTTCGGAACCACCGCAGACTGAGCTGCCGTCATCCCGTCTCATCCTCCGATGTTGGGTCCAGGGCTTCATCATCACGACCTCAGCGCGGCATCCACCAGCCGGTGCGGGCACCGATATGCATGTTGAGCGTCTTGCTTTCGGTATAATCCTCCACCGCATGACGGCCGAGCTCGCGGCCAAGCCCGGATTGCTTGTAGCCTCCGAAGGGCAGCTCCGACGCTCCGTCCATGAAGGTGTTCATCCAGATCGTGCCCGCCCGCACCTTGCGGCCGATCGTCAGGCAGGTATCGAAATCGCGGCTCCAGACACCGGCTGACAGGCCATAGTCGACCGCATTGGCAATCTCGATCGCCTCTTCCACGGTTTCGAATGTCAGAACGGAAAGGACCGGCCCGAAGACCTCCTCGCGAGCGACGGCCATCGACGGCGTCACCTCCGAGAGGATGGTAGGCGACATGAACTGGCCGACGCCGAAGTCGAGCGTCTCACCGCCATGAGCGACCTTCGCGCCACCGCTTTTCGCGCCCGAAACATAGCCGGCGATCTTTTCCATGTGCTGCGGCGTGATGATCGCGCCGACGTGGGTCGTCGGATCAAGCGGATCGCCGACACGCACTTTCTTCGCCAGTTCGGCGATACGGTCAATCGCATCGCTGGCTATGCTCTTATGCAAAATGAGGCGTGAGCCGGCATTGCAGCATTCCCCGGCATTGAAATAGGCGCCGAACACAGCGGCATCGATAAAGGCGTCGAGATCGGCATCCGGGAAGACGATCTGCGGGTTCTTCCCGCCGAGTTCCAGCGACACTTTCTTGAGGGTATGAGCGGCATTGGCCATCGTCAGCTTGCCGACACCGGTGGAGCCGGTGAACGACACCATGTCGACCTCGGGATGGGTCGTCATGACCGCACCGACCTCCGGGCCGGTTCCGGTGATGATGTTGACGACACCGGCCGGAACACCGGCTTCAGCCAGGATTTCGCCCAGCACCAGCGTCGAGCCGGAGGTCAATTCCGACGGCTTGACCACCGTCGTGCAGCCGGCAGCCAGCGCGAAGGGGAGCTTCTGCCCGACGATCAGGAAGGGGAAATTCCACGGCGTGATGATAGAGACGACGCCGATGGCTTCCCGCAGCACGACGCCAAGCGTCCCGTCGCCAAGCGTGTTGTAGCTTTCGCCGTGCAGATCGCGCGCCAGCGCTGCGGCATAGCGCCAGATATCGACGGCACCGGCGATTTCACCGCGCACCTGCGTGATCGGTTTGCCGGCCTCGATGGCATCCAGATAGGCGATTTCCTCCAGCCGGGCAGCGATCAGATCCGCAGCTTTCAAAAGAATGGCGGAACGCTCGGATGCCGTCATGCGCGGCCAGGGTCCCTTGTCGAAGGCAAGACGAGCGGCGGCAATCGCCTTCTCCGCATCGGCCTTGGTGCCAGACTGAAAACGGCTGACGACTACGCCATGGCTCGGCGCGGTGCGTTCGATTGTGCCGCCATCGGCGGAAGACACCCACGCACCATCGACCAGCATGCTGAAATCACGGACCTTGAGATCAGGAAGCGCCTTCGGGCTCACCAGAATTGTCATCACCACTCTCCCTTGAATACGGCGGGGCGCTTTGCGCCGAATGCGGCGACGCCCTCTTCCAGATCTGCAGTCTTGGCAACGAGGATCGAGCCAAGCGCCTCAACAGCGGAGCCGTCGTCTTCTCCATTGGCGACAGCGATCATCAGCTTCGCCACCTCCAGCGCCGCCGGCCCGCGCTGCGCAACACGCTCGGCGTAGGTCTTCGCGGCGTCGAGCACGGTGCCCGTGTCCACCACGGCATCGACAACACCGAGCGACTGCGCCTCTTCCGCGCTGAACATCTCGCCGCCCAGCACCATTCGCCTGACGACCTGAGCGCCAAACCGATGCACCAACCGCTGCGTGCCAGACCATCCCGGCACCATGCCAAGGCTTGTTTCCGGCAGGCCGATCTTCACCTGCCGTTCGGCAATCCTGATATCCGCAACGCCGGCGAGCTCAAGTCCTCCACCCAGGGCATGCCCGTTGATCGCCGCGATCAGCGGCACCCGAAGTTTTGCCAGACGCTCGAAAACGCGGTGGCCGAAGCGGACCCATGCATGGCCGAACTCATTGGCCGTCATGCCGCTCCATGCCTTGATGTCCCCGCCGGCGGAAAAGGCCTTGCCATCGCCGGTGAGGATCGCTACCCGGATACGACCATCGGCCTCCACCGTGTCGCAGGCCGCAGCAAGCGCCTTCAACATGTCGATATCCAGCGCATTGAGCTTTTCGGGGCGGGAAACGGTGAGGATCGCGACCGCACCTTCAACGTCGACACGAACCTCAGCCATGGAAGACACCCTCCAGAACCCGCTCCGGCTTTGTTGGCAGTGAGAGGCCGATCGGCGCTTCGGCGAAGAGAGCCGCGTCCATCACCTTCAGATCATCCGCAACGATCAGCGGGAATTCCGACTGATCGAGAATATGGGCCTGAAGATCGACACCCGGCGCAATCTCCGTCACCACGATACCGGCGGGCGTCAGCTTCATCACGCAACGCTCGGTGACATAGGTGATGTCCTGCCCCTGCTCGATGGCTCGCTTGCCGGAGAAGGTCACATGCTCCACTTCATTGACGAGCTTGCGGAGCTTGCCTTCCTTCTCGATGACCAGCCGGCCGCTTTCCATGCCAAGCCTGGCGCCAGCATTGAACATGCCGGAGAAGACGATCTTCCGCGCCCGTGCCGTGATATCGACGAAACCGCCGGCCCCTGCCGTCACATGCGGCCGGAAAGCGAGCTTCGACACATTGACCGAACCGTCGCGGCCGATCTCCAGGAAGGAAAGCAGCGAGGCATCGAAGCCCGCCCCCTGAAAATAGGTGAACTGATAGGGAGACGGCATGAAGGCATCGGCATTCGAGGCGCAGCCGAAGGCGAAGTCGAGAAGCGGCACACCGCCGACGGCACCCTGTTCGATGGCCCAGGTCACGGAGCCGTGCAGACCTTCTTCCAGCAGGACGCGCGGCACGTTTGCCGAGATACCGAAGCCGAGATTGACCACGCTGCCGGCCTGCAGCTCCTGCGCCACACGGCGGGCGATCACCTTCTGGATATTGAATTCCGGCACACGGAAGCTGTCCAGCGGACGGAAGATTTCGCCCGAGATCGCCGGATCGTAGAGCGTCTGGGTCGTCTGCTTCTGGTCGGGATCGACCACGACATAATCGACCAGCATGCCCGGCACCCGGACATCGTGGGGCTTCAGGGAACCTTCCTTGGTGATCCGCTTGACCTGCGCGATGACGATGCCGCCATTGTTGCGGGCGGCGAGCGCCTGGTCGAGACCACCGAGATAAGCACCCTCGTGTTCATAGGTGAGATTGCCGCGCTCGTCGGCGGTCGTTGCCCTGATGATTGCAACCTTCGGCACGATGGCCGGGAAATAAAGCCATTCCTCGCCCTCGAACGGCAGCTTTTTCACCACCGGTTCGCGGCTCGCGGCCTCGTTCATGGCGCAGCCCTGACGCGCGGGATCGACGAAGGTTTCGAGACCCACCTTGGTCAGGACGCCGGGCCGTTTTGCAGCGGCTTCGCGATGCATGTCGAACAGGATGCCCGAGGGAATGTTGTAGGCCGGAATTTCGTTGTTGGTGATCATCTGCCAGATCAACGGCGGCTCTGCCGTCGAAGGACCGGAAGGATAGGACCCGCCGATGATCCGGGCGAGCAGGCCCTTGCGGGCGATATGGTCGACACCCTTGATACCGCTCATGTCGCCGGCCGCAATCGGATGCAATGTGGTGATCTCGCGCGGATGGCCGGTCGCCTCGAAGCGCTCGCCGATGGCTTTCAGCATGAGATCGGGGCAGCCGAGACCGCTCGACGAGGAAACGGTGACAATGGCGCCATCGGGGATCAGGGCAGCGGCTTCCGCCGGAGTAATATGCTTTCTCATGGACGTGAACTCAAAATCCCGTTTCGACCTTGACCGCGTGGCCGGCCTTCGCCGCCTCGACGACAGCGAGCCCCGTAGCCAGCGACCAGATGCCATCCTCGGCCGTCGCCGACGGCTTGCCTCCACCGGCTACTGCGGCATGGAAAGCCTTGAGCGCCGTCTCATAGAGATTGTCCTGATCGAGAGGCAGCTCGTGCTCTCCGGCTGCGTCGCGCAGAACGACCGTGCCCACCGGCTTCTGGGTCATCACATTGCGAGCAATCAGTGAGCCCTCGGTGCCATGTATCTCGAAACCGGTTTCCGCGAACTTCGTGGTGAAACCGTCATGGAACTGGGCAATCAGCCCGGATTCGAAACGCATGACGCCCATCACTGCGTCTTCCAGACCGGCCTTGCCCATACCGCCTGCCTGCGAAAAGGCGATCACTTCCACCGGATTTTCACCAAGCACGAAACGAAGCGTATCGGCATCATGTACGGTGATATCGAGGATCACCCCGCCGCCGGCCTGCGGCTTATCCAGTCGCCAGCCCTGCAGATGCGGCGGCAGATAGACAGCATGGAAAACGCGAGCGGAAAGCGGCTTGCCGATCCGGCCATCGGCAATCGCCTGATGCATGGCCCTGTGGCTGGCGGCATTACGCAGATGGTGATTGGTCGCGAGGATCACGCCGGCATCGGCTGCGGCCCTTGCCATGGCATGCGCATCCTCAAGCGAAAGAGCAAGCGGCTTTTCGCAGAGGACATGCTTGCCGGCCCTGGCGGCGGCGATCGCCTGCGGCGCATGAAGCTCGTTGGTGGTGGAAATGTAGACGGCATCGACCGAGGCATCGCTCAGGAGTTCCTCGACGCTGGTAACGGCCTTGGGAATACCGTTTTCCGCCGCGTAAGCCTGCCCACGCTCGGCATTCGTACTCATGACCGAGACGACTTCGCCTCCGGCCGCGCGGATCGCTCCGATCACCCACTCACGGGCGATCGTGCTTGCGCCGATCAATCCCCATCGCACTGTCATGCCATCTTCCTCCCGAATATTCCCTGTCCGACGCCGCAACTCTCCCTGACCACGAGGCGCACAGCGCCCGTGATCGCTTCGGCATCCGCCCTGTCTGCATTGATCTGCTTCAGCAGAAGCTGGGCGGCGCGCCGACCCATGCCCTGCGGATCGACCGCAATCGTCGTCAGCGCCGGCACTGCCGTCTGCGCCTCGATCACATCGTCGAAACCGACGACGGCGAAGTCGCGGCCGGGCTCCAGCCCCCGCGCCCGAAGGCCGTCGCAGACGCCGAAAGCAGCCGCATCGTTGAAGCACACCGCCCCCGTCGGCTTTTCCGCAAGCAGCATCGCCCGGCCGATCGCTTCCACGCCGCCGGCCCGCGACGGCGCGGATGGCACGACCAGATCCTCGCTGAATTCCAGACCAGCAGCAGCCATGGCCGCACGATAACCTTCCAGACGTTCGGCGAAGACCACGGTATCTGCAAAGCCGCCGATAAAGGCGATGCGACGATGACCGAGCGAAACCAGATGCTCGACCGCAGCCACCGTTCCCGCCCTATTGTCGGAGACAAGCGACGATACCTTGGCTCCCGGCACATTGCGCACCACGAGCACAACCGGAATTCCGGCGGAGACAAGCGGCTTGAGATCCTTCGCCGTCGTTCCGCGCGCCGGCGAGACGATCAGACCCGACACCCCATGCTCGCGCATCGAGGCGATCACCTCGCTCTGCCGGTCGATGCTCTCTCCGGTATTGGCGAGAAACTGCACGAAGCCGGCCGACTGCACGACCATGTCGACACCCACCGCAAGCTCGGCAAAGAAGCTGTTGGTCAGATCATTGACGACAACGCCGATGATCTTCGACTTGGCGTTCGACTGGCGCAGGTTGGCCGCACCGCGATTATAGACGTATCCAAGGTCCCGCATTGCGGCATTGACCTTGACCCGGGTCGCCTCACCGACAAGGGGAGAGCCCTGCAGGACAAGCGATACCGTCGACTTCGACACACCGGCCGCTTCCGCGATATCGACGACGGTGACCCGTCCCTTGCTCATCCGATTTCCTCCCGGGACCTCCGTCCGTTCTTGCCGTTAGATAATTAGAACGTTCCAAATATGTCAAGCGCGGGATTGCGGAATCCTCACAGCGAGCTACTCAATCGCTGAAAACAAAGAAATCTTTCTATTTTTCGTGCTAATTATCGACCTATGAGCGATTCAACCACTATCAGGCGGTCGAAGAATTTTCTTGAATTTTGGAACGTTCCAAATTATTCAGCAAAAACTTCAGAGGAGGATGAAGATGACTGAGAGCCTGAAACTGCCGGATGAAGGCGGAACCGTTCGCGAGTATCAGCTGGCCGGGACACCGATTTCCCGCCCCTCCTCGCCACCGGTCTTCAATCGCATTGCCTATGCGGCGGCCCATGTCGTCTCCGATCCATTCCGTGATGCAGATCCCTGGAACCGGCCTCAGGTCGACTGGGAAGCCACGATGGCTTTCCGCCACCACCTGTGGAGCCTCGGTTTCAGGATCGCGGAAGCGATGGATACTTCCAGCGCGGCATGGGCCTCGACTGGGCCGGAGCACAGGAACTCATCCGCCGCTCACTCGCCGAGGCACGGTCGGTGAAAGGCGCCGATCTCGCTTGCGGCGCGGGCACCGACCAGCTCGCAGCCGCCGACACCCGCACTCTCGACGATGTCATCGCCGCCTATGAGGAACAGATCGGCTTCATCGAGAAGCACGGTGGCCGCGCCATCATGATGGCGAGCCGCGCATTGGCACGCGTTGCCAGATCGCCGGAAGACTATGCTCACGTCTACGACGTATCCTGTCCCAGACCAGGGACAAGGTCGTTTTGCACTGGCTGGGCGAGATGTTCGATCCACAGCTTGCCGGCTACTGGGGCTCCCGGAGCTTCGAGGCTGCACTCGATTGCGTTGTAGGCATCATCGCGGCCAACAGGGACAAGGTCGAGGGCATCAAGATCTCGCTGCTGGACAACGCCAAGGAGATCGAACTGCGCCGCCGCCTGCCGAAAGGCGTGCTCTGCTTCACCGGCGACGACTTCAACTATGCCGAACTGATCGAGGGAGACGGCAAGCGCTACAGCCATGCGCTGCTCGGTATCTTCGACGCCGTCGCCCCCTCAGCCTCAAAGGCGCTTGCGGCTCTGGCAGGCGGCGATACGGCAACCTTTCGTGCGGTGATCGAACCGACCGTTCCCCTCTCCCGCAAGATCTTCGAAAGCCCGACCCAATATTACAAGGCAGGCGTCGTTTTCCTTGCCTGGCTGAACGGCCATCAATCGCATTTCAGCCTGCCGGCCGGCATGCAGTCGGCACGCGGCATCCTGCACTATGCCGATATCTTCCGGCTGGCCGACCAGGCGAATGTGCTCGACAACCCGGAGCTTGCGACAAGACGCATGAAGAGCCTGCTCGGCGTCTACGGCATCGAGTGAGGCCGTCGGGCCTCTCTCACCGTTTTTCGATCATACCTGAACGGAAAAAGCTCAGTCGTATTCCGGAAAGCGCGGCGTGCTGGCCAGCAGTTTCTGCGTATAGGCGTTCTGCGGATTCGCGAGGATCTCCCGCGTCGGGCCGCTTTCCACGATCCGGCCCCGCTAGGATGACCAGTTCATCACAGAGCAGCGCGACGAGGCTGATGTCGTGAGATACCAGCACCAGCGTCACAGTGTTCGACAACTCTTTCAGGAGTTCGACGATCCGCACGCGGGTGGAAAGATCGAGCGCGCTGACCACCTCGTCCGCGAGGATGATTTCCGGCCGGGAAACGATCGCCCGGGCGATCGCGATGCGCTGGCGCTGTCCGCCGGAAAATTCATGCGGATAACGGGATGCCGCATCGGCGGGCAATCCGACGGAGGCCAGCGCTTCGGCAACCGCCTGTTCCGGATCGAGACCCGTCTTCAGCGACCGGATCGGCTCGGCGATGATATCGAAAACCGACTGACGCGGATCGAGCGAGGAATAAGGGTCCTGAAACACCGCCTGCATCGAGCGTCGGAAATCCCGCATGAACCCGCGGTTTGCAAGATCGACTGTCCTGCCCTTCAACGCAATCTCGCCGGAGACAGGGCTCGCCAACCCCAGCAGCAGGCGCAGCATCGTCGTCTTGCCGGAACCGGATTCACCGACAATGCCGAGATTGCGGCCAGCCTCGACCTTGAGACTCACATCGTCAAGCACACGCTGTCCGCGCCCATAGCCGAAGGTGACGTTCTTCATTTCAAGCAGGGTCATAGCGCACTCCTAAGAGCCTGATCGAAGGAGCGCGCGGCCGCGAGAAGGCCTTGCGTATAGGTATGCTGCGGACGACGGAAGACGTCTCTCCACCGGCCCCTGCTCGACCAGCCTGCCCTGCTGCAGCACCACGACACGTTCGACCGCCATCGCCACCACAGGAAGGTCATGGCTGATGAAAAACAGCGCCATGCCGCTTTCCCGGACAAGGCTTTCGAGCAGTTTCAGGATTTCCGCCTGTGTCGTCACGTCGAGCGGGTCGTCGGCTCGTCCGCGATCAGGAGCTTCGGCCGGCAGGCAAGCGCCATGGCGATTGCCGCGCGCTGGCGTTGACCGCCGGAAATCTCATGCGGCCAGGAATTTGCGATACGCGCGGATCAGGCAGAAGCACACGTTCCAAAAGCCCGATCACCGCGCCGTCGATGGAAGAGCGGTCCAAGCTCAAACCATCCCGGCGATGGCGGCGGCGCACCACTTCCGCACCTGCGCCCGATTTTCATCAGCGGATCGAGCGCGGTCAACGGTTCCTGAAAGACCGTTGCGGCGACATTCCCGAAGCGGAACGAGTTCGCGGTCAGACGCGCCGATGACTTCTCTGTCACCGAGGCGAACCGAACCTTCAGCAGACATGCCGTCCGCGAGAAGACCGATGGAAGCGAGCGCGGTCAGCGACTTTCCCGAACCGGATTCGCCGATCAGGCCGACGCGCTCGCCGGCCGCAACGGAGAACGATACGTCCGAGACCAGCACGCGCCCGCCTGCCCTGATCGTCAGGTTTTCGACCTTGAGGATATCGCTCATCGGCGCCTCCTGCGGGTTGGATCACCGAAATCGCGCAGGCGTCCGCGAGCAGGTTGAGGCCGATGACCAGCGAAACCAGCGCGATGCCCGGAGCGACGCGCCGAAGGCGCGGTATAAACCGTCCCCTGCGCTTCCTGCAGAAGACGTCCCCAGGACGAATTCGGCGGCGGCGCGCCAAGGCGAGATAGGAAGCGAGGCTTCCGCGATGACGGCAGGCCGAACTGCAGCGCCAGATTGACGATCAGCGTCGGCCAGATGTTCGGCAGCACATGGATGAAGACAACGGCGGCACGAGGTCCCCGAAACGCGCGAAGCGGTGATGTAGTCCATGGCCAGCACGCGCTTGGCAAGGATACGGGTGAGCCGCGCGATAATGGCGGAAACTGGCGATCCCGATGGCAAGGATAGCCGTCCAGAGGCTTGCCCCGTCGCTCGAAGCCACGATCAGCATGGCGACCAGCAGGTCGGGAATGCGATCAGGATATCGAGGTGGCGGCGAAGACATCATCAAGGGTTCTCGTCGCAAAGGCGGAAATCACCCCGATCGTCACACCGATCAGCGCGCCGATGGCAACCGCGCCCGCGCCAACCACAGCGCGATGCGCGAACGATCATGATCTGGGTCATCAGGTCACGGCCGAGCCGGTCCGTTCCCGCCAATGCAGGAGTGATGGCGCTTCGAGGCGACCGCCGACCATGCCTGTCGGATCGTAGGGCGTCCAGAACAGGCTGACGAGCCCGAGAAGGACGTGAAGCCCGACGACAAGGCTCCCGAGCATGAAGTTCGCAGAAACCCTGAAACGTTCCTGAGGAGGAGAGACCGGCAATTCCGGATTGCCGACCGTCATGCTTTTGCCCCGTCGCGCGGCTGCGCAGCCGCGGATCGATCAGACGCTGCGCGATATCGCAGCGAAGCCGACAAGGAGCACGAGAAGCGTGGAGATGAACAGAACGCCCTGCACATTCGGATAATCCGCTGCTCGATGCCGAGCAGGAGCATCGACCCGAGCCCCGGCAGCGAAAAGACACGCTCGACCACGACCGCGCCGAGAAGGGTCGAGGCGAGTTCTATGCCGAGGATCGAAATCACCGGCACCGCGCCGTTGCGGATGCCATGGCGGATCAACGCTTCCGAAAAACCGGAACGAGCGCCCGCGCCGTCCTGAGATAGTCGCTGCCCAGCACATCCTGCGTGGCGGAGCGCACATAGCGGATCAGCGACGAAGACATCACCAGAGCGATGGTAATCACGGCAAGACAAGCGCATGAAACGCCGCCGGCGCATTCGTCCAGCCGCGCGACGGAAAGCCGCCGGAGGGAAAGAGCCGTAGTTTGACCGCGGAAAACGGCAACGAGAAGAATGCCGATCCAGAACACCGGCACGGCGATGCCGAGCTGTGAGACGACCGAGAGCAGGACGCCATACCAGCGATCCTGCTTGACCGCCGCGATAATGCCAAGCGGCAGGGCGATCACAATCGCCAGAACGAAGGCCAGCAGCGTGAGCGGGACGGTGACCGTAAGCCGCTTGCCGATCTCCGCCAGCACGGGCGCGCCGCTGATGAAGGAGTTGCCGAAATCGAAGCGCGCAAGGCTCGATACGAAACGGACGAACTGTTCCGAAACAGGCAGGTCGGAACCGACCTGTCGGCGCGCAGCCTCGATCTGCTCGGGGTCCGCGCCCACGGAAACCAGCGCATTCGCGGATCACCGGGAAGCAGGCGCAGCAGCAGGAACAGAACGGCCGCGGCGATCAGGACCGACAGGACGAGGATCACTGACCGGCGTATGAGATAGGCAAGAATGGTCGCCACCTTTCTTAGAGCATTTCCGGCGAAAACGGGGGCGCCTTCAATGCTCTATCTCTTCGTTTTCACGCAATTCCGGACACAAAACCGGTTCCCACTTTTGCTGGAATTGCTCCAGACGCAAAATGCCGCCCGAAAATAGTTCGGGCGGCGCTTGCTGTCGAGCGTACCGCAGGACGAGGCCCGCGGCTTGAACAGTTCGTTATTCGGCGGCCTTCTGGATGCCGTAGGCGAAGAACTGAGAGTTGAGGCCGTTCACCGGATAGCCGTTCACCGACTTCTTCGAAACCACGATCTGCGGATAGAGATAGAGCCAGTTGCTGGCGGCATCCTCGGCGATCACCGTATTGGCTTCCTTGAGCTTCGCGGTCTGCTCGTCGGTGGTGGCGCTGGCTTCGGCTTCCTTGATCAGGTCGACGACCTTCGGGTTGTTGTAGCCCCAGTAGAAATCCGGATTGCCGTAGAAGACGATGTCGCGGTGGTTCACATGCTCCTGCAGGGTCGCCTGGAAATCATGGGCCTTGTAAACCTTGGTGTACCATTCGTTGGCGGTGATGACGTTGATGTTCACCTTGACGCCGACCTTGGCAAGTTCGGTCTGCAGGAACTGCGCAACGATCGGATGCGGATCGTAGTTCGGCGTGTCGAGCGTGAAGGAGAAGCCATCGGGATAACCGGCTTCCGCCAGAAGCGCCTTGGCGCTGTCCACATCATAGGCGTCGACATTGGTGAGGTCGACATACCACGGATCGGTCGGCGGCACGAAGGAGCCGATGACGATGCCGTAGTCGCCCCAGATGGCGTTCAGGAGCTTCTTCTTGTCGACGGCGCGGGCGAGAGCCTTGCGAACCTTCACGTTATCGAAGGGCTTCACCCGGTCGTTATAGGCGAGCAGCAGCTTGGTGGTGGACTGGCCCTCGGCCACAGTGAATTCCGGATTGTCCTTGAACTGCGCAAGCGAGTCCGGGCTCTGGACGGAGGTGACGATATCGACCGAACCGGTCAGCAGCGCGTTGTTGAGCGCGGTCGCCTCGGTGAAATACTGGTAGACGACTTCGCCATTGCTCGGCTTCGTCCCCCAGTAGCCGTCGAAACGCTGAAGCGAGATGGAGGAACCGCGACGCCATTCCTCGAGCTTGTAGGGACCTGTGCCGTCTTCCGAAGACTGCAGATCGTTGGCGGCGTCATTGACCACCCAGACATAGCTTAGATTGTAGGGCAGCGAGATCGAGCGGGCGGAGAGCTTCACGACAACCGTCTGATCATCCGGCGTCTCGATAGCGCTGATGGTCTTGAGACTGTTCTTGCGCGAGCTCTTGGATTCAGCGGCCGTGACGCGCTCGATCGAGAACTTGACGTCCTTTGCCGTGAGCGGTTCGCCGGAATGGAAGGTGACGCCGGACTGCAGGGTGAAGGTATAGGTCAGGCCGTCATCGCTGACCTTGAAGTCCTTGGCGAGAACGGGTTCGACCGCGCCTGCATCGCTCAGGCGGAAAAGCGCTTCATAGACGTTGCCGTTGAAGGCTTCGTTGATGCCCTGCCCCGCACCGGCGGTGTTGTCGAGGTTCTGCGGCTCGTAGAGAGAACCGATGTTGACGGTCGCGTCGGCATCGAAGTCCGCCGCCGCAAGCGGCGTTGCGAACGAAAGGGCGACGAGTGCGGCCGCAGCCGTCGTCGCGCGCCATTCGGACAGGAAACTCTGCCTGTTTTTATTGGCAAAACCGCTCATGGATGTGCTCCTCGTATCGTCAGTGTTTTTGGTCGTTGATCTCGATTGATGTTATACCCTACCAGACTTGTGGGGTATTGGATCCTTCGCCTGATTTGTCGTTGCGGAGGAAAATGCTCACAGGCAATTCCACTGCATGAAGAGAATTATTTTCCACTCCGATGAAGAGCTATCGCGGCGCTCGCGAAGTTCAAGTACGCCATCGACAACGGATCACACTCAAGAAGCATCGGAAAACTGAAAGGCTGAGGACATGAGCGACCTGGACCGAGTTCGCGCGGAACGTTTGACGAGGGCAGCCGGCATCGACGCCCTCATCTTTTTCCAGCCGGAGGCCTTCCGCTATGCGATCGGCGCTCATGCAGGCGTAGCGACGATGTGGGGCCGGGCGGGCTCCGCGATCGCAGTCGTTCCGTCCGATCCCGCCGCCGCCCTCGCCGCAGTTATCAGCGATCATGCCTCAGCCGGCCTCGGCTCTCTTCGTCAATCCGTGGATGTAAGAACACATCGCATCTGGATCGACGGTGTCGCCCTGACCGGACAGGAAACCATCGCCGATATCGACGCAGCCTATCGCCGGATGGAAAACACCGGCCCGCGGCCGGAGACCTTCGATCAGGAGGCGTGCTTCCGCCTGCTCGCCGATATTCTCACCGAGCGGGGACTGGACAAGGCGGTACTGGGGGCCGATTTTTCCTTCCTCCCTGCCGGAGACTTCGAAAGGCTGAAGAAGGCTCTCCCCCATGCCACATGGAAAGACGCCTCGGACATTCTGCTGAGGTTGAGGGCGATCAAGAATCCGCGGGAAATCGAGCGCCTCCGCCGAGCCGCGCGCTCGGCCGAAGCAGGCCTGCGCTCGCTGGCATCGGCCGTAAAGCCCGATGTTTCCCTGCGCGAACTATCCGCAGCATGGCTTCAGGGCGCACGGGACGAGGCCACAGCCGGAGGCTTCGGGTTCTCGGGACATTGGGATTACATTTCGGTCGGTCCCGACCTCACGGACGGCAGCGCCACGGTAAAACCCGGTTCGCTGATCAAGGCGGATGTCGGAACGCTGGTCGAGGGCTATTCCTCCGACGGCGCGCGAACCTTCGTGCTCGGGCAGCCGGCCAGCCTTGCTAGGAATCTTCATGCCATCCTGCATGAAGCCTTTCTCGCGGGCCTCGAACAGATCCGTCCCGGCCGCCGCTTCGGGGATGTTCATGCCGCGATGCTCGCACGGTTCAGGAAGAACGGTCTCACCGAATATTATCGCGGACACTTCGGCCACTCGGTCGGCGGCAATGCCGGCATCGAGGAATGGCCCTTCTTTTCCAACGGCAATGACGAGGTAATCGAACAGAACATGGTGGTGGCGCTTGAAACGCCGTTCTATGCGCAAGGCTTCGGTGCATTGATGATCGAGGATCAGTTTCTGGTGACGGAAACCGGTACCGAATGCATGAACAGCCTGCAGCGCGATATCATCCGCATCGGCTGACACCGGGCATCGAGGAACAGACATGGCAAAGGCCGGCGCGATGACGCGCCGGCCTTTGTATTTTTCACGGAGAAACGATCAGACGCGTTCAAGCGCGACCGCGATGCCCTGACCGACGCCGATGCACATGGTGGACAGCGAGTAGCGGCCGCCATTGAGCGACAGTTCCAGCGCCGCGGTGCCGGTGATGCGGGCGCCCGACATGCCGAGCGGATGGCCGAGCGCAATCGCGCCGCCGTTCCGGTTCACCCGCGGATCGTCATCGGCAATGCCGAGCAGACGCAGCGTTGCGAGACCCTGGCTGGCGAAGGCTTCGTTCAGTTCGATCACGTCGAACTGGTCCTGTGTCATGCCAAGCCGCGTCATCAGCTTCTGCGAGGCCGGAGCGGGACCGATGCCCATGACACGCGGGGGAACGCCGGCCGCGGCGCCACCGAGAACCCGGGCAATCGGGGTAAGGCCATACTTCTTCACAGCCGCTTCCGAGGCAATGATCAGCGCCGCTGCACCGTCGTTGACGCCCGAGGCGTTGCCGGCCGTCACGGTTCCGCCTTCCTTGCGGAAGGGCGTTCCGAGCTTCGCCAGCGTTTCGATGGTCGTTGCGCGGGGATGCTCGTCCTTCTCGACGACGACGGGATCGCCCTTGCGCTGCGGAATGGTGACCGGCACGATTTCCTTCGCCAGTCGTCCGTTGACCTGAGCTTCAGCGGCCTTGGCCTGGGAGCGAACGGCAAATGCGTCCTGATCCTCACGGCTCACCTTGAAGTCCTCGGCAACATTCTCGCCGGTCTCCGGCATGCTGTCGACGCCGTACTGCTTCTTCATCAACGGATTGACGAAGCGCCAGCCGATGGTGGTGTCGTGGATTTCGGCCTGACGGGAGAAGGCAGTCTCCGCCTTCGGCATGACGAAGGGAGCGCGGCTCATGCTTTCGACACCGCCGGCGATCATCAGTTCGGCCTCGCCCGACCGGATGGCACGCGCCGCGGTGATGACGGCATCCATGCCGGAACCGCAAAGACGGTTGATCGTCGTGCCCGAAACGCTGACCGGCAGACCGGCCAACAGCAGCGACATGCGGGCAACATTGCGATTGTCTTCGCCCGCCTGGTTTGCGCAACCGAAGATCACGTCATCGACGGCTTCGAAATCGAGGCCGGGATGACGCTCCAGAAGCGCCTTCAGGGGAACCGCGCCAAGATCATCGGCGCGGACGGAGGAGAGCGAACCGCCGAAGCGGCCGATCGGGGTGCGGATATAGTCACAGATATAGGCTTCGGTCATGTCACAGCTCCGGTACGATCAGATCGCCGACAGGTCCCGGCACCAGAAGTTCGGCGCCGGTCAGTGCCTGCAGCTCTTCAAGAGAGATCGACGGCAGCTTCTCGCGCAGGACGAAACGGCCGCCTTCGATATCGATCACGGCAAGGCTGGTATAAACGCGAGTCACGCAGCCGACGCCTGTCAGCGGCAGGGTGCAGCGGTCGAGCAACTTGGGCTCGCCCTTTTTCGTGACGTGCTCGGTGATGACAGCCACGCGCTTGGCGCCGTGTACGAGGTCCATCGCACCGCCAACGGCCGGTACACCGCCTGCGCCGATGCTCCAGTTCGCAAGGTCGCCGTTCTGGGCAACCTGATAGGCGCCGAGGATCGCGACATCCAGATGCCCGCCGCGCACCATGGCGAAGCTGTCGGCATGGTGGAAGAAGGCGGCGCCCGGCTTCAACGTCACGGCCTTCTTGCCGGCATTGATCAGGTCCCAGTCTTCC
This sequence comes from Rhizobium sp. ACO-34A, assembly GCA_002600635.1. Taxonomy (NCBI): domain Bacteria; kingdom Pseudomonadati; phylum Pseudomonadota; class Alphaproteobacteria; order Hyphomicrobiales; family Rhizobiaceae; genus Rhizobium; species Rhizobium sp. ACO-34A. Next base: position 251,231 of record CP021374.1, on the reverse strand, counting down.
TCACCCTTGGCGGGGATTCGCCGAAATCGAGGATGCCGTTTTCGGTGTGGAACACTGCCTGACGTCCCGGCGGCTGGTACTGGGCGACCATTTCCGGAAAGCCGATGCCGAGGTTCACATAGGAGCCGTCTTCGATATCCTGTGCTGCGCGCCAGGCGATCTGGGCGTTGGAAAGCTTGTCAGTCATGGGTAGCTCGCTCCCTCACGGTTCAGGACTTCTTCCTGCTGGGGATCGGACACTTCGACGACCGCCTGCACGAAGATGCCGGGTGTGATCACGACTTCCGGATCGATCTCGCCGGGCTCCACGATCTTCGACACCTGCACGATGGTGTTGGCCGCGGCCATGCACATCAGCGGATTAAAGTTGCGAGCCGCCTTGTTGTAGATCAGGTTGCCATGGGTATCGCCCACATGCGCCTTGACGATGGCGAAATCGGCCTTCAGCCAGCGCTCCTGAACGTAGGGGCGACCATCGAATTCCTCGATCTTCTTGCCGTTGGCAAGCTCGGTGCCATAGGAGGTCGGCGTGAAGAAGGCCGGGATGCCGGCACCGCCGGCGCGGATGCGCTCGGCCAGCGTGCCCTGCGGCACGAGTTCCAGCTCGATTTCGCCGGCCTGATACTTTTCCGTGAACACGCGCGGATCGGCGGATCGGGGGAAGGAGCAGATCAGCTTGCTGACCATGCCCTGCTCGATCAACGCCGCAAGGCCGACATGGCCGTTGCCGGCGTTGTTGTTCACAACGGTCAGGTTTTTCGGGTGTCCGGTCTGCACGAAACGGTCGATGAGCGCGTGGATCAGTTCGATCGGCGCGCCGGAACCACCGAAACCGCCGATCATTACCGTTGCGCCATCGCCGATCTCGGCCACAGCCTCGGCCGGACTTGGGACTGTCTTGTCCATCGGGATCTCCTCTATCGCCGCAACGGACTGACGCCGCGCGGCCCGCATCATGGATAGAAAATAGAGCCCTTCCCGGCAATGGATTTGTGCGATATGATGCATTTGTTGACATATCGCACGGAACACCAATGCCCATTACCCAACGAGACACCATGGGCGGCCTCGCCAAGGGCCTCGCCGTCATCGAGACCTTCACTGCGGAGCATCCGCGCCAGAGCATTTCCGACGTTGCCGCGGCAAGCGGTCTCGATCGGGCGACCGCGCGGCGTTGTCTGCTGACCCTCGCCCACTTCGGCTACGCGGATTACGATGGAAAGTTCTTTACGCTGACGCCCAGAGTCTTGCGGCTCGGGACCGCCTGTCTTGCCACCATGCCGCTTCCACAGATGGTGCAGCCGCTCCTCGACACGCTTTCCGACAAGCTCGGGGAAAGCTCTTCCGTATCCATCCTCGACGGAGACGAAATCGTCTATGTGGCGCGCGCCGCGCAACGGAAAGTCATGTCGATCGCACTGATGCCGGGATCGCGCCTTCCCGCTTTCTGCACCTCGATGGGCAGGGTCCTGCTTTCAGCACTTCCTGAGGAAGAAATCCGCCAGCGCCTCGCCCTTCATCCCCTGACAGCGCGTACGCCCATGACCGTGACCGATCCGGATACGCTCATGGAACGCATCCGCACGGTGCGCGCCCAAGGCTATGCCGTTATCGATCAGGAAGTGGAACTCGGCCTGCGCTCGATCGCCGTGCCGGTACTGACTGCCCGCGGCATCACGGTTGCGGCCCTCAACATCGGCCTTCCGGCGAGAGGCGAGGATATCGGCGATCTCGCCCTCCGCTATCTCCCGAAACTGCAGGCCGTGCAGGCTGAACTGAAAAAGATGCTGAGATAGCCGACACGCCACCGGCGTTCGGATGCTGAACGAGAAAAGGGCCGCACAAGCGGCCCTTCGATTTAACCCATCGGACTTTGTCTCAGGCGCCGTTGCGCGATGTCCAGCGATGCCATTCGTCCTCGCTGCCGTGGAAGGCGTTGAGATCGATCTTGCCGGATACGCCCTGCGACAGGCCGGAACCGGAATACTGCCAGAAGATCCACTTACGGCCTGGATAACGCTTGGAAGGATGTGCCGCCACGGAACGAAGCCAGAAGGGATATTCGTTGAACTGCCCGTCCAGATGATCCTCGTAGAAATCGGGCGCCGTATAGATCACGGGGCGCTTCCCGTAATGGCGCTCCAGCATGTCCATGAAGACCTGCATCTTCTCACGCACCTTGGTCGAAGAGAGACGACGCTTGCAACTTGATTCGGCATTGTATTCGACGTCGATCACCGGCGGCAACGCATCGGGATCGCGCGGCACGTTGCGGATGAACCACTCGGCCTGCTCGCCGGCGGTACGGCACCAGTAGAAGAAATGGTAGGCACCCCGCTTCAGGCCGGCATCCTTCGAACGCTTCCAGTTGGTACGGAACATCGGATCGAGATGATCGCCACCATCCGTCGCCTTGATGTAGGCGAAGTTCGCCCCCTGCGTACGCAGCTTGACCCAGTCGATATCGCCCTGCCAGCGGGAGACATCGACACCGTGCACGGCATGTCTTCGCGGCGAGGCTTTGCCGAAATTGATCGGCTTGGCATCCCGGAACTGATGGCCGTAGATCCGTGAACGGCCTCGCGGCGCCGGGTCGAGCTGAGGAGCGGAGGGAACCAGCATGGCCACCGGCTTTTCATTCGGAACAGGCATACCCGCCGAAAGGGTCGTCGGCTGGAGCGCCTGCGGCTCCGGTACAGTACCGGCCCATGCCAGCATCGGCGAAGATTGCGGCTGAACGACAGAAACCTGCTGTGGCGGCATGACCTGCATGCTTGCCTGCCCTACCGGCGCTGCGGGAATGGGGGCGGAAGCCGTGCTGACCGCGCTCGTGGTCTCCCGGGAGGGGGCGATGTTCAGCGCCTCTACCGGACTGGACGTCGATCTGCATCCGGCAACGACAAGGCACCCGAGGACGATCGAGGACAGGGTGGAAAGACGCATGGCACCGATACTCTATACAAACGGCGGGCGGCTTCATTCCGCTCCGGCCGGGACCACTGACAGCATTTGCTAACAGAGTTTTACCGGCAAATGTTAAATGTAATCTTTACCGATTGCTGAAACGCGGACGCCCGCTCCTCACTCCAAAACACGAAACCGTGAGGGTTTCACACCTGCCAAATAGAGTTTGCCGCCCCGCATCGAAGCCGTTGGCCGCAGCTCCCAGCCGAAATCCACAGCTCCGACAACCCTGCGCGGTAAAGAATCCGCTTCGGGAAAATTGACGGTTGACGGCTCGGCCTTCACGGATATTATGAAAATATATTTTCCATATATCAAGCTGACATGACGTCCAACTCTCCAAAGAAACGCATGAGCGACACGGCCTATGAGGGGATGCGTTCCGCCATCATTCGCGCCGAACTTCTGCCCGGAGCCCCGATCGACGAACGCTCCTGCATGGAAATGCTCGATGTAGGACGCACACCGTTGCGCGAGGCGCTGCAGCGGCTTTCGCAGGAGGATCTGGTTCTCGCGGTGCCGCAGCGTGGCTACTTCGTCTCCTCGACCTCGGCCTCGGACTTCTTCCACCTGCAGGAGTTCCGCCTGCACAGCGAGATCATGGCAGTCCGCACCGCAGCCATCCGGATGAGCGTCGTTCAGTTGAGGACACTTGCCGGCCTGATCGAAGAGGCGCGTCAGGGCGTTGCCGAACAGCGGTCGGAAATCGACTGGCATCTCGGCATCGACGAACGCATGCACGGCATCATCGCTGAAGCGAGCGGCAATCCCTATCTGGCCCAGGCCCTTCGCAGGCTTTACGCACTCTCGGTACGCAGCCTTTACGTCTCCCGCCTGCCGGTAACGCTGATATTCGACGAACTCTCCAACTTCGATGCGATCTACGCCGCACTCGAAGCGCGCGACCCCGACCGGGCGGAAGCCGCGATGCGACAGCACCTGACTGTCGCTTCCGTTCAGCTGGTCACGAGGCCGTCAGTCGCTCCTGCGCCAGTCGCACCGGACAGCGAGGCCAACGCATGAGCCGCGCCGGTAACAGGAACTTCACCACCTTCCTGATGCTGGCGCCCTCGGTCGCCATGGCGATCCTGCTGCTTATTATCCCGATCCTGATCATCGTCGCTTACAGCTTTGCCGAGCGCGATGCCTATGGCGGCGCCGTCTGGAACTTCACGTTCGAAAGCTACAGCGAACTGTTGCAGCCGAGCTATCTGCCGATCTTCTGGAACTCGCTGAAGATCGCGTTCTACTCCACGGCCATCTGCATTCTGGTCGCCTATCCCATGGCCTATTTCCTGGCGTTTCGCGCCGGACGCCACGCGACGCTACTTCTCGCCCTTCTCATCATTCCTTTCTGGATCGATTTCATGATCCGCATGTCGGCATGGATGGTGCTGCTTGGCCGCACAGGCACGCTGAACAGCATTCTGACGGGGCTTGGCATACTGGAAGCCCCGGTCAGAATGATCGGCACCTATCCCGCCGTCATGGCCGGCATGCTCTATGCCTTCCTGCCAACCGCAGTCCTGCCGATCTACGCCGCCCTCCAGGGCATGGACCGCAAGCTGCTCGAAGCTGCCGACGATCTCGGCGCCGGCCCGATCGAGAGCTTCTGGCGGGTCACCTTCCCCCTGTCTCTACCAGGCGTCATGGCCGCCGTGCTCTTCGTCTTCGTCCCGGCCATGGGTGTCTATGCCATCCCGGTCCTGCTTGGTGGCGGCAAGAGCATCATCATCGGCAACCTGATCGTTCAGCTCTTCCTCGATTTCCGCAATATGCCACTCGGCGCCGCGGTGTCGGTGACGCTGCTGGTCATCTCCTCCGTCATCATCGTCTTTTACATGGGCGTGCTGCGCCGGGTCGAGGAGGCGCGGGCATGAGGCTCCATCGCATCACAGGCTTCTTCGTGCCGGCGATCACGGCGCTCGGCTATCTCTTCCTCTTCGCGCCGCTGGTGGTGCTCGTCATATATTCCTTCAATGCCGGCCGCTCGACGGTGGTCTGGACCGGTTTCTCGCTCGACTGGTACCAGCAGGCGCTTTCGGATCGCGGCCTGCAGAACGGCTTGAAGGTCAGCGCCATCGTCGCCGTCATTTCCGCGGTTCTTGCGACCGCGATCGGCACGAGTGCCGCACTCGCCGTCGTCAAGCGCGAGTTCTCCGGCAAGACTCTCTTCTCTACCACGCTGATCGCGCCTCTCGTCCTGCCTGAAATCGTGCTGGCCGTCGGCATTCTGGTCGCGACCGTGTGGATGGGAATGGCGCTCGGCTACACGACCCTGATCGCGGGGCATGTTCTGGTCTCGGTGCCGTTCAGCTTCCTGATCGTGCGAGCTGCCGCTTCCGGTCTGGATCCGCGGCTGGACGAGGCGGCCGCCGACCTCGGCGCCAACGGCCCCCAGACCTTCATGCGCGTGACGCTGCCGCTGCTGGCCCCGGCCATTCTTTCCTCGGCCCTGCTCTGCGCCGTCATCTCGTTCGACAACTTCGTGATTTCGACCTTCGTATCCGGTGTCGGCACGACGCCGCTTCCGATCCAGATCTACGCGATGCTGAAGACCGGCCTCACCCCGAAGATCAACGCGCTCGGCACCATGCTGATCGGCATCAACGTGCTGGCCATCGCTCTGGTGATGGGGCGCTACCTGAAAACGGTCCGCAAGACCGGATGAACCGCATGCCAAAAATTCCAACCAAAAAAGGGGAACCACATGCATAACCGCAAATATCTCATCGCCACGGTGAGCCTTGCCTCGCTGTTGCTGGCCTCCACGGCATCCGCCGAGGAACTCGCCATCTACGCCTGGTCGGGCGAACTTCCGCAGGAAATCGTCGACGATTTCGCCAAGGAAACCGGCATCAAGGTGACCATGGACACCTATGATTCCAACGAAACCATGATGGCCAAGCTTTCGGCCGGCGCATCGGGTTACGACCTCATCGAGCCGAGCCAGTATTCGGTTCAGGTACTTTCCAAGCAGGGCCTGCTGCTGGAACTCGATCATGCCAAGCTGCCGAACCTCGGCAATCTCGGCGAAGCCTTCAAGAACGTATCGTTCGACCCGGGCCAGAAGTTCAGCGTTCCCTATATCTGGGGCACGACCGGCTTCGCCTATAACGAGGAATGCGTGAAGGACGCCCCGACAAGCTGGAAGGCGCTCTGGGATCCGGCCTATGAAGGCCGCATCTACATGCTCGACAACATGCTCGCCGCCTACATCGCCGGCCTGCAGGTCAACGGTTTCCACGCCGGCACCACCAACCCCGAGGAAATCGAAAAGGCCACCCAGTCGCTCATCGAACAGAAAAAGGTGCTCGGCGGCTACAACAGCAGCAACTTCGGCGATCTCGTCGCCTCGGGCGAAGCCTGCATCGTGCAGGGCTGGAACGGCAGCATCGCCCAGGCGATCACCACCAACCCGAAGGTTCACTATGTGATCCCGGAAGAAGGCGGTTCGATGTGGATCGACGGCTTCTCCATTCCGAAGGCTGCCAAGAACGCCGAGGCCGCTTACAAGTTCATGGATTACATCATGAAGCCGGAAGTCGCGGCCAAGGCCGCGAACCTTTCGAAGTCCGCAACCGTCGTCGATGCAGCCAAGGCGCTGCTCCCGAAGGATGTCGCAGAAAACCCGGCCATCTATCCGCCGGCCGACAAGCTGACGAAGGTCGACTTCATCCTCGATGTCGGCGACGCGACCAAGCTCTACCAGGATGGCTGGACCAAGGTGAAGACCGCTCAGTAACTCCCATCTGAGCGGTGGGCGGCGGCCGAGAATCCCCAACCCCGACCGCCGCCCCTTTTATCCCTGTTGCAGAATGAGCCTGGAAAGAGCGATGCCGCCCGACACCCGGAACACCCAGCGGCCGGACGGGACCGCCATCGAGCTGATCAACCTGTGCAAGGTTTTCGGCTCCGATGCGGAAAATCCGTCCTATGCCGTCGACCACATGAACCTGAAGATCCGCGCCGGCGAGTTCTTCACCTTTCTCGGCCCGTCCGGCTGCGGGAAGACCACGACGCTGCGCATGATCGCCGGCTTCGAGGAACCGAGCAGCGGCAATATCGTGCTTGACGGTCGCGAGGTCTCCGGCTCGCCGCCGCACCTGCGCAACGTCAATACCGTCTTCCAGAGCTATGCGCTCTTCCCTCACCTGACGGTGGCGGACAATGTCGGCTTCGGGCTTGCAGTCAAGCGCGTGCCGAAGGCCGAACGACGCGACCGTATACAGGCAGCGCTCGCCTCTGTCCGGATGGCGCATGTTGCCGACCGCAAGCCGTCAGCCCTTTCCGGCGGACAGCAGCAGCGCGTGGCGCTCGCCCGCGCGCTGGTGAACGAGCCGTCCGTGCTGCTGCTCGACGAGCCCTTTGGCGCGCTGGACCTGAAGCTTCGGCGGGAGATGCAGGTAGAGATCAAGGAAATGCAGCGAAAGCTCGGCATTACCTTCATCTTCGTCACCCACGACCAGGAAGAAGCGCTGACGATGTCCGACCGCATCGCAGTGATGTCCTCCGGCATCATCCGTCAGGTCGATGACCCCGTCGGTATCTATGAGCGTCCCTGCGACCGGTTCACCGCGAATTTCATCGGTGACATGAACATGCTCGACGCCAAGGTCACGAACATCGATGACCGCGAAGCGACCGTCTCGGCCGGAGGGCTGGACCTCGTTCTTCCGCGTCCGCTTCGGCTGCTTGGCATCGGAGACACGGCAACGATCGCCATTCGCCCCGAGGCCCTGACGCTCGGCGCGGGCGGAAGCGAGACGGTTTCCTTTACCGGCTCCTGTGGCACGACCGTCTACACCGGCACGGACCGTCTGATCCCGATCACGCTGGCAACCGGCGAGACACTGACCATGCGCGTCAGGAACCGGCTGGGTGCAGCACCCGTACCCTTGCCCGGCGAGATGCTGACCGTCTCCTGCCCGCTTGCCGCCATCCACCTTCTCACCAACTGAGGCCCTGAAATGCCCATGAAATCCTACCGGTTCGGCGACATGCCGGCCGCCCTCGACGAGACGCTTCTCGCCCGCTTCCGCGGCGTGGAAGCGGCAACCGTCGGCCACTATCTGCACGACCGCTTCATGCGCAACGACCTGCGCCCGCTGATCGATGGTGTCAGGATCGCCGGCACAGCCGTGACCGTTTCCATCGCGGGTGCGGACTCCACGCTGCTCTACCACGCCATGGACCGGGTGCGCCCCGGCGACGTGCTGGTGATCGACCGCGCCGGCGATGAACGCCATGCTCCCTGGGGTGGCTTCATGGCGGCCGTTGCTAAGCTGCGCGGTATTGCCGGCGTGATCGTCGATGGGATGATCACCGATCCGGAAGCAATCCACGAAGCCGGCGTTCCGACCTGGGCCCGCGGCGTCTCGCCGATCACCACCAAGCTGCTCAACATGGGCGGCGGCTTCAATATTCCGATCTCCTGTGGCGGCGTGGCTGTCAATCCGGGCGACGCGGTGCTCGCCGATGACTGCGGTATCCTCGTTCTGCCACCGTCCGAGGTCGAAGGCCTCACCGCCATCGCTCTGGCCGATCAGGCCGACGAAGGCGGCTGGATCGAGCGGCTGAAGAAGGGCGAAAGCCTGCAGGACCTCGTCGACATCGCCGGCATGATCGCCGAACGCAACCGGAAGGACGCTGAACTCCATGGCTGACACGATCGACACCCTTGCCGTCTGGCTTTCGACGCCGCATCAGGCGATGATCGAGATCGCCCATGATATCGGCTATCGTCATACCGTGCTCGATATCGAGCATGGCCTCTTTGATCTCGAAGCTCTCGACCGCATCATCGCACTCGGCAAGGCTCTCGGCATGAAGATGCATGCCAAGGTGCTGGGACCGCAGGCGATCCCGATCCAGCAGGCGCTGGACATGGGCGCCGACAGCGTCATCATCCCGCATATCGGCAATCTGGAACACGCCCGCGAAGTGACCCGTTCCGCCAAGTATCCGATGCTCGGCAATCGCAGCTTCTCCGGCACCCGGCCGGCCCGTTATGGCGGTGTTTCGCCGGAATATTACGAGCGCGAGAACGCCAACACGAAGTGCTATCCGATGGTGGAATCGGCCGCAGCACTCGTCGACATCGAGGCGATCCTGGCCCTGCCGACCGTCGATGGCGTGTTCGTCGGCCCGAGCGACCTTTCACTCGACAGCGGCCGCGGCGCCTATCGCAACACCGATGCCGACAAGGCAGATCTCGCCCGGATCGCGGCCGCGGCGAAGGCTGCCGGCAAGCCCTGGATCATGCCGGCGTGGTCGCGCACGGAACGGGATTATGCCAGGAACCTCGGCGCCTCGCTGATGGTCGTTGCCGATGAGTATGGCTCGATCATGTCGGGCCTTGCCGACGCGGCCAAGTAAAACACACTGGATGGATCAACCATTATGACCGAAGCAATTTCCTGCGGCAGCCGCCTCATGCAGATCCTTGCCGCCTATGGCGTCGACACCGTGTTCGGCATGCCGGGCGTTCACACGCTCGAAGCCTATCGCGGGCTTGAGGCCGCCGGCATCCGCCATATCGGCGTACGCCACGAACAGGGTGCGGGTTTCATGGCCGATGGCTATGCGCGCATGTCCGGCAAGCCGGGCGTCTGCCTGCTGATTTCCGGCCCCGGCGTCACCAATGCCGCGACCCCGATCGGACAGGCCTATTCCGACAGCATCCCGATGCTCGTCATCACCTCCGTCGCCGCCACCAAGGATCTTGGCATGGGGCGCGGCCGTCTGCACGAAATCACCGATCAGGCCCGCGTGACCGAACCGCTCACAGCCTTCTCCGCCATCGCGACCGACCCCGAGCAGGTCCGTGAATATGTGGCACGCGCCTTCGCGCTCTTCGAGACCGGCCGCAAGCGCCCTGTCCATATCTCCATCCCGCTCGATGTATTCAAGACGCCGGACGACAAGCCGGTGAAGGCGCGCAGCGCCGGTGGCGAAGCAGCACCCGCGTCCGCAGATCTTGCCGCAGCAGCCCAATTGCTGGCGCAGGCGAAGCGTCCCCTCATCATCGTCGGCGGCGGTGCGGCCCGCGCGGCATCTGCCGTGAAAATGCTGGCGGAAAAGGTCGGCGCGGCCGTCGTTCCGACCATCGCCGGCAAGGGCGTTTTGCCGGACAGCCATCCGCTGGCCATCGAGACCACGCTCGACCGCGGCAAGACGCAGGAGTTCATCGAGAGCGCCGACGTCATCCTCGCCATCGGCACCGAACTCGCCGAACCCGATATCTGGATGGACGGCCCGCTGCCGATGTCCGGCAAGCTGATCCGCGTCGATATCGACCGCAGCGTACTGGCCCGCGATTACGATGCCGAAATCGCCATCTGCGCCGATGCGACGCTCGCGGTAGAAGGCCTGCTCGATGCATTGCCCGACGCCGTCATCGGCGGCTTCAACGGATCGAACGCCATTGCCGACCTTCGCCAGAGCGAGCGCGACAACCTCACGCCGCTGGAACAGAAGCATGTGCGCGTACTCGACGCGCTGCGCAGGGCTATCCCGCCGGAAGGCGCCGTCTATACCGACATGACCCAGCTTGCTTACACCGGCTATGCCTTCTTCCCGACCGAGAAACCCGGCAAGTGGTTCTTCCCGGCGGGTTACGGCACGCTCGGCTTTGCGCTTCCGGCAGCTATCGGCGGCAAGATCGCCTCGCCGGAAACACCTGTTGCCGTCATCGTCGGCGACGGCGGTTTCCAGTTCACGCTTCAGGAACTCGGCACGGCGGTTGAAAACAAGCTGCCGATGGCGATCATCCTGTGGAACAACGACAGTCTCGCCCAGATCCGCGACGGCATGATCGTACGAAACATCCCGACCATCGGCGTCAACCAGCACAATCCGGATTTCGTCGCACTGGCAAAGGCCTATGGCTGCCACACTGCCGAACCGACAAGCTTCGACGAACTGGAAGCAGCCGTCACCGCGGCCTTTGCAGCGGATGGCCCGACTGTTATTCACGTTCGCGAAAGTGCCGAATTCCTCGCCTGAGAACACGATGACAACAATGACAACCGAAATGCCCGAGGCGACGCTGGAGAACTGGCGTCGTCATCCCTACAATACCTGGGGCTTCAGCCATGTCGACCGGCTGGTTACCACCCAGCCGATCAAGACCGGGCAGGACACGCATCCCCTGCCCCGCGCCGAGCAGCTCGACCTGTCGACGATCTCGACGGATGGTGGCAAGACCATCAGCGCCGCTCTGGCCGACAGCTTTACCGACGGCTTCATGGTCCTGCATCGCGGCCGGATCATCGCCGAGCAGTATGGCCCCACCACCGACGCAGAGACGCGCCACATCGTCTTTTCGGTGAGCAAGTCCCTCACCGGCACGCTTGCCGGTGTGCTGGTCGAGCGCGGCGAACTCGATGTCGACCAGCCGGTGATCCGTTACGTCCCGGAACTGGCCTCCTCTGCCTATGGCGACTGCACGGTCCGCCATATCCTGGATATGACCGTATCGGTTCGCTTCATCGAGGACTATCTCGATCCGAAGGGCGATGTCGCCCGCTACCGCGTGGCGATGGACTGGGATCCGCCAAAGGCTTTCGAATATGAAGGCGGTCTACACGACTTCGTCGCGACCCTTCCGCACGACGCCGGTCCGCATGGAGAGAAGTTTCACTACGTTTCGCCCAACTCCGACGTTCTCGGCTGGATCCTCGAACGCGCCGGCGGCATGCCGATGGCGGAACTGCTGTCGCGCCACATCTGGCAACCGATGGGTGCGGAAAGCGACGCCTATATCACCGTAGACCGAAAGGGCGGCGCCAGAACCGCGGGCGGCATCTGCACCACGGTTGCGGATCTCACGCGTTTCGGCGAGCTGATGCGGCTGAAGGGTCGCGTCGATGGCCGGCAGGTCATCCCGGAAAGCTGGATCGACGACATCCTCAATGGCGGCGACCGGCAGGCATGGGCGCGCGGCGACCTCACCGACCTCTTCGCTTCCGGTCGCTACCGGTCGAAGTGGTACGTCCCCGACGATGTGCCCGGCGAGTTCTGCGCCATCGGCATTCACGGTCAATGGATCTATGTCGATCCGGACGCAGAAATGACGGCGGTCAAGCTTTCTTCCCAGCCCATTCCGGCCGACGACGACCTTGACCAGCAGACGCTGCAGATATTCCGCGCGCTGGGCAAACACCTGAAGCGCTGATCTCTTCCATCCAGAATGCAAGAAGGCGCGTCCCGTTGGACGCGCCTTCTTGTTTTTCACGGAATTTCGCCCACCAGCCGATCGCTCGACCGGCAGCCGATGCCGCGAGATCAGCTTTCCGGTGTGAGCGTCACGGACGTGCCGGTCGCGGCAAGGTTCAGGCCGAGCTGACCGCTCACGCTGATCGTCTGCAGATGGATCGATCCGGAAGTACCACCAACGAGGACGTTGGCGCCGATGCCCGCACCAAGCGTCGCTTCCGCAGTCGCGCCCTGATAGAGGCCGCCGAGCGAGCCATGATGATAGCCGGCAGTCGGAGCGAATACGGCCCAGACCAGACGGCTGCGGGTGGTAAAGCCCACATCGACACCCATCTTGCGGACGACGCCGGTGTAACGGTCGAGCGGCTCGCTGCCGATGGCGGAGGTAAATACGCAATCGGCTTCCTTGGCGGATCCGAGAACATAACCGACGCCGCCACCGATCGAGCAATCGAGATAGCCGATCCGGACGCCACCGCGGCTATCCTGCTCCTTGAAATCCGGAACCGGTTCCTGACGGGAGATGGCATCGGCCGAAACGGCAACTCCGGCGCCTGCCAGAACCGGCAGGGCGACGAGCGCCACGGCAAGAATCTTTTTCATCCCTGTACTCCTTCAAAGCTGTTGCGACCGCTGATATGGAATCGAGCGATCGACGGGACACGATTACCTTTGGTCAACGCATATGGCGAAAAAATGGTCCGCGCCCGGCACACGAGTTTCAAGGCTTCGTTTGCAGCGCCCGAAACCTTTCCGCCACCCCGACCACATCCGAAGAGATGAGGCGCAGGGTTCTCGCCAGCCGTGAGAAAACCAACGAAGATATCGGCCTGCCCCGGAACCGAAACGGCAAATGAAAAACTGTCTTTCAGCGATGTTATTTCCCAACCGCGCGACGCCCTGAGTGATGGCGCGCTTCGAAAACAATGGAGACTTTTCATGAGCTGCAAGCCGGTCGTTCAGGGCTTTTTCGACAAGCGGACTTTCAGCGTGCAATACGTCGTCTCCGATCCGGCAACGCGCAAATGCGCCATCATCGACCCGGTGCTGGACTATGACGAGAAATCCGGCTCGACGGCCACGATCAATGCGGATCGCTTGCTTGCTTACATCCAAGAGCAGGAACTGGAACTCGAATGGATCCTAGACACCCATCCTCACGCCGATCACTTCTCGGCCGCCCATTACCTGAAAGGCCGGACCGGTGCGCCGACGGCCATCGGCAGTCATGTCACGGCAATTCAGGAACTCTGGAAGGGCATCTACAACTGGCCCGAATTCCCGGCCGACGGCTCCCAATGGGACCGCCTTTTCGCTGAGGGTGACAATTTCACGATAGGCGAGCTTGAGGCACGCGTGCTCTTTTCGCCCGGGCACACGCTCGCCTCGATTACCTATGTGATCGGCGATGCCGCCTTCATTCACGATACGCTCTTCATGCCCGACAGCGGTTCGGCTAGAGCCGATTTTCCCGGCGGCAGCGCAAGCCGGCTGTGGAACTCGATCCAGCAGATCCTGTCGCTTCCCGAAGACACTAGGCTTTTCGTCGGTCACGACTATCAGCCGGGAGGGCGCGAACCGCTGTGGGAATCCACCGTTGCGGAACAGAAGCGGGGCAACGCGCATGTCAACGGCAAGGACGAGGCTGCGTTCGTCACCTTGAGGACGGCGAGGGACAAGACCCTGCCAATGCCGAAACTCATCCTGCATGCGCTTCAGGTGAATATCCGCGGCGGTCGCCTGCCGGAGCCGGAGGAAAGCGGCCAGCGCTATCTCAAGATACCGTTGGATGCGCTGCCCGGGTCCGTCTGGTAACGGACGCCTTTATTTCCCCAGCGGCTGCGTCACTCCGTCATGGCCGGAAGGCCTCTATCACTCTTCTGCAGGGGAAATTGCAGTCGCGACGAGGCTCAACGTCGTGTAGAACTCGGGTATTTCCACGATTTCAGGCTCTTTGGATATTTGAACCCTTGAACAGTCCTGCTTCCACCGTCCGTCCCTTGACCAAAGACGATCTGGCCCCGGTCGCAGATCTTTTCCAGCGGACGTTTCGTGACGAGACCGCAGCTTCGCCGGCACTTGAGACCGCTCTGCGGCAGACTTTCATCGACCATCTCTTCGCGGACCCGGACCTGCCTTCGCATGTGTTCGTAAACGAGGCCGGCAAGGTCTCGGGCTTCATCGGCGTCAATCCCGCCCGCATGACCATCGGTGGCCGGGAAATCCGCGCAGCTTTTGCCGGCAGCATGATGGTGGAACGCCCGAAGGAAAATCCGCTGGCCGGAGCACGTCTCATCCGGGCCTTTCTTTCAGGTCCGCAGGATGTCTCGATCAGCGAGACAGCCAACGCCACGGCGCTCGGCATGTGGCGCAAGCTCGGCCACGACCTGATCCCGGCCTACAGCATGAACTGGCTCAGGGTTTTCCGGCCGGGGTCTACCGGCATCGATGTCCTGAACCGCGTGCACCCCGCCGCGAGATTGCTGAAGCCCTTCGGAGCGCTTGCCGACCGGATCGCACGAGTGGGCGGCGGTGCCTCCTTCGGTCTTGAGACGTCGAGCGGAAAAGGTCCGGCGTTTCAGGCCGTCGGGGAAGACGAGCTTGCCGAAGCACTGATAGCACTGGCGCCCGCCTTTCCCCTTGCTCCCGTCTGGAACCGGCAATCTCTCGGTTGGCTGCTCGCTCAGGCAAGGGAAAAGAGCCAGTTCGGCCCGATCGTGCGTCGCGTCGCCTATGGATCGGATGGAGCACCGGTTGCTGCCCATGTCTATTACGGCCGCCCCGGTGGCATCGCCTGGGTGCTGCAATCGCTCGCCCGTCCTGAACGGATGGAAGCCATGGTGGACGATATGCTTCACCACGCCGCCGATGCAGGCTGCGCCGCGATCCGCGGTGCTGGCCAGCCATGGCTCACACCCTTCCTGTTGCGCAAGAAGGCGCTGTTCCTCGGCCGTTCCTTCGTGGTTGCCCAGACGAAAGACCCTGACATTCGCGAGGCGATCGATAGCGGCAAGGCCCTAATCACCGGTCTTGCGGGAGAAACATGGTCTCCACTGATCGGCGAACGCTTCAGCTGACGCCTTGCGTCTTCTCCAGCATGGTCAGCGGCGGGGCGCCGAGATAGGCGGCAACGCGACGCTTCGCCTCGATGCTCTTCCAAACAGCCTCTACCTCGGCTTCCGAAAGTCCGACGACGGCTGCCGTATCCGCAAGGCTCTTTCCCCGGTCGAGAGCGTAGAGGCTGAGGTCCATTTCGCGATAAGGCAGGGAGAAGTAATACTCGTCCTGCGTCTGCGGCAGCGACCAGGTATCGGTGGTCGGCGGCCGCTGACGGATGCCCTCGGGAACGCCGAGCGCTTCCGCCAACTGGTAGACCTGCGTCTTGTAGAGATGGGCGATGGGTTTCAGGTCGGCGGCACCGTCACCGTTCTTCACGAAGAACCCCTGATCGTATTCCAGCCGGTTCGGCGTTCCCGCAACGGCAAAATTCAGGCGGTCGGCGTGGTAGTATTCCAGTTGCTTGCGCGTTCTCTGCTTCATGTTCGCGGCCGCGATCATGCCGAGATAGACGGTGAGCGGCATGCGCTGCCTGTACTCGCGGCCATCGGGATCGACGGCAACCAGCCAGGAGATATTGTAGCCCCGGCCGGACAGAGCCGATTCCAACACCACCTTGCATCGCCATCCCTCGCCGTATTCCGGCAGGATCTCCCGGATGAAGGTATCGCGGCGGGTATAACAACCGGCGGCGACAAGGATCGGGCCGATGTTTTCCACGGCGGTCGAAATACCAAGCTTCTCCGCAAGCTGCCGCCCGAGTTCGAGGCTCTGCGGATCGGATTCATCTTCCGGCATGAAAATGCCGAACACCTTGTCCGCCCCGAGCGCGCGGACCGCCAACGCGGCGGTCACCGAACTGTCGATCCCGCCGGAAAGGCCAACCACGACGCCGCGCTTGCGCAACGTCTTTCCCACGGTCTCGACCATCCAGCCGGAAATCCGTGCGATCTCCCCATCTGCATCGAGCCGCAATTCGTCTGCGCTGAACCCCGTCATATCCCTCAATCCCCAATCGTTTCCTGTGCCAGTCCCAGTCGCAATTTGCCCGATGCGGTTTTCGGCAGGCTCTCGCAGAACTCCGTGCTCTGGGGCAGCATGTAATCTTCCAGTGTCCGCGCGAGGCTGCGCACGATGTCCCGATGGGAGAGCGAGACGCCGGGCGCCAAGACAACGAAGGCCTTCACCGCCTGACCAAGGAAGTCATCCGGCACTCCGGTCACGGCCGCCTCCACGATTCCTTCGATGGCATAAAGCGCCCGCTCGACCTCCTGCGGGCTGACCTTCTCGCCACGAGACTTGATGATGTCGTCGCGGCGAGAGACGAAGGTCAGGAACCCGTTCTCATCGGCGGAAAACAGATCCCCCGTCTGCAGGATACGGCTGTCGCCGCCAGCCTCTTCCCGCAGCTTGGTGGCGCTCGCATCGGGATCGTTCCAGTAACCGGTCATCACGTGGGGACCGCGTATCAAGAGTTCGCCGACCGTTCCCGGAGCAGCCCGTTCGCCATTCTCGTCGATGACGAACGCCTCCGTTCCCGGAATAGCGAAGCCGACAGAGGCAGGATGTGCACCGAGTGCTTCCGGCGGCAGGCTCAAGGCCCGGATGCATTCCGTCTGGCCATACATGATGTGCAGCCGGGCAGCGGGAAAGAGCCGCCTGATCTTGCCGGCGATAGCCGGAGGCAGCGCCGCGGCTGCGCTGGTGATGTAACGGATGTCGGGCAGGAAGCCGGGTTCCAGCTCTTTCATGTTGGCAATCGCTGCAGCCATCGAAGGGACCAGAGGCAGGCCCGTCGCTCGCGTTTCCGCCAGTCGCTTGAGGATGGCGGCAGGGAAGGCGAAGGATTTTTCCAGATGCAGAGTGCCGCCCACCATGGCCATGGTCACAACCTGCGTCAGCCCGTAGCCGAAGGACAACGGCAGGACGTTGAAGACGACATCGTTCTCGTCATTGCCGAGATAAACGATGATCGAGGCGCAGGCAGCACCGAGGCTCGCATGGGTATGCATCACTCCCTTCGGCTCGCCGGTCGAGCCGGAGGTATGAAGGATCAAAGCGAGTGCGCGCTCGTCATTATTCAATGCAGGGGCGTCAGTTCCCTCGGCAAGGAGCTGCTCACAACGGGCAGCGGCCTCGTTCAGCGCCTCCTCCGCCAGTCCCCATGCGAGCAGAACAGTCGAACCGTCACGACGCGCAACAGCGGCTTGTGCGGTCGGCAGCAATCGAGCCTGCGTCACCAGAGCGGAAGCGCCGAGGCTTTCGACGATGCGTCCAAGCTTTTCCGCCCGGGTGGACGGATGCAGCGGACAGGCAACCGCGCCTGCCTTCCAGATTGCGAAGAGCGATGTGACGAATTCCGATCCGTTTTCCAGAAGCAGCACGACCCGGTCGCCAGGTCTGACACCCGACCGAAACAAGACAGAAGCCAGTCTGTCACTCGCTTCATCAAGGCCGGAATAGGTCAGCTGTGTCTCGCCCGCCATCAACGCCACCTTTTCAGGCAGCTTGCGGGCGCTTGCGCGCAAATGATCCTCGATGCGCATCGGCTTTTCCGTCTCTCCGGCAGCACCTCAGGCGGCGCGCTTGCGCTCCACGTAATCCGCGATGCGGCCGACGGAATCGAGGTTCTCGGGAACAATCTCGCTGTCGGCGATGGAGATTTCGTAGGTCTGTTCGAGAAAGGCGATGATTTCCAGAACGCCGGTGGAATCCACGATGCCGCTATCCAGCAGCGACTGGTCGTCATCCAACGCTTCGTTCTCGGCGCGGAAAAGGAAATTGTCGGCAATGAAGCCGCGAACGGTCTGCAAAAGCTTGGAATTGATCATGAAGCGGCCACTCCCCTTGGATGCGCGTCGTTCTCGCCCAGCGCAGGGCGAGGAAATTTTTCATGCCATAGCTGCGTCGACAAGATGCCGGTCAGCGCCATACTGTCGCGGGCGCTGGGCGCAGAACCGGACGACAGCTTCCCGAACAGCCGGCCAACGGCTGCGGGATCGAACAGCCCGGCCTCGCGAAGCGTTCCCTCCGAGAGAAGCTCTCGCACATAGGCGGGCGTGCTTTCACCGATAAAGGCTGCACCATCAGGTGCCCGGTACGGCTGTTTCGGCCGATCGCGAATGCTCTCCGGCAGGAGGTCTCCCGCCACCTCGCGCAGAATGTGTTTTTCGCAGAGCCCCTTCAGCTTCATCGACGGCGGAATGCGCGCGGCAAATTCCACCAGCCGATGGTCGAGGAAGGGATAGCGGCCCTCTATGCCATGGGCCATGCTCACCCGGTCGCCTTGGGCGGAGAGGATGTAGCCCGGCAGAAGACCGGTCATTTCCAGATACTGGGCCTGATGCAGTTCGTGCCAGCGCGAGAAATCGGCAGGCAGACGACCGCGAAGATCGTCGAGCGCGCTGTAACTTCCGATGTCATCGGACAGTGCGCGGGAAAAGAACAGCTTGGCCCCTGCCGTGACCCGGAACCGCGGCTGATGCGAATAGATCGGATCGTCGGGACGAGGCGTCGCGGCAAAAAACGCAGAGAGATAGGCCGGTGACTGGCGATTGAGGCGCGGCAGATAGGGATAAAGCCGCTGGTAAAGCAGAGGCCTGCGGCGAGAGGTGGGTTGACGCCCGACGAAGCGGCGAAGCTTGGCTTCCTTGAAGATATCGTAGCCGGCGAAGACCTCGTCGGCTCCCTCACCTGTCAGGATCGCCTTGACCCCGTTTTCCCGAACATGACCGGCAAGGGCAAAGAGCGGCACCGGCCCGGTGCGCAGCAGGGGCTGCTCGACATGGCGGATCACGTCAGGGAAAAGCCTGCCGATTTCACCGGCGGCGCATCGCAATGCATGGTGATCCGTCCCAAGCGCATTGGCGACGATCTGCTGCGGTCCCGCCTCGTCGAACTCGGCATCATCGAAAGTGACCGAAAAGGTCTTCAGCGGCTGGGGCGACAGTTCCGCGGCGATTGCGGAAATCAGGGAGGAATCGAGCCCGCCGCTGAGATAGGCCCCGCAGGGATCATCGGCCCTGAGCCGGATACGCACCGCATCCGTCAGCAGGGATCGCAGCTCCTCCTTGACCGAGCCTTCATCCGCCCCTCGCCCGGCCTCTTCGGCATCGGGAAAACTTGGCTGCCAGTAGCAATGGACCCTGGTCGTTCCCCCCTCGGCCAGCAGCATGTGGCCGGGCGGAAGTTCCAGAATGTCCTTGAAGGGCGTGCGGGGAGCGAGCGGGAACCAGAAGGTGAAGATCTGGTCGAGCGCCAAGGGATCGGGTTCCGGGTCGATACCGGGCACCTCGAACAAGGCCTTGATCTCGGAACCGAAGTAGAGCCCCTCGCAGGCTTCCGTGTAGTAGAGCGGCCGGACACCCATTCTGTCGCGCGCCAGCATCAGCCGCCCGCGTCGTGCGTCCCAGAGCGCGAAGGCGAAATCGCCGTTCAGGTGATCGACGCAATCCGGCCCGAACATGTCATAGAGGTGCAGGATGACTTCCGTGTCGGACCGGCTGCGGAAGATGCGGCCACGCTGCCTGAGGCTTTCGCGCAGCTCGACGTGGTTGAAGATCTCCCCGTTGAAGGAGATCCAAACGCTGCCATCGGCAAGCGACATCGGCTGGGTGCCGCCCTCGACGTCGACGACGGAGAGACGGGCGTGGGCGAGGCCGATCCCCGGAGCGGTATGAATGCCGGTCGCATCAGGCCCGCGGTGACGGATGACACCGGCCATGCGCCGCAGCAGCGCCGGCATAGCCGGTGCCTCGCGGGGGATCATATAGCCGGCAATGCCGCACATATCGCCATTCCTTCGGATGCTTCATGCGCCTGAAAGGCTGCTTTGGCCGCACTCCACGGCCTGAAACCCCGCACACCGGCGGCGTTCCGATCTATCCATGATCTCGTTATCGAAAACGGATGAAATGAGTCTTAAGATTGTAACAACATTCGGCGCGAAAACCCGCCAACGCTAAAGCAATCAGGCCGCCGCCCCAAGGGCGACAGCCTGAATGAAAAGACAGATCCCATGGGCCTGTCACATGACGAAGCCCTGAAAACTCAGGCGGCCTGCATGGTCGTCTCGAGCGGGATTTCGACATCGATCTCGAGGATCGAATAATGCTCGTCGCGGTCCATCTTCACCTGCACGCGATCGCTGTCGAGCTCCACGTGCTTCGCGATGACGGCGAGGATTTCCTCGCGCAGCGTTGCCACCAGATCCGAGCCAGATGAGGCGCGTTCATGGGCGAGAAGGACCTGCAGGCGCTCCCGCGCCATCGGAGCAGATCTCTGCCGGGTGAAAAGCCGAAAGATGCTCATGCTGCCCTCCGGGCGAAGATCTTGCCGAGGATCCCGCGCTTTTCTCCCGGAATGGTGATCGGCAGGGTTTCGCCCGCCAGACGCCGTGCCGCGTCGAAATAAGCCATGGCCGGAGCACTGCGGACATCGGCGAGCGTAACCGGCGCACCGATATTGGAGGCACGCAGCACATCCATGCTTTCCGGGATGATGCCGAGCAACGGGATGGACAGGATTTCGAGGACGTCATCCACCTTCAGCATGTCGCCACGCTCGGCGCGGGCGGGGTCGTAGCGGGTCAGCAGCAGGTGCTTTTCCATGCGCTCGCCGCGTTCGGCCTTGAGGGTCTTGGCGTCCAGAAGACCGATGATGCGGTCGCTGTCGCGGACGGAGGAGACTTCCGGGTTGGTGACGACGACGGCGACGTCCGCATGCCGCATGGCAAGCGTCGCACCGCGTTCGATGCCGGCCGGGCTGTCGCAGATGATCCAGTCGAAATAACGACGCAGCTCGTTGATGACCCACTCGACACCCTCGGGCGTCAGGTTGTCCTTGTCGCGTGTCTGGGAGGCCGGAAGCAGGAAGAGCGTCTCAAGCCGCTTGTCGCGGATCAGAGCCTGCTGCAGCTTGGCGTCGCCCTGGATCACGTTGACCAGATCGTAGACCACTCGGCGCTCCGCCCCCATGACGAGGTCGAGGTTGCGCAGGCCGACATCGAAGTCCACGACTGCAACCTTTTCATTCCGCTGCGCCAGGGCCGCGCCGAGCGCGGCAGTCGTGGTCGTCTTGCCGACCCCGCCCTTGCCTGAAGTGACGACGATTACCTTCCCCATCTTGCTCTCCTGTTTTCGGCCGGCATCGGCTCAGATAACTTTTGCTGCCATGATCGAATCGTCTTCGAGCCATAGCTGTACGGGTTGACCGCGAAGTGCGGCGGGCAGGTCTTCGGCCATCTTGTAGATGCCGTCGATAGCGACCAGCTCCGCTTCGAGCTTGCGGCAGAAAATGCGTGCTTCGGCGTTTCCGAGCGACCCCGCCATGGCGCGGCCGCGCAACGCGCCGTAGATATGAACCGACCCACCGGCGATAACCTCGGCGCCCGAGGCGAGCGATCCGATGATCGTCACGTCGCCTTCCGGAAAAATCACCGATTGCCCCGAGCGCACCGGCTCACGGATAACCAGCGACTGCAGCACCGGACGCACTTCCGGCACCAGCACAGGCGCGCTTTCTTCCTTCTTCTCTTCCGGCTCGTCAGCCGACTCCGAGGGCGTGATCTCGAAGTCCGATGCCGGGCGGCCACCCTTCAGCGCCGGCGGCATTCCCGGCCCGATGGCCGAGGGACGCGCGCCTTCGATACCCATGATGCTGACATTGCGCGCGGCAAGCTCGGCGAGAAGATCCTTGATCTGCGCCTTGTCGAGCGACAGCTCACTCACGTCGAGAACGACAGGCCTGGACAGGAAGAAACCCGCCGAACGCGCGGCAAGATCGTCGAGCCTTTCCAGCCACTGATCAAGCGGCATGTCCGGCGACAATACGACCGCCAGGAAGGAGCGACCTTTGATTCGGATCGAGCGGGCGTCTGTTAGCACTTTGGTCATCTACGTAAACAAATCGTTGACCGTAAGTACCCTCGCCATGGTTAACAAATGGTTAATATCGGAATTCGCTTGTAAACCTTTTCATGCCGCTCGCGGCGAGAGAACAGAAGGGAAGCCACTGAAATCAATGATCGTTTTGCAATATCCCGGCAGCGCTGCGGGCCCGCGCTCCGGCAAGATCCGCCTCGATCGCCTGCAGGATGCTCGTCTCCGCCTCGGCAGCGTTGCCCGCCTCCACGGCCTGCACGAGATTGCGCCGCCGGTTGATCGCGGTCTCGTAGAAAACGCTGTTATCGCGGCTGTCTCCGACGGGCATGGCGGCGGCAAGCGTGAACTCTGTCACACCCAGCGCCGCCCGAAGCATGGGGTTCTGTGAGGTATCCGCGAGGATGCGATGAAGCTCCAGGGTCGCGAGCGCAAAGGAATCAGCCATGCCGCGCGACACGCTCATCTGCTGGAGCCAGTAGTAGAGCATGCGGATGTGATCGGCGGTGCGCAGTTTTGCGGCAAGACGTACCGTTTCCAGTTCCAGCAGGCGACGGACATCGAAGAGATAACCGACGAACTGCGGATCGAGGCCCGCTTCGAAATGCCAGAGCAGCACCTGCTGGTCGAAGAGCTGCCAGCGGCTCTTCGGCGAGACTCGCGTTCCAACCTTTGGCCGGGCCTCGACCAGCCCCTTGGCCTCAAGCGTCTTCAGCGCCTCCCGCAGCACGGTTCGGGAAACGCCATAGATGTCCATAAGCTCGGCGTCCCTGGGCAGGATGGAACCCACGGGAAAGCGGCCGGAAACGATGCCGGCCCCGATCTCGTTGATGATGAACGAATGAAAGTTGGGTGCAGCCGACCGCCCGGAACGCGCGCGGATCAGGCTACCTGGTTCACTCATGTTTCAATTTCCAAAAGCCCTTTGCCCGTGCCGAGGAAGCCGAGAAGACCAGCCGCTGCAATACGATGAAGACGAACAGCAGTCCGCCGATGACGATCTTCGTCCACCAGCTCGAAAGCGTACCGTCGAAGATGATGTAGGTCTGCACGAGCCCCTGCAGCATGACGCCGATGAAGGTTCCGAAGACGAAGCCGTAACCGCCCGTCAGCAGGGTTCCCCCGATGACCACGGCCCCGATGGCATCAAGCTCTACACCCACCGCCGCCAACGGATAGCCGGCGGAGGTATACAGCGAAAAAACAATGCCCGCGAGACCCGATAAAGTCGCAGAGAGCGTGTAGACGAGGATCGTGGTGCGCGCCACCGGAACGCCCATCAACTGTGCCGACGTGGTGTTGCCACCGAGAGCGTAGACGTATGAGCCGAAGCGCGTGCGGTGTGCAAGCAAGGCACCGACGATGAAGACCAGGATCATCAGCCCGCCGATCAGGCTGATCCGCCCGCCTCCGGGCATGAGGAAATAGGTGGAGGAGACGCTGGAATAGAATGCGTGGGTGACCGGAATGGAATCCTGCGTGATCACCGATGCGACACCTCTCGCAAGAAACATCCCCGCTAGCGTCACGATGAAGGATGGCACCTGAAGATAATGGATGGCAGCACCCATCGCCGCTCCGAAAGCCGCGGAAAGCCCCAGTGCCACGGCGAAGGCGACGAGCGGATGATAGCCATACCACGACACCAGAACCGCGATCATGACCCCGGTGAAGCCGATCACCGCGCCGACGGAAAGATCGATGCCGCCGGAAAGGATCACGAAGGTCATGCCGACTGCCGCGATGCCGAGAAATGCATTGTCGGTCAGGAAGTTGCCGAGGACACGCGTCGAGAACATTCCGGGATATTGCAGGACGCTGGCCGCATAGGCGAGCGCGAAGATCAGGGCGGTTGCCGCCAGAGGACGAAGGCTGCGGTTCATGAGGATTTTCCGGAAAGAAGGCGACGGTTGCGCCGGGCTTCGACGAGCCGCCCTGCGAGCGGAGACTGCATCAGCAGGATGAGGATGATGACACCGGCCTTGACCACGAGGTTGAATTCGGGCGGAAAGCCCGACACGAGAATGCCTGTGTTCATGGCCTGGATGATGATCGCGCCGATCACCGACATGGCGATCGAGAAGCGACCGCCGAGCAACGACGTGCCGCCGATCACAACGGCAAGGATCGCATCCAGCTCAAGCCAGAGACCGGCATTGTTGGCGTCCGCGCCCCTGATGTCGCCGGCAACGATGATACCCGAGATGGCGGCGCAGAAACCGGAGAAGGTGTAGATCGCAAGCAGCAGCAGCCGGCTGTGAATGCCGGCCAGGCTGGCCGCGGTCCGGTTGACGCCGACGGCCTCGATGAAGAGACCTATTGCGGTGGATCGCACCGCCACAACGCTGATGATCAGCAGGCATGCGGCAATCAGCACAGGCATGGGCAGGCCGAAGAGGGAACCCGTGCCAAGGAAGATCAGGATCGGATCCGAGAAGGTCACGATGGAACCTTCCGTGATGAGCTGCGCGATGCCGCGCCCCGCCACCATCAGCACCAGCGTTGCGACGATCGGCTGGATTTCGAGGAAAGTCACGAGAATGCCGTTCCACAACCCGCAGACAAGGCCGGCGGCGAGTGCCGCAGACACCGCAATGTAGCCCGGATAACCGGCCGTCACCATGGTGGCCGCCACGGCGCCCGAAATCGCCATGACAGCGCCAACCGAGAGGTCGACGCCCTTGGTCGCGATGACCGCGGTCATGCCGATGGCAAGGATAGCCACGGGGACACCGCGATTGAGCACGTCGATCATGCTGCCGAACAGCCGACCGTCCTGCCAAGTGATATCGAAGAAACCCGGAAACAGCAGCCAGTTGATGAACAGCACGCCGAGCAGGGCAATGGTTTGCGGGTTTATAGCCCGTGTCAGCCGGCCTGCGATCATGCGGTTTCTCCTTCGGGCTGGGCGGCGATTGCCTGGACGATGACCGCCGGCGTTATCTGGTCGCCATGCAGTTCCGCCACCATCTCGCGGTCGCGCATGACGACGACGCGGGACGAATAGGCAACGATTTCATCTAGTTCGGACGAGATGACCATCAGTGCCAGACCGTCTTCACGAAGGCGATTGATGGTGCGGACGATTTCGGCATGGGCGCCGACGTCGATGCCGCGCGTCGGCTCGTCGAGAATAAGGAAATCCGGATCTGTCGCCAGCCAGCGGGCGAGGATCACCTTTTGCTGGTTGCCACCGGACAGAAGCTTCACCGGCATATCATGAGAGGCGGCACGAATATCGAGTTCCTCGGCAAACCTGCCCGCGATTTCCATCTGCTCGTCGCGATTGAGTGCCCGGAACCAACCAAGCTTGCCCTGCAGCGCGATGACGATGTTTTCGCGCACCGAGAGATCCCCGAGAATACCCTCCGCCTTGCGGTCCTCCGGGCAGAAGCCGAAGCCGTGTGCAATGGCCTGCACCGGGTTCTTCAGGTCGATGCGCTTCTTTCCCATGCGGATCTCCCCGCTGTCGGAAGGATCGACGCCGAACATGACACGCGCCATTTCCGTACGGCCCGATCCGAGAAGCCCGGCTACGCCGACCACCTCGCCCTTGTGGATGCGCACCGAGAACGGCTTCACCTTGCCGCTCTTGCCGCAACCATCGAACTCGACCATGGCGGGGCCGGCCTCACGCTCCTCTATGCCGGTCACGGCGGGAACGAAGCTGACATCCTTGCCAAGCATCATGCGAACGACATCGGTGCGCGTCAGGCCAGCAAGCGGACGCGTGCCGATGAGGCGACCATTGCGCAGGATCGTCACGCGGTCGGAAATCGAAAAGACCTGATCGAGGAAATGGGTGATGAAGACGATCGCAAGCCCCTCGGCCTTTAGCGCGGCGATCACCTCGAACAGCCTGTCGACCTCGTGACGGTCGAGGCTTGCCGTGGGTTCGTCCAGCACCAGCACCTTGCCGGAAAGCTCGACGGCCCGGCAGATGGCAACGATCTGCTGCACGGCGACCGAATAGCTGCCAAGCTCCGCCTCGACATCGATGTCGAGGCCGTAACGCGCAAGAAGCGCGCGGGCATTGCGCGCGATCAGCGACTTGCGCACGAAACCGAAGCGCGTCGGCTGATGGCCGAGATAGAGATTTTCCGCGACGGAGCGGTTCGGAAGAAGGTTGACTTCCTGGTAAACGGTTCCGATGCCATGGGACTGGGCATCCAGGGGATCGCGAAACTGCACCGCCTTGCCATCGAGCACGACTTCGCCGGCATCCGGCTGATAGGCTCCGGTCAGGATCTTGATCAGCGTCGACTTGCCGGCGCCGTTTTCACCCAGAAGGGCATGCACCTCTCCCGCCCGCAAACCCAGCGTCACATCGTTCAACGCACGGTTCTGGCCGAATATCTTGCCGACACCGCGCGCCTCCAGCACGAAATCCGTGCCCGGATCCACTGTCTCCATAGCCTTCCCCCTCACTCCGCGACGATATTTCGCCGACCTCATCTGCAATGCAAGGGGCGCCGGCATTGCTGGCGCCCCAGTCTGGGCAGAAAGATCAGTACCCGAGACCCTTGCGGGCGTCGTATTCACCCTGGGGGTTATCGGCAGGGGTGTAGAGCTTCGACTCGGTGATGATGAACTTCGCCGGCTCCTTGCCGTCCTTCAGATAGGCTGCGAGCGCATCGAAGGCAGGCCCGGCCATGTTCGGCGTCAGTTCGACCGTGGCGTTGGCTTCGCCTGCGGCCATGGCAGCGAAGATGTCCGGAACGGCGTCGATGGAGACGACGAGAATGTCGGAGCCCGGCTTCAGGCCGGCATCCTTGATGGCCTGGATCGCGCCGACGGCCATGTCGTCGTTATGGGCGTAGACTGCGCAGATGCCCTTGCCGCCATTCTCGGCCTTGATGAAACCTTCCATGACTTCCTTGCCCTTGGAGCGAGTGAAGTCGCCGGTCTGGCTGCGGGCAATCGAGACGTTCTTGTGATCGGCGATAGCTTCCTCGAAGCCCTTCTTGCGGTTGATCGCCGGCGTGGAGCCGACGGTGCCCTGCAGTTCGACGACCTTGCAGTCCTTGTCCTTCACGGTTTCAGTCAGCCAGCGTCCGGCCACACGGCCTTCCTCGACCTGATCGGAAGCGATCGAGGTCAGGTAGAGATCCTGCGATGCATCGACACCGCGATCGAGCAGGATGACCGGGATCTTGGCATCCTTGGCTTCGCCGAGAACCGCTTCCCAGCCGGTAGCGACAACCGGCGCGACGAGGATCGCATCGACGCCCTGGGCGATGAAGCCACGGATCGCCTTGATCTGGTTTTCCTGCTTCTGCTGCGCATCGGCGAACTTGAGATCGATACCACGCTTTTCGGCTTCGGCCTTGGTCACGGACGTTTCCGCCGCACGCCAGCCGGATTCCGATCCGATCTGCGAAAAACCGACCGTCAGATCAGCCGCCATCGCAGTCGTGGACAAAAGGATAGACACACCCGCGCCAAGCGCGAGTTTCGATAGAACAGACATGATTTCCTCCCCAAAATTGCCTGACCTGCCCTCCGCAGGTTCGGCATGTCGTGACGCTAGCAATAGTACTATTATATGTAAATATATACCCGTTAAAAGTGTATAAGCAATGCATATACACTCATTTTTCATCACCGCGAAAACGTTTTGTGAACTTCAAATCAGTCCGACCACCTGTTATGCAGGCCACGCTCGGGACGGTGCGCAAGAAAGCTTCGCCGCGCTCGCGAAACCGAACAAAGTCATTGCGCCGCGAGTCCGGATAAGGTCAACTGGAACCGAAATGCGCAAGAGACCATGCATGAAGGTGAAAAGGCCGTGAAAACGCCCAGTCCGTCCGACAATGACCAC
Organism: Rhizobium sp. ACO-34A; assembly: GCA_002600635.1. Lineage (NCBI taxonomy): Bacteria > Pseudomonadati > Pseudomonadota > Alphaproteobacteria > Hyphomicrobiales > Rhizobiaceae > Rhizobium > Rhizobium sp. ACO-34A. The sequence goes on along the minus strand of CP021374.1, from coordinate 223,292 downwards.
GACGATCCGGCATTCCTCGTGGGTCCGCGATCGGCAGCCCGCTGGCTTCTCGTCTTCGTACTGCTCGCCGGGGTTTATTTCTTTCACGGCTTCGTCGTGCCGGTGCTGGCAGCACTGGTAATCGGCTTTGCCAGCTGGCCGCTTTATCGTCGCCTGCTCGAATCCGTCAGCGGCAATCGCACTCTCGCCGCGACGATTGCGATCGTTTCCGTCATATCCTTCATTGTGGTTCCAATTTCGCTCGCCGCCTTTTATGCCGTGCAGGAAATCAAGATCTGGGCCGCCTGGGCGGTTCAGGCCAATGCGACCGGCGCTCCCGCACCACAATGGCTGGGTGCCCTTCCGATCATCGGTGTATCCCTGCTGGAACAATGGGATAAGTATCTCGGTCATCCCGGCGGTCTCGGCGAGCTGGTCCAACTGACGAGCGGCTCGAATATCGGCAGCATCTACAGAGGCCTGCTGGTTTTCGGCACCTCGGCCTTCCAGTGGTTCCTGACACTGCTGTTCATGCTGATCACCCTGTTCTTCGTCTATCGCGACGGCAGCTACCTCGCCGCCCAGCTCGACAAGCTCGGCGAGCGCATACTGCCTAACCGCTGGGAGCGCGTGTCGCGGATCGTGCCTATGACGATCAGCTCGACGGTGACCGGCATGACCATCATCGCAATCGGCGAAGGCGTCGTGCTCGGCGTCGCCTACTGGCTGGCCGGCGTGCCATCCGCTGTGACGCTCGGGCTCATCACCGGCGTCATGGCCCTCATCCCCGGCGGCGCACCGCTGAGCTTCACGCTGGTTTCCATCTACCTCCTCGCCAGCGGGTCGGTCGGCCCAGGTATCGCCCTGTTCGTCTGGGGCACGACGGAACTCTTCATCGTCGACAAGACACTACGCCCGCATCTCGTCGGAGGTCCGATCAAGCTCCCGTTCCTGCCGACGTTTTTCGGCCTGATCGGCGGCGTCAAGACCATGGGCTTCCTCGGCCTCTTCGTCGGCCCTGTGCTGATGGCGCTGCTTGTCGCGATTCTCCGCGAATGGATCCGCGAGGTCGCCGACGAACCCGGATCAGCAGGCCCCAAGGTCGTCACGTCATCCGACGATATCGATCGCACCAAGGTAATCTCGAAGGCCTCATCGTCGTAATCGGCTTTTCTATCGCGCCAGTGGCTGTCTGTTGCGGGAGGTTTTGGCGCGGGTGGCGAGAACATCGCGGATCGAAAAGCTCGAATGGATTCGCAGCACACCCGGCATGGTCGAGAGAATCTCCTTGTGGATGCGCTCGAACTCGCCGGCATTGGCGACTTCTACTTTCAGCAGGTAATCGGAACCGCCGGTCATCAGGAAACACTCCTGGATCTCCGGGTGCTTACGCACAGCCGCCTCGAAGCGATTGAGGTAATCCTCGGTCTGCCGCTCCAGCGTGATGTTGACGATCACGGCGATGGAATTCTCCATCTGGCCGCTGTCGACAAGCGCGGTGTAGCCCCTGATGACACCGGATTTCTCCAGAAGCTTGATCCGCCTCAGGCAGGCTGAAGGCGAAAGCCCGACCTCGGCGGCCAGCGCCGCATTGCTCATGCGGGCATCAAGCCGCAGGAGGCGCAGGAGATTGCGATCGACGGCGTCCAGAGCGCTCATGCAGATTATTCCATAAATTCGAAGATCGTTTCACGATGATTTATTTCATCGAACAATACGGCGCAAATCAATGGAAAATTCTCCGATTGTTTCAATATCCTTGTCCGATAAAATGAGGGAACGACGTGGACAACGCCATCTGGAACAACCGCATTCGAGAACGGACGAGCGATGAAGGCGCGTCCGGCTATCTCACCATCGATCTCGGCGCCATCAGCCGCAATTACGAGAAGCTTTCGGCCGCCGTATCACCGGCCAAGGCCGCAGCCGTGGTCAAGGCCGACTCCTACGGACTCGGCGCCGCAAGAATCTCAGCCACGCTTCTTGCCGCCGGCTGCCGCCATTTCTTCGTCGCCCATTTCTGCGAGGCGACCGAGATCAAGCCGCATCTCTCGGAAGAAGCTCGCATCTTCGTCCTGAACGGGCTGCAACCGGGCAACGAGACACCGGCCGCCGAAGCCGGCATCATCCCGGTGCTGAACTCGATGGAACAGTTGCAGCTGTGGTCTGCGACCGCGCGCGCGCTCAATCGCCGCCTGCCCGCCGTGCTGCAGTTCGACACAGGCATGTCCCGGCTGGGCTTCCCGCCGGAAGAACGTGCCCTTCTGGCTGATGAACTGCGCGGCAACAAGGACATCGAAATTCTCTTCATCATGAGCCATCTGGCTTCCGCCGATGATGAAAACAGCCAGCAGAATGGCGACCAGCTTGCGGAAATGCGCCGGATCGCAGAAGAATTTCCTGCATTCAGCGTCTGCTTTGCCAATTCCGGCGGCGTCTTCCTCGGCAGCGAATATCACGGCGTGCTCGCCCGCCCCGGCATCGCCCTTTATGGCGGTGCGCCGAACAATGGCGAAATCAATCCGATGGAACCGGTCGTCCGCCTCGATGTGGCGGTAATCCAGACGCGGACCGTTCCCGCCGGTGCCCGTGTCGGCTATGGCGCGACCTATGTGGCCCAAACCGAGATGCGGCTTGCGACCATCGCCGCCGGTTATGCCGATGGCCTGCCGCGCAGCCTGAGCGACCGCGGCGCCGTCTATTACAATGGCGTGCGCCTGCCAATCGTCGGCCGCGTATCCATGGACAGCATCACGATCGATATCTCTGCCCTGCCCGCAGGCACGCTGTCACTGGGCAGTCTGGTCGAGGTCATCGGCCCGAACCAGACGCTGGAAATGCTCGGCGCAGATGCCGGAACGATTTCCTATGAGATGCTGACCAGTCTCGGCCACCGCTACCGCCGCCAATACCGCTAACATTTCTCTTCTGTCATTGAGGCAATCATGAAAGTCATCGTTCTCGGCGCCGGCGTAGTCGGCGTGACGTCCGCCTATCAGCTCGCAAAGGCCGGACATGAGGTCGTCGTCGTCGACCGCCAGCCCGGTCCGGCACTCGAAACAAGCTTCGGCAATGCCGGCGAGGTATCGTTCGGCTATTGCTCGCCCTGGGCCGCACCCGGAATTCCGTTGAAAGCCATGAAGTGGCTTTTCATGGAACATGCACCGCTGATCCTGCGCCCCAAGCTGGACATGGCCATGCTGTCGTGGATGTTCAAGATGCTGGCGAACTGCACCACGGATCGCTATGCGCTCAACAAGAGCCGCATGCTCCGTCTCGCCGATTACAGCCGAACCTCGCTCGCCGCCGTGCGCGAGGAAACCGGCCTTGCCTATGACGAGCGCATGCAGGGAACGCTGCAACTCTTCCGCACACAGGATCAGCTCGACGCCTCGGCAAAGGACGTGAAGGCGCTTGCCGCGGACGGCATCCCTTATGAAGTTCTGGATCCGGAAGGTTGCATCCGGGTCGAACCCGCTCTCCGGCACGTCCGCGAAAAGATCGTCGGCGGTCTTCTGACACCGAAGGACGAAACCGGTGACTGCTTCAAGTTCACCAATGCGCTCGCCGAAAAGGCCGCAGAACTCGGCGTCAAGTTCCAGTACGGCACCACCATCAAGGGCTTCGACATCGAAAGAGGCCGCGTGCGCGGCATCGTGACGGACGGAGCGCCGGTGCGCGGCGACGCCGTAGTCGTGGCGCTCGGCAGCTTCTCGCCGCTGCTTCTCAAGCAGGTCGGCATCAGCCTGCCGGTCTATCCGGTCAAGGGTTACTCCTTGACGATCCCGATCACGGATGTCAGCCGCGCTCCAGAATCGACTGTCATGGACGAAACCTACAAGATCGCCATCACCCGCCTCGGAGATCGTATCCGCGTCGGCGGCATGGCGGAAATCTCGGGCTATACCAACGACCTTGGGCTTGCCCGCCGCCGCACGCTCGAGCACTCCGTCACCGATCTCTTCCCGGGCGGCGACGTATCGCAGGCGCTCTTCTGGTCGGGCCTTCGTCCGATGACGCCGGATGGCACCCCAGTCATCGGCCCGACCAAGATCCAGGGCCTTTTCCTGAACACCGGTCACGGCACGCTCGGCTGGACGATGAGTTGCGGTTCCGCCCGCGTGATCAGCGACATCGTCAGCGGCCGCAAGGCTGAGATCGACGCCACCGACCTTGCGATCAGCCGTTACGCCTGACGCCAGGAATCAGGCCGATCAGCGATCCGGCGGACATAACTCGCGATAGATGTCCGCCGGCGATATCGCCATGCGAACGGCCTGGGCAACCTTATCCTCCCGCATCTGCCGGGCGATGCCGGAGAGGATGTTCAGGTGATTGGGCTGATTGTCCGGGTTGAGCAGCACGAAAACGAGATCGACGGGCAACTCGTCGACCGCCTCGAAATCCACCGCCTTGGCAAGACGGGCGAACAGGCAGAAATGCCTATCAAGACCCTTCACGCGCGCGTGCGGCACGGCAATACCATCGCCGATGCCGGTGGACCCCAGCCTTTCCCGCCCCAGAAGCGCCTTCGAGATTTCCTCGGCGGTGATCGGCAACCTGCCTGCCGCCAGCTCGGAAAGCTGTCTGATCAGACCGGCCTTGGTGGTGGCCTGCAGGCCGACCACGACGTTTTCTGCCGGAAGGCAATCTCGGAGCTTCATGATGCTATCCATGTTTTGAGGAATATGGACCTTACTGGCCTTCCTGCAACCGGTAACCGACACCGGTTTCAGTCAGGATGTAACGCGGCTGGTCAGGCGTCTGTTCGATTTTCTGGCGAAGCTGGCGGACATAGACACGCAGATACTGGACGTCCGTGAGGCTGTCCCACACCTGTTCCAGCAGGAAACGGTGGGTCAACACCTTGCCTGCATGCTGCACCAGGATGCGCAGGATGTCGTATTCCTTGGGCGAGAGCTTCACTTCCCTGCCCGCCACCTTCACGATGCGCTTGACCAGATCGACCGAAAGATCGCCGGTCTGGAAGACAGGCTTTTCCCCCTGGCTCTGCAACCGGTGACGAAGGGCGACACGAATGCGGGCGACGAGTTCGTTCATGCCGAAGGGCTTGGTAACATAGTCGTCGGCGCCAAGTTCGAGCGCCTTGACGATGCCGGCCTCGTCTGTGCGGCTCGACAGGATGACGATGGGAAGATCCAGCCCCTCGCCCCGCCACTTCGCCAGAAGATCAAGGCCGGGCATATCCGGCAAACCGAGGTCGAGAATGATGAGGTTCGGTTTTTCCGTTTTCACCGCCTCGATCGCGACCTTGGCATTCATCGCCTCGCTGATCGCGTAATCCTGGGTGGAAAGGCCGACGCGCAGCAGCTTGCGGATCGGCGGCTCATCATCGACGATGAGCACCCTGACGGCTGAATTGGTCATTCGCTTTCTCCCAGAACGGGCAGTTCGGCCGGCACCGGCATTCGGATGGTAAAAACCGCACCGGACCGGTCGGAGCGATTGGCCGCCCGGACGGTGCCGCCCATGGCTTCCACGAAGCCGCGGCAGATTGCAAGACCGAGCCCCGTGCCGGCGCGCACATGATCGCCCTTGCTGACACGGTAGAAGTTGTCGAAGATCCGCTCGATGTCGTCGGCCGGAATTCCCGGCCCCTCGTCGATCACCGAAAGCGTCACCGAGCCATTTTCCCGCGCGCCGCGTATCTCGATCACCGTTTCATCCGGGGCATATTTGGCGGCGTTGTCGATCAGGTTGAAGAGCACCTGCTCGAAGAGAACGGCATCGACCTTCAGCATCGGCAGATCGGCCGGAATGTTGACGACGACCCGATGCCGGGAGCTGATCTTCGCGGCCCTGTTGAGCGCCGTTCCGACGATATCGCCGACGAAATGCAGGGCGTAATTCGGCTCCATCGCTCCGGAACCGATGCGCGTCATGTCGAGCAGGTTGGCAATGAAGCGGTTCAACCGCTCGGATTCGTCGATGACGGTCGAGAGCAGTTCACTGCGCGCCTCCTCCGACAGGCTGCCGCCGAAATCCTTGAGGGTGCCCGCCGAACCCATGATCGCGGCAAGCGGCGTCTTGAGGTCGTGCGAGATGGAGGTGAGGAGAGCCGTGCGCAGCCGGTCCGTCTCGGCTGCCAGCTTCGCCTTGTCGACATCTGAAACCAGTTGGATGCGCTCGATGGCCAGTGCTGCCTGATCGGCCAGGGCATCGAACAACCGCTGCTGCTCCGGTGTCAGCAGAGGACCTTGCCTGTCGTTGTCGAGGCCAACGACACCGATGGCCTCGCGGCCCGTTCGCAGCGGTAGATAAAGCCTCTTTGCCCCCGGTAGGGTATCGGCGGCGCGGCCCGCTGGGCGGTTATGTTCCCATGCCCATTTTGCCGCGGCGATATCTGCATCGACAAGCGTATCGTCAGGGGGATAGCCGGCCTTCACGGCGATCGTTCCCTTTTCAGGCAGAAGGATGACGACGCGCACCTTCAGCATGGACGCGATCTGGAATGCTGTCGCCCACAGCACATCGTCGAGCGTGCCGGTGCCGGCGAGCTTCTTCGAGAAGAGGTAAAGATCTTCCGTCGTCCGTGCCCTCTGGCGCGCCGCAACGGCCTGCCGCTGGACGGCCGCCGTCAGGTTGGACGCAACCAGCGCCACGCCGAGGAAGAAAAAGAGCGCGACGAGGCTTTCCGGGTCCCGCACGGTGAAAGTGTAGCGCGGCTCGAGGAAGAAGAAGCTGAAGGAGAGGACGCCAAGCAGCGAGGCATAGAGACCGGCTCCAAGCCCGCCGCGGATCGCAGCCGCCATCACCGCCATCAGGATGACAAGGGCAAGGTTCTGCACAGCAAGCGTCTGGTCGAGCAAAACTCCGACCGCAACCGCAAGCGCGATGAAGAGCGTGCTCTTCAGGTAGGGCTTGATGCGGAATGGCTTCGGCTGCGATGCCGGCTTCATGCCGCGCCGCGGATCGTGTTCCTTCGCATCGTTGGAAATCACATGGACGCTGATATCGCCCGCGTGACGGATCAGATCATGGGTGACCGAACCCTGCCAGAGCTGCCGCCATCGCGGCTTGCCCGGCCGTCCCACCACGATATGGGTGAAATTGTTGGCATGGGCATAAGCGATGATCTCCCGCGAGACACGAAGCCCGGGAAGCGTCACGGTTTCGGCCCCAAGCTGTTCGGCAAGCCGCATGTTGGCAGCGAGCCGGTCCTTGTCCTCTTCGGAAAGGTTGATCGACTGCGGTGTCTCGAAATGCAGCACGGCCCAGGGCGCGCGGAGGCGTTCGGCCTGCCTCCGGGCATAGCGCACGAGGCTCGCGCCGTTGCGGCTGTGATCGAGGCAGACCAGAATGCGCTCGCCCGCCGCCCACGGGCCGGAGATCGCATGCGCCTGCATGTGGTTGAGAAGCTGCTCGTCCACCCGCTGCGCGGTTCGCCGCAGCGCCAACTCACGAAGCGCCGTCAGATTGCCCGGCGAAAAGTAGTTCTCGATTGCCCGGCGCGCCGTCGTCGGCACATAGACCTTGCCGTCCTTCAGCCGCTTGATCAGGTCGTCGGGCGTGAGGTCGATGATCTCCACGTCATCGGCGCGGTCGATGATGGAATCCGGCACCGTCTCGCGAACCCGGATACGGGTGATCTGGGCAACGACGTCGTTCAGGCTCTCGACATGCTGGATGTTGAGCGTCGAATAGACATCGATCCCCTGCGAAAGGATCTCCTGCACATCCATGTAGCGCTTGGGATGGCGGCTGCCGGCGGCGTTCGTATGCGCAAGTTCATCGACGAGGACCAGCGCCGGACGCCGGGCCAGAATGGCGTCGATGTCCATTTCCTCGAGAAACTGCCCGCGATAGTCGATCCGCTTACGCGGAATGATCTCGAAACCGTCGAGAAGCGCCTCGGTCTCCCTGCGGCCATGAGTTTCCACGACACCGACGACCACGTCGACACCATCCACCCGGAGCGCACGGCCGGACATCAGCATTTCGTAGGTCTTGCCCACGCCGGGGGCGGCACCGAGAAAGATCTTCAGCCTGCCTCGCGTCTCCCGCTCGGCATTCTCCAGCAATGCATCCGGCGATGGCCTGTTCAGCATTTCGCGCGTGTCGTCCGGCATGGGTTGAAATCTCTCGGGCGCATCGGACGATCATCAACCGATGTCCGTCCGATGCGATATTGCGCCTATTTCAATTTATGGATACGTCTGGTCAAGCGCCAGATTGAGCGCCAGCACGTTGACCACCGGTTCGCCAAGGGCACCGAACTCGCGGTCTTCGACATGACTATCGACCAAAGTCCGGACTGCCGCCTCGTCCATACCACGCGCCCTGGCGACGCGCGGCACCTGAAAGTAGGCGGCCTCAGGCGACACATGCGGATCAAGTCCGCTGCCTGATGCCGTCACGAGATCGATCGGCACTTCCGTATCCGGATTGGTCGCCTTGGCCGCTTCGTAATCGGCCTTGACGCGGTCGATCAGCTTGGCGCTGGTCGGGCCGAGGTTCGATCCGGAGGAGCCGGCAGCATTGTAGCCATCGCCAGCCGCAGAGGGACGACCGTGGAAATACTTCTCACTGGTGAAGGACTGACCGATCAGCGACGAGCCGATCACCTGGCCATCCTTCTCGACCAGACTGCCATTGGCCTGCTGCGGGAAGATCGCCTGCGCGACGCCTGTCATGGCGAAGGGATAGGCGAGGCCGGTGATGGCCGTCGTGGCGACGAGCAGGACGATGGCCGGACGAAGTTGCTTGAGCATTTTTATGACTCCTTAGGCGAGACCGATTGCCGTGATGACGACGTCGATCACCTTGATGCCGATGAAGGGGACGATGATGCCGCCGACACCGTAGATAAGCAGGTTGCGGGAGAGCAGCGCACCGGCGCCGACCGGGCGATAGCGCACGCCTTTCAACGCGAGTGGGATCAGGGCGATGATGATCAGCGCGTTGAAGATGATCGCCGAAAGGATGGCGCTCTGGGGCGTTGCAAGACCCATGATGTTGAGCACGCCGAGCTGCGGATAGAAGGCCAGGAACATCGCCGGGATGATGGCGAAATACTTGGCAATATCGTTGGCGATCGAAAACGTCGTCAGCGCGCCGCGGGTCATGAGAAGCTGCTTGCCGATTTCGACGATCTCGATGAGCTTGGTCGGGTCGCTGTCGAGGTCGACCATGTTGCCGGCCTCGCGGGCGGCGACCGTGCCGGTGTTCATGGCGACACCGACATCCGCCTGGGCCAGCGCCGGAGCGTCGTTGGTGCCGTCACCGCACATGGCGACCAGCTTGCCCTTGCCCTGCTCCTCGCGAATGAGCTGCAGCTTGTTTTCCGGTGTTGCCTGGGCGAGGAAGTCGTCCACGCCCGCCTCGGCAGCAATCGCGGCCGCCGTCATCGGGTTGTCGCCGGTAATCATGACCGTGCGGATGCCCATGCGGCGCAATTCTGCAAAACGCTCGCGGATGCCGCCCTTGACGATATCCTTCAACTGCACGACGCCGAGCAGCTTTCCGTCGCGAACAACGGCAAGCGGAGTGCCGCCGCTCCGGGCGATTTCATCGGCAATGGACTGCAGTTCGCTCACCGCGGGGGTATCCGTGCGAACGGCGCTCGTCCCGCTTGTTCCGGCGCTGAGCGATCCAGAGTTCACATAGGAAAGAACTGCATCGACGGCGCCCTTGCGGATGGTGGAACCATCGAGATCCACCCCGCTCATGCGCGTCTGGGCGGTAAACGGCACAAAGGTCGCCTTGAGGCTTGCCATGTCACGGGCGCGGATATCGTATTTTTCCTTGGCAAGCACGACGATGGAGCGGCCCTCCGGCGTTTCGTCGGCAAGAGAAGCAAGTTGCGCGGCATCTGCGAGATCCCGTTCGGAGACACCACGCACCGGATGAAACGCCGTTGCCTGACGGTTGCCGAGCGTGATCGTACCGGTCTTGTCGAGAAGCAGCGTATCGACGTCACCGGCGGCCTCGACGGCACGGCCCGACATGGCGAGCACGTTGAAGCGCACGAGGCGGTCCATGCCGGCAATGCCGATGGCCGAAAGAAGAGCGCCGATGGTGGTCGGGATCAGCGTGACGAAGAGCGCGACGAGCACGAAGATCGGGATGGAACCGCCGGCATAGGCTGCGAAGCTCGGGATGGTCGCGGTGGCGAGAACAAAGATCAGCGTCATGCCGGCAAGCAGGATGTTGAGTGCGATTTCATTCGGCGTCTTCTGGCGTTCTGCGCCTTCGACGAGCGAGATCATGCGGTCGAGAAAAGTGGAACCGGCAGCAGCCGTGATACGAACGCGGATCCAGTCGGACAGCACTTGCGTACCGCCGGTGACGGCCGAGCGGTCGCCGCCGGACTCACGGATGACCGGTGCGGATTCGCCGGTGATGGCTGCTTCGTTGACCGAGGCCACACCTTCGATCACCTCGCCATCGGACGGAATGATATCGCCGGCCTCGACCAGTACGATATCGCCCACCTTGAGGCTGGTGCCTGGCACCATGCGGAAGCTGGCCCGGTCGTTGCCGGTCAGCAGCTTGGCCTGGGTTTCCGTGCGTGCCTTGCGAAGCGAGTCCGCCTGCGCCTTGCCGCGGCCTTCGGCGACAGCTTCGGCGAAATTGGCGAAAAGCACGGTAAACCAGAGCCAGAGGTTGATCTGGAAGGAGAAGCCGAGATTTCCGCCGCCGGTGGCGAGATCACGGAGGAAGAGAACGGTCGTCAGGACCGAAACCACAGCCACGACGAACATGACCGGGTTTCGGGCAAGGGTTTTCGGGTTGAGCTTCTTGAAAGCGGCCCCAATGGCCGGAATAAGGATGCGAAAATCCATGATGCTCGCGGATTTTGCCTGGCTCATAAAAGACTCCAGCGTTGAAATGAAGATGGCGGACCGGATGACCGGTCAGCCGTGCAGAATTCGGATGGCGGCCACGAGGACCAGGAGCCCGACCGTCATCAGCACGATGACGGTGGAGGCCCGCCACTGCGGGACCTCCATGCCTCGGTTCACCGAGGCTTTAGAGGGTCGTTTATGCGTGGTCATGGCCGCACCTCAGAACGTCTGTCCGGCGATCATGGACAGGTGTTCGACCACCGGTCCCAGCGCCAGCGCCGGGAGAAATGTCAGGCCACCAACGATCAGGATGGTGCCGACGAGCAGACCGACAAAGAGCGGACCATCGGTCGGGAACGTGCCTGCGGAAGCCGGAACCGTCTTCTTGGCGACCAGCGATCCCGCGATTGCGAGCGCCGGAATGATGACCAGGAAGCGACCGGCCAGCATGCCGATGCCGAGCGTCGCGTTGTACCAGGGGGTATTGCCGGTGAGGCCGCCGAAAGCCGAGCCGTTGTTGGCGGCGGCCGAAGTGTAGGCATAGAGGATTTCGGAGAAACCATGCGGCCCGGCCGTACCGATCGAGGCAACCGCCGAAGGCAGCACCGAAGCGATTGCCGTGAAGACGAGCATCGCCAGCGGCAGGCAGAGAATGGCGAGAACGGCCATCTTCATCTCTTTCGCCTCGATCTTCTTGCCGAGATATTCCGGCGTGCGGCCGACCATCAGGCCCGCCACGAAGACGGCGACGACGATGAAAAGCACGATGCCGTAGAAGCCTGCGCCCACGCCGCCGACGATGACCTCGCCGAGCTGCATGTTGATGAGCGGGATCAGGCCGCCAAGCGCGGTGAAGCTGCCATGCATGGCATTGACCGCGCCACAGGACGCCGCCGTGGTGATGACCGCAAACAGCGAGGACAGGACGATGCCGAAGCGGACCTCCTTGCCTTCCATGTTGCCGCCCGCAAGGCCGAGCGACTGCATCAGCGGATTGCCGGCAGCTTCGGCCCAGTAGGTGACCAGGACACCGGCAATAAACAGTAAGCCCATGGCGGAGAGGATCGCCCACCCCTGGCGCTGGTTGCCGACCATGCGGCCGAACACATTGGTGAACGCCGCACCGATCGCGAAGATCGAGACCATCTGGATCAGGTTCGAGATCGCATCGGGATTTTCGAAGGGATGCGCCGAGTTGGCGTTGAAGAAGCCGCCGCCATTGGTACCAAGCATCTTGATGGCAAGCCAGGAAGCGACAGGGCCTACCGCAATGGTCTGTTGCGCGCCTTCAAGCGTCGTGGCGTTGACATAGGGACCGAAGGTCTGCGGCACGCCGAGCCAGACATAGACCAGCGTCAACACGATGCAGATCGGCAGCAGGACGTAGAGGATGCTGCGGACCATATCGACCCAGAAATTGCCGATTGCCTTGCCCGATGCCCGCGAGAAAGCGCGAATGAGGGCGATGGCAATCGCCATGCCGGTGGCTGCTGACACGAAGTTCTGGACGCTCAGCCCCGCCATCTGGGTCAGATAGGACATGGTGCTTTCGCCGCCATAGTTCTGCCAGTTGGTGTTGGTCACGAAGCTGACGGCCGTGTTGAAGGCGAGTTCTTCCGGCACCGCACCCATGCCGGCCGGGTTATATGGCAACCCTGCCTGCAGGCGCATCAGCGCGTAAAGAAACAGTACACCGAGCAGGTTGAACATCAGCAGGGCGAAGGCATAGGTGGTCCAATGCTGTTCCTCGCGCTCGCCAGTGCCGGCGATGGCATAGAGCCCTCGTTCGATCGGAACGAGGACCGGTGAAAGGAACGTGCGCTCGCCAGAAAAGACGCGTGTCATGTAACCGCCGAGCGGTTTGACCAGCGCGAAAACGATCCCGCAGAAGAGCAGGATCTGAAACCATCCGTTGAGGGTCATGGTTGGAAAACTTTCGATAGCCCGGCTGCCTGATCAGAAGCGTTCGGGACGGATGAGAGCATAGGTGAGGTAGACGGCGAGAAGCACGGTCACGGCACCGCTCAAGACGTAGTCGAGAACCATCGGCGCAATTCCTCAAAGTTCGTTACATGCGCGGACATACGCAAAGCATAGTCCGAAGAAGATCAGCGCCGTTGCGAGCAGAATTACATCCATCATTGATCTTCACTCCTTTTCAATGACTGGAAGCAGGCAGAACGAAGGGCACCGGCCGATGGCGGCATCTCCCTGTTTCTGGCCTGAAGAAGATCGTTTCGATCCCTCGATTAGGAATATGCGGCGCGGGCGCATATAGTTTCGAGAGCGGGCACCCGGGAAAGAAATAGGAATTCTATAGGAATTCCGGCCTTGCCCGGATGCAGGCGGCAAGTGCGAGCCCGTATGTTGCCAGCAGCGCAAGCAACATGATGGTGAGTGCACCGGACACGATGTTCAGGACGTGCAGACGCTCACCACACCCGCCGCCTGCGTACCACGAACGCGCAAATGCTGCCCTGAAACGGCGGCGGGAAGCGCGGGACACGCCTTACGCCCCTGCGCCGCTTCTAGCCGGCTTGGCAGGACGCCCGGCGAAAAGCCTGCCGAGCTTCAGCCTGACGTGATCGGGAACGCACCAGACGGCTCCCGGCTGGTGGTCGCTCTCGAACATGGCGAAATGCACCGCGGAGGCGCGATCGGTGAAGAGGCCTCCAACCAGACCATCGCGGTCGGCGACGACCCATCGTCCCTGCGCATCGCGCCCGACGGTAAATCGCACGCCAGAAGCCGAGGGTGCGGCACGCATCTCTGCTTTGCCCATGGGAAATCTCCTCAGTAAAGCGCGGCAATGAGGACGAGAACACAACAGGCCACGCCAGCGAGCGCGAACCACGTCAGCAGAACCCCGGCATCCCGATTGGCAATCCGACGAACTGGCCGACGCTCGGGCCAACGTCTGTCGCCATTTCGCGCGTCGTTTTCCGCGAGATATTGCGCCAGAAAGAAACTTCCCAAACGACCGTACATGCCATTACTCCTTCTCGATTTCCGGTCGCACGACGGGATGTCTATGAGACCGGGCATCGAGAAAGGTAGCCGCGAGCGCATAGCCTTTCGATTGGGATCGACGGGCTATGAAATAGGCGCGATATAAAGGTGGGCAGCAGCTCGACGGAGCGTCGTCAGTCAATCGAACTTCCGGCAGCGACCTGCCGTACCGTTTGGACGAAATGCCGGACCACCACCGCAGTCGTCGCCTTACGATAGGCGAGTGCAAGACCCACCGTATGCGGCGCGTCTTCCAGTTGCCGCAATACTACGCCGCTCACATTGATCTGCCCCATGGAAGCCGGAACGAGCGAAACTCCGAGTTCGGCGGCAACGAGAGAGAGGATGGAGGCGATCTGGGGCGCAAAGGGGCCGAGCCGGGGCTCGAAGCCCGCTTCGCGGCAAGCCGCGAGCACTGCATCATGCAGGCTGATCCCCAGATCCCGCGAGGTCAGGATGAAAGGTTCGTCGGCAAGACGGGCTAATTTCAGTTCGCCGGACTGTTCAGCCAATGGATGCCCGGCGGGGAGAGCCGCCACCAATGGCTCCTCGGCCACACGCTCTTCCGTCAGCTCGGCCGGATCGGATGCCGAGGGCCGCAGGATAGCAGCATCGAGACGTCCCTCGACAAGTGCCTTCGTGAGCGCCATCGAGTTCGCCTCCTCGATAATGAATTCGACATCGGGATAGGTTCGGCGAAAGGCCCGCACACAGGCGGGCACAATGGGGCTGAGCGCCGCCGTCCCGGTAAAACCCAGGCGAAGCGTGCCGGTTTCGCCGGCTGCCGCGCGCCGTGCGAGGCGAACGGCTTCCGCCACTTCGGCCGGCATGCCACCCACGCGATCCCGGAAAACCTTGCCGGCTTCCGTCAGCTCCGCTCCATGGGAGAGCCGCCGGAAAAGCCGGGCACCGATTTCCTCCTCCAGCGCCTTGATCTGCTGGCTGAGCGGTGGCTGGCCGATACCGAGCCTTTCCGCGGCCCGGGTGAAGCTCTCCTCCTCGGCCACGGCGAGGAAATACCGGATATGTCTCAGTTCCATATGATATTCATTTTTCGTATGAAGAACGTCAGTATCATATATTAGATCGAATGGCCTCGTACGACTACATCTCGCCTGTCAGAAAGGACAGGAAAGATGCGTACCCTCAGAATTGGCGAAACCACCGGCGCCGTGGCCATTTCCTCGGCAGAAGATTTCAGCGAGCAATGGATCCGCAAGGGCAGCCGCGACTATGGCAGGGCAAGCCTTGCCCTGTTCCTTGCCGGCTTCTCCAGCTTTTCGCTGATCTATTGCGTGCAGCCCCTGTTGCCGGAATTCAAGAACGCTTTCGGCCTCAGCCCGGCAACGGCATCGCTGGCGCTTTCGCTGACGACCGGCACTCTTGCGCTCGCCATCCTCGCCAGCGGCGCCTTCTCGCAGCTTTTCAGTCGCCGCCGTTTGATGTTCGCCTCCATGGCGCTGGCGGCACTCTGCAACCTCGCCGCGGCCGTCGCCCCGGGCTGGTACTGGCTGCTTGCCGCGCGTACGCTGGAAGGCCTCGTGCTCGGCGGTGTCCCGGCCATTGCCATGGCGTATCTCGCCGAAGAGATCGAACCCGCCCATCTCGGCAGGGCCATGGGCCTTTATGTCGGTGGCACAGCCTTCGGCGCAATGATGGGCCGCGTCGGCATCGGCGTCATCACCGAATTCGCTTCTTGGCGCATCGCTCTTGCGGTCATGGGCCTCACGGGTATCGCCTCGGCAATCGGCTTTCTCTGTCTGCTGCCGGCATCCCGGAACTTCACCGTCACCCGCGGCACGCCCTTCATCCGGCACATCGAGACCTGGACCAGTCATTTGCGCAAGCCCGTGTTGGCGCGGCTGTTCTTCATCGGCTTCCTGCTAACCAGCATCTTCGTCACCGTGTTCAACTACACCACCTTCCGTCTTGTCGGAGAGCCTTACGGCCTTGGTCAGACCGCGATCAGCATGATCTTCCTGACCTTTGCCTTCGGCATCGTCTCCTCCTCGGTCGGGGGTGCACTCGCCGACCGCTTCGGTCGCCGCACCATGCTGCTCACCGGTTTCCTGACCGTGCTCTTCGGTGTCGTGCTGACGCTGTTCGACGCCATGCCGCTGATCATTGCCGGCATCGCACTGATCACCACCGGCTTTTTCATCGGCCACTCGGCGGCCAGTGGCGCAATCGGGGCGAATGCGGGCTCGGCCAAGAGCCATGCCTCTTCCCTTTACCTGCTGTTCTATTACATGGGATCGAGCATCACGGGGTCGATCGGCGGGTGGTTCTGGCAGCATGGCGGCTGGCCATGGGTCGCGGCGCTTGCAGGTCTTTGCGCCCTGACCGGCGCAGCCATCGCGCTGACCATCCCCGCCCGCAAAGGACAGCAAGCATGAACAGGCATCCCGTTGTTTTCCTGCCCGGGCTTCTCTGCGACGAGAGGCTCTGGCGAGAACCTGCCGCTGGCATTGCCGACATCGCCACCCCCGTCTTCGCCGATCTGACCCTCGACAACAGCATTTCGACGATGGCTACCCGCGCTCTCGCCAGCGTCGAAGGTCCCTTCTTCCTCGCCGGGCTTTCGATGGGCGGCTATGTCGCCATGGAGATCATGCGGCAGGCTCCGGAACGGGTTCTCCGGCTTGCCCTGTTCGACACCGATGCCGCCCCCGACAGCCCCGGCAAGCAGCGATACCGGCGGGCAGCACTTTCGACAGTTCGCACCGGCCGCTTCGTCGGTGTCAGCCGACGCCTTCTCACCCAGCTCGTTCACCCCTCCCATATCGGCGGCCCGGTGGGCGCGGAGGTCATCGCCATGGCGGAACGGGTCGGCCGCGACGCTTTCATCCGCCAGCAGGAGGCGATTCTCGCTCGCGAGGATTTCCGGCCCGTCCTCTCGACGATCGCCGTCCCGACCCTGATCAGCGTCGGCGATCAGGATATGGTGACCCCGCCCGAGCGTTCGATGGACATTCACAAGGCCGTGCCCGGTTCAGAGCTTCATGTCTTCCACGATTGCGGTCACCTGCCCTCGATCGAAAAACCGGATGAGACGATTGCCCTTCTCAGGAATTGGTTCGGCCGCTCATGAAGCGGATGCGCCGAAGAATTCCTTCCAGATGCGCCTGCCCTGATCGTCGAACCGTGTCACCGCCTCGATGAAATCGTGGCGGGCGGCCTCGTCCGCCAATGGCGCGGGCAACATGGGATCGAAGACGATCTGGCGGATGGCATCGTCGCCCAGCAAGAAGCTCTCGCGTGCAGCAATTTCGGGCTGCAAGCCTGCCATGCCCTCCAGCCACGCCTCCAGACGCTGCACGCCTTCTCTGTAGGCCGCGACCGGCGTGTCGCATTCCCAGAGACCGAGAGCCTGCTTCTGTCGATCCGGATCGAAATCCGCGGCCCGGAAAACGGCGGCATCTTCTCCCAGACCCAGTGCGATCAGGCGTTGACGCGCCATTCCCGCGCCGCCCGCCAGATTATCGGGGCGAATAAAGAGACCGTTGCCGAGCTCCCGCATGCCCAGCATGGAAAGCGCACGCTCCCGCGCCCTCAGCACCTTGCGGTCGCTGCGGGAAAGCCCTCCGGTCGATGCCGCGATCCAGTCGCCGTTCCATCGGACAAGACGCTCCTCGACCGTCCGCCACCCCGCGACATCGTCACGGATCCTTCGTCTCTCGGACCCCAGCCGATAGACGCCGCGCTCGACAAGCTCGACCAGACCCGACTGGGCGAGACGCGCGAGCGTCACCCGAACGCTGTTTTCGGAAATATCGAAGAGTGCACAGGCTCTCAGGGCATCGGCAACGCTCAACACGCCACCCGCGGCCACGCCAAGCAGATTGAGGATCAGACGCCGCGCATTCGGCACCTCAAAATTACCGTGTTTGACACTATTCGACATCAATCGTAATTTTCTTTCATGCGTGCTGGAGGGCACGAGGAGGAAAACATGTCACTTACCAGTCAATTCCAGACGCACGAAGTGCAAAATCAGCCGGAAGTGTTGAAGGAATACAATGTGTGGGAGACGGACACCGCGCTCCGAGAAGCCGTCGAACACAACGGCGGGGGCTGGGCGCATGAACACCTGAGCGAATACGGTTCGCTCGCCGGCGGCGAGCTTGTCCAGGCCGGTTACGAAGCGAATGAAAACCGCCCGCGGCTGCGGTCGTTCGACAGGTATGGCCGCCGCATCGACGAGGTGGAATTTCACCCCGCCTATCATCGACTGATGACAGAAGCGATGAAGTACGGCATGAACGGCTTTGCATGGCGCAATGCCAACCGGGACAGTGCGCATGTGGCGCGCGCCGCTGTGATGTATATCGGCTCGCAGGCGGATGCCGGCGTCGGCTGCCCGATGTCGATGACCCACGCGGCCATCCCGGCCCTCAGGCGCGCACCCGCGCTTGCCGAGAAATGGATCCCGAAGCTCATTTCCACCGAATACGACCCGCGCAGCCTTCCGATGGAGCAGAAGACCGGCTGCACCATCGGCATGGGCATGACGGAAAAGCAGGGCGGCTCCGACGTCCGCTCCAACACGACACGGGCGATCCGCCAACCTGACGGCCCCTACGAGCTGGTCGGGCACAAATGGTTTTTCTCCGCGCCGATGTGCGACGCTCATCTGGTGCTCGCGCAGGCGGAGGGTGGCCTGAGCTGTTTCCTCGTGCCGCGCTTTCGCCCGGACGGCAGCCGCAACGCGGTCGAGATCCAGCGTTTGAAGGACAAGCTCGGCGACTGGTCGAATGCCTCTTCGGAAGTTGAGTTTCAAGGTGCCTTCGGGGAACTCGTCGGTGAGGAAGGCCGCGGCATCGTGACGATCCTCGACATGGTGGCACTCACCCGCCTCGACTGCATGATCGGTTCAGCCAGCCAGATGCGACAGGCGACGGTGCAGGCCCTGCACCATACCCGCCAGCGCAAGGCCTTCGGCGCCTATCTCGTCGATCAGCCGCTGATGCGCAATGTACTGGCCGACCTCGCGCTCGAAAGCGAGGCGGCGATTGCCCTGACGATGCGTGTTGCCCGCGCGATAGATGCCGCCGGACACGACCAGCGCGAGGGCGCCTTTGCCCGCATCGCCACGGCGATCGGCAAATACTGGGTCTGCAAGCGCGCGCCCCCGCATATCAATGAAGCGCAGGAATGCCTTGGCGGCATCGGCTATGTGGAAGAGACGATGATGCCGCGCCTTTATCGGCAGGCACCGCTCAACTCGATCTGGGAAGGTAGTGGCAACGTCCAGTGCCTCGACGTACTTCGAGCCCTGCGAAAGGAGCCCGCCTCACACGATGCGCTGTTCGACGAACTCGCCACCGCCAGAGGCCTCGACCCGGCCTATGATGCGGAACTGAAGGCGCTCGCCGGCTCCCTCGCAAATGCGGAAACCCTCGAATATCGCAGCCGCTCCATCGTCGAGCGCGCCGCACTCCTGCTGCAGGCTTCCATTCTCTTGAAATCCGCCGAGCCTGCCATTGCGGCATCCTTCTGCCGTTCCCGGCTTGGAAAGGAGCATGGCCTCGCCTTTGGAACACTGGGGCCTGACGCACCGGTCGCTTTGCTGATCGAGAGGGCCACGGTCACGATCTGAGGCAAGCCGGCCGGCAGCCTCGCCTACCCAGTGGTCCCATACTCTTTTGCAAAATGGCTCTTAGGGAAGCCGACATCGGGACGCTATTTCGATGGTCCATGTTAGCCATTGTAATGGAAGGGTAAAAGACCATGAGCG
Source organism: Rhizobium sp. ACO-34A (assembly GCA_002600635.1). Lineage (NCBI taxonomy): Bacteria > Pseudomonadati > Pseudomonadota > Alphaproteobacteria > Hyphomicrobiales > Rhizobiaceae > Rhizobium > Rhizobium sp. ACO-34A. The sequence goes on along the minus strand of CP021374.1, from coordinate 203,759 downwards.
CCCCCGACGTCAACACCGAAACAGCCGCCCCTCCGAGCGACAAGACGCGCCTTCGCCGATACAACTGGCTGGCCAAATACGACCGCGACACGATCAACGATATCATCGACGCAGGCATTGTCTGTCAGGTCGGTTACGTGATCGACGGCATGCCGTATGTCACCCCCACCAACCACTGGCGCATCGATGACTACATCTATTGGCACGGCTCGTCAGCCAGCCGCATGCTGAAGGCGCAACAGAAGGGTATCCCGGTCTGCTTCACCGTCACCCATCTCGACGGCATCGTCTTTTCCCGGGCGGCCTTCAACCACAATATCCAGTATCGTTCGGTCATGGCATTTGGCGAAGCAGAGCTTTGCGAGGAAGACGTCAAGCGCAAGGCGCTCGAAACCTTCACCGACCGCCTCGCCCCCGGTCTCTGGGCCTATGCGCGCCCGCCGGCGGAACAGGAATGGAAGGCGACCAAGGTCATCCGCATGAAGCTCGACGAAGTCTCAGCCAAGGTGGCGGACGGTCTCCCCAGCGAGGATGACGAGGACTACGCAACCGACAATTGGGCGGGCTCCATCGCGCTCAGGACCGTACAGCTTGAACCCGTCGCCGATCCGAAGCTGCGCGACGGCATCGAAATGCCGGCCTTCGTGAAGAACTTCCGCTACGTCGGCGCGAAGTAACTGCCGCCACCTCTCAGGGATCTGCAGAAATGCGGATCCTTGTGCTGGCCGCACGATATCTGAATTCCACTCCACTGCCCGCATGTCCGGCCCAATGGCTGGAACTTTTGCCGGGCTCGATGTTTCATTTGCAGCCGCAACCCCTTTTCGGGTCGCGCGCCCACAGAGGATATTCCCATGGCGGGCTTTCATCAGGAGACGGTGCTTTCGGTTCACCACTGGACCGACCGTCTCTTCAGCTTCAAGACCACGCGCGACAGCGCTCTTCGCTTCTCCAACGGCCATTTCACCATGATCGGCCTTCAGGTGGAGGGTCGCCCGCTGATGCGCGCCTATTCGATCGCCAGCGCAAACTATGAGGAACACCTCGAATTCCTCAGCATCAAGGTCGAGGACGGGCCGCTGACCTCGCGCCTCCAGCACATCCAGCCCGGGGATTCCCTCATCATCGGGAAAAAGCCGACCGGCACGCTGCTCATTGACTATCTGCTGCCAGGAAAGCGGCTCTATCTGCTGGGAACCGGCACCGGTCTCGCGCCGTTCCTGTCGATCGTCCGCGATCCGGAAACCTACGAGAAATTCGAACAGGTGGTGCTGGTGCACGGCGTGCGCGAGGTAAGCGAACTGGCCTATCAGAGCTATCTCACCGAGGAGTTGCCGCGTGACGAGGTGATCGGCGAATTGATCTCGGCGCAGCTCCTCTACTACCCCACCGTGACCCGCGAGGTGTTCCAGAACCAGGGACGCATAACGGCGCTGATCGAAGACGGCCGGCTGTTCTCCAATCTCGGCCTTCCGCCGCTGGACCCCGAACACGACCGGGTCATGCTGTGCGGTTCCCCGGCCATGCTGGCCGATCTGAAGACCATGCTGGAAGAGCGCGGATTCCACGAAGGCAACACCTCGACCCCCGGACATTTCGTCATCGAACGGGCCTTTGCCGAGAAATAGCCGCAGCAATTTAGTCCCCCCGACTGGCCGCCTCCGATTGGAGGCGGCGTTTTTTTCAGGAAGTCAGTAAGGCAAGGGGAACCGCGCCGTCAGCGCCAGAACGCGCTTTCGGATAGCAGTCTCGGCAACCTCGACGCCGATCCCCGTCTGCAGAACGGTCAGCGCCTCGAGGATCATTTCACCGATTGCGCGGTATTCCGCCGCGCCGAAGCCGCGCGTCGTTCCGGCCGCGCTGCCGACGCGAATACCGGATGTCACCATCGCCTTGGCCTCGTCGCCCGGTATGGCATTCTTGTTGAGAGTAATGCCGCAGCGTTCCAGCATCGCTTCCGCGTCAGCCCCCGTCACGCCGAACGGCCGAAGATCGACGACGGCGAGATGCGTGTCCGTGCCACCGGAGACGATCGGCAATCCGCCGGCCTTGAGCGTATCGGCCAGCACCTGGCAATTGCCGATGACATCGATGGCGTATTGCCGGAAGGCGGGTTGCAACGCCTCGCCGAAAGCAACGGCCTTGGCGGCGATGACATGCATCAGCGGTCCGCCCTGAAGGCCGGGAAAGATCGCCGAATTGATCTTCTTCGAGATCTCCGGATCATTGGTCAGAATGATGCCGCCACGCGGCCCCCGCAATGTCTTGTGGGTGGTTGAGGTGACGACATGGGCATGCGGGAAAGGCGAGGAAACCGCCCGACCCGCGACAAGCCCGGCGAAATGGGCCATGTCGACCATGAAGATCGCATCGACCTTGTCCGCGATCCGCCGGAAGGCTTCGAAATCCGGCATGCGGGAATAGGCCGAGCCGCCGGCAATGATGAGCCGTGGCCGATGTTCCAGCGCAAGCCGCTCGACCTCTTCCATGTCGATCAGATGCGTTGAGGGATCGACGCCGTAACCCACGGCATCGAACCAGCGGCCGGAAATGTTCATCGATGCGCCATGCGTGAGGTGGCCACCCGCCTTGAGATCCAAACCGAGAATCCGGTCGCCCGGCGAAAGCAGGGCGAGATAGACGGCCTGATTAGCCTGGCTGCCGGAATGCGGCTGGACATTGGCGAATTCGCAAGCGAACAGCGCCTTCGCCCTTTCGATCGCCAGGCGCTCGACGCCATCTGCGTTGACGCAGCCCCCGTAATAGCGGCGACCGGGATAGCCCTCGGCATATTTATTGGTGAGCACACTACCCTGAGCCGCCATGACGGCCGGGCTTGCGAAGTTCTCGGAAGCGATCAGCTCGATGGAATTGATCTGCCGCTCACGCTCCGCCGCGATGAAGGACGCGATGTCGGGATCCTGTTCGGTCAAAGGATCCAATGGTGATGAGGCAGGTTTCGGATTGGTTTTCATTTCGGGATCATCCTTGCTTGAAAGTCCGTGCCTTTAGGCCGGAATGGAAAGACGTAAGCCGTCCAGCGTGGGCGAGATGCGGATCTGACAGCTGAACCGCGAGGTCGAAATGGCGCCATCGGCGAGGTCGATCATGTCGATCTCGTCTTCGGCCGGCGGTTCCAGCAGGTCGTTGGTCGCCGGATCGATGTGCACGTGGCAGGAGCCGCAGGACAGGGCGCCCTCGCACGATCCCTTGATACCGAGGCCCGCTGTACGCAGCACCTTCATCAGCAGCTCGCCGTTTTCGGCTTCGAGCGCCGTCTCCCGGCCAGCCGGGTCCGTTACGAAAATCTTCGTCATGTCTGGTCTTCCTGTTCTCTGGGGAAATGGCCCGGAACGCACTCAGCCATTCCGGGCGACAGACCGCTTGTGCGGTCTATGGCATCGCGTCAGCCCAGCATCGCCGGTCTTCTGCGGTAAAGCGGACGGCGGGCCTCGATGGCACGGGCGGCACGCAGGATATCCGCCTCGCCGCCCATCCGTCCGATGATCTGCACACCCACCGGCAGGCCACCTTCGGTGAACCCGATCGGGACTGAAGCGGCCGGCTGGCCGGTCATGTTCCAGGGATAGGTATAGGGACACCAGTCCCAGTCTTCGCTGGCATAGCCGACCGGCACGTCACGCTCGACCGAATAGGGCGGCACGGGCATGACAGGACCGACAAGCAGGTCGTATCGCTCGAAAAAGGCCTTGGATGCAGCGGCAATCGCCATGCGCTGCTCCATCGCCTTCATGTATCCTGAAAGCGATACATCGGCCCCCGAAGCGCCGACGCTCAGGATCAGCGGATCCAGCAGGTGGCGCTTGTCCGGTGCGGCCCCTTCGACACAGGAAAGGCAGGCAGTTTCCCAGAACACCTTGAATGGCTCGAACGGATCGACCGGCCAGACCGGGTTTTCTTCGGAAACAAGCGCCCCCGCCTCCGCAAGCAGCGGAGCGGCTTCCGCCACAAGCCTGTCGGTCTCGGCATCCACCAGCGGGGCGTTGCATCCGAGCCGGGCGGAAAAGGCGATCTTCATGCCGGTCAGCGACGGGTTCCCCAAATCCTCAGGCGCGGTGAACGGCACCGGCCACATATAAGGATCACGCGGCTCGGGACGGCTGATCACGTCCAGCATGATCGCCGCATCCTCCACGGTTCGCGCGAGAGGACCGACCACCGAATGCGGCATGTCGATATCCGGCGGAAAGGCCGGGACACGGCCGAAGCCGGGCTTTATGCCGAAGAGGTTGGTGTAGGCGGCAGGAATACGGATCGAACCCGCTCCATCGCTGCCGAGCGCCACCGGTCCGAAACCGAGTGCCAGCGCTGCCGCTGCGCCACCCGAGGAGCCGCCCGGCGTCTTTGTGAGGTCATAGGGATTGGCGGTCGCGCCATGAACCTGGCTGCGGGTCACGACCTTGCAGCCGGCCTCCGGCGTTGCCGTCTTGGCAAGAAACACCGCCCCCGCCTCGCGCATGCGCGCCACGCAGGGAGTATCTTCCTGCACCGGGTCCGCGCCGAAGAGAAGCGAACCACGCCGCTTCGGCATGCCGGCCACGGCGGAGAGATCCTTGATCGTCACCGGCACGCCATCCATGGCGGAAAGCGGCGTCCCCGCCCGCCAGCGCGCCAATGACTGCTCCGCCATAGCAAGCGTGTAGGTCTCGTCGAGATGGACGACCGAATTGACGACGGGATCGAGTGCACGAATGCGGTCGATCAGGGCTCTGGCGACCTCGACGGGCGAAAGCCTGCCCGCACGGTAGCCATCCGTCAGTTCGGTGATTGTCAGCCAGCATACGTCCTCGCCCGGCAAAGCGGACGAGGAAACGATCGGCGCATCAATAGGCTTCGAAGTATTCATTGATTTCCGCTGCCGGGATTTCATCGCGCAGACGCGCCGTTTCCTGCCGTTTCATGGCAAGGTAGACCTTCACGAATTCCTCGCCAAGCAGATCGCGCAGCGCCGTATCCGCTTCGAAGGCGTCGAGCGCATCGTCGATTTCGGTCGGGAGCTTCGCATAGCTGGCATCGTCCTCCTTCGGACCATTGCCGGAGGGCATGAGCTCGCGCTCCTGCATCAGACCGAGCAGGCCGGAACCGATGACCGAAGCGGCGACGAGATAGGGATTGGACATGGCCGCGGGAACGCGCACCTCCATATGGGTCGACTTGTCCCGGCTGGCCTTGACGCGCACCGAAGCCGAACGGTCCTGGATGCCCCACGAAATGTTCGAGGGTGCGTAGGTGCGCGGGCGAATGCGGCGATAGCAGTTCGGCGTCGGGCTCCAGATCGCCATCGCGCCGCGCGCGTGGTCGAGCACGCCCTGGATGAAGCTCTTGAAGGTGGCCGACATGCCGTCCGGATCGGCGATATCGAGGAAAGCGTTGTTGCCGGTCTCCTTGTCCAGCAGCGAAATGTGGTAGTGCGAGCAGCTGCCCGAGAGCCCCTTGTAGGGCTTTGTCATGAAGGTGGCGAGCAGGCCGTGCTTTGCCAGATATTCCTTCACCGTGCTCTTGAACACGAAGGCGGTATCGGCGGCCGCGACCCCGACTTCGGCCGAATAGTTGATCTCGACCTGACCCGGGCCGTGCTCGACATTGTAAGTGATGATGTCGATGCCCTGTGCCTGCAGGACCTTGATGAGATCGTCTATCGCCGGATGCTGGTGCGTGCGCGCGGTTGCGAAAATCGGCTGGCCGCCGAAGATCGGCTGACGGGTTTCCGCATCGACCACGTAGAACTCATATTCGTGACCCATCATCACCTTGAAACCGAGGCTGTCTGCAACCGACAGCATCTTCTTCAGGAGCATGCGCGGCGAGGCGAGCTGCACCGTGCCGTCATACCACATGGTGTCACAGATCACACGGCCGGTCTTTTCGAGCCACGGAACGGGAGACAGCGTATCCTGGTCGACGACCATCACGCAGTCCTGATAGTTCATTTCCTCGTTGTAGCCGGAATTGCGGACCGGGATCGAGTAACTGTCGAGCGCGACGGTGCCGCCGTAGAGATTGAGGCCGGAGCGCATATAGCCGGCGACATGATTGATCGGGATGGTCTTGCCGCGGCTCATGCCGGCCATATCCGGCAGTTCGAAGCGCAGGAAATCGTAACCTGCCGCCTTCACCTTTTCGACGAAGGCATCTGCCTCATCGCGCGTTGCCAGCGCCAGCGGCGGCACATGGCGACGCTGCGTACCTTCATCAATCACTTTCAGCATGTGGGAACCCCTTTTTATCGTTAGAGCTTACGCGTCAGGCGACCTTGCGGTCGGCATTGGCGGCAAGAATTCGTGAGAAATTGTCATAGAGCGTGCGCGCGGTCTGCCCGAAATCGGCAAGCCGGGGCGCAACTGTCTCCTGAAGACGGGCGGCCTTTTCCGGCCCCAGCGCGATCTGCAGGCTTTCGGCATAGGCGGGAACGCTCTCCCAGTCCGGCACCGTCGTCGGCGTGATTTCGACGTGATATTGCAGACCATAGGCATGATCGCCCCAACGGATCGTCTGCGTGGCGCAGGCGGGGTTTTCCGCGAGGATCACCGCTCCTTCCGGCATCGTCGAAATCTCGGCGCCGTGCCACTGGAAGGTCAGCATGCCCTCGCCCAATCCGGCCAGCAGCGGATCCGCCTTGCCTTCCGAGGTGAAGGCAACATCGGCGAGCCCGACCTCGGGCATCTGCATCGGCGTTACCTTGCCGCCGAGCGCCTCAGCCAACAGTTGGTGCCCGAGGCACACGCCCAGATAGGGGCGCTTGAGCTCCATGACCCATCGCCGGATCGCGGCCTTCTCCGGGATAAACCACGGATGGATATCCTCCTGCCAGACATCCTGCGGACCGCCCATGACCACCAGCAGGTCATAGTCTTCGAGGGGCGGAATTGCCCCGCCGGCGTCGAGTTCGACGGCATCCCATTGATGGCCATCCTCCTTCCAGAAATCACGGAAAATGCCGGGATGCTCGACGTCGAGATGCTGAAGTACCAGAATGCGCATGTATTCTCCTTGGATGTGTTCTTATGGGTTTCCGTCACCGACCGGCCCGCGTCTCACGCAAGCCGCATTCCCGTACCGGGATCGAAAAGGTGGACGCGTTCCATCGCCACCGACAGGCCGACTTCGGCCCCAGGCGCGACGGAAAGCAGCGAGGAAGCGAGCGCCACGAGCCTCAACTCGATATCGCCGGTCTCCACCGTGACGGCGGCATTGGTGCCGAGCGCCTCGATATCGGTGACCTTGCCGACAACAGACGCGTCGCCGGTCGGGACCAGACGGATGTCTTCCGGCCGGATCCCCGCCTCGACCGGCATGGGACCGGATGTCGCAAGATGCCTCATCTTGCCCGGCAGCGGCCGGATCGCGCCCGCAAATCTCAGGCCATCCGTCGATATCTGCGCCGGCAGCAGGTTGATTTCCGGAGCGCCCACGAAACGGGCCACCTCGCGGTCCGCGGGCGCATCATAAAGCGTCTGCGGATCTGCGATCTGCACGATGCGGCCCTGCCGCAGCATGATGACGGTATCGGCAATCGCCATCGCCTCCGTGAAATCCGGCGTGGCCATGACGAAGCTGTATCCCAACTCGCGCTGCATGCGGCGCAGCTCCGCGCGCAGTTCTATGCGCAGCATCGCATCGAGGCTCGACAGCGGCTCGTCGAGCAGGAACAGGGACGGCGAGCGGACGAGAGCACGACCGAGGGCGACGCGCTGGCGTTCGCCGCCACTCATCGTTTTCGGTTTACGACCGAGGATATGCGCGATCTTCAGCCGCGCGGCGACATCCTTGACCGCTTCCTCGATCTCCGCCTTGCTCTGGCCGCGAATGCGAAGGGGATTGGCGATGTTGTCGTAGCCCGTCTTGTCCGGATAGAGCGCCAGGTTGTCGAAGATCATCGCCAGATCCCTATCCTTTGGTTCCAGCCCGGCACTGTCCCGGCCGCCGAGATGGATGCTGCCGTGATCCGGCACCTCGAGCCCGGCGATCGACCGCAGAAGCGTGGTTTTGCCGGCACCGGCGGCACCGAGTACGACCGTCAGCGCGCCCTTCGGCACGGTGAAGCTGACATCATCGAGCGCCTTGCTGCCACGATAGGATTTCGCCAGTCGATCGACAACGAGAGCCGGAACCTGCTGGGTCTGGGCAAGGGTGTGAGCGGGAGAAAAAGCGTTCATGCTGCGTCTCCTGCGCGAAGTGGCAACCGTAGGTCGGTCTCGCCGCTGAACAAGACAAAGGTTTGCGGATCGACCACGACATTGACGAGCGCACCCTCCAGCGGGCGTTCCTGCGCCGGCACGACCGCCTTCAGCGTCTGGCTGGCATATTCCAGCGTCAGCACCGCCTCGGCCCCGCGGGGTTCGACGGCGCGAACGGCAACCTCGAACGTATCCGGCCCCGATCTTGCGAGCTGGACCGTTTCAGGACGAATGCCGAGAACAACAGGACCGCTTCGTTCCTTTTCCGGCAGGATGGTTTCCGCGGGCAACGAGACCGAAAAATCGTCGCGCATGAACGAGATCCGCCCTGCATCACGCGAAAGCCATCCACGGATCAGGTTCATTGGCGGCGAGCCCATGAAATTGGCAACGAAGAGATGGCCCGGCTCCTGACAGATGAGGGAGGCCTTCTCCACCTGCTTGATCTTGCCGGCACTCATGACCGCGATGCGGTCGGCAAGCGACAGCGCTTCGACCTGGTCGTGCGTCACATAGATGATCGTGAGGCCTGCCTCCTTCTGCAATCGCCTCAGCTCCTTGCGCATGGCAAGGCGCGCAGCCGCCTCCAGGTTGGAAAGCGGTTCATCGAGCAGGAGAATATCCGGCTTGGTCACCAGCGTGCGACCGATGGCGACGCGCTGCAGTTCCGAGCCGCCGAGATCCCGGGCACGGGCGTCGAGCTTGCCGGTCATGCCGAGCAGTTCCGCCACTTCATCCACCGCGCGGGCAATCTCGGCTTTCGCCACGCCCCGCACCTTCAGTCCGAAAGCCAGGTTCTGACGGACGGACATGGAGGTGAAGACGGCATAGTCCTGAAACACGAGGCCGACATTGCGCTTGCCGGGCGGCAGACCGATGACGGACTTGCCGTCGATCAGGATGTCGCCCGATGTCGGGTTCTCCAGTCCGACGACCATGTTGAGCGTCGTGGACTTGCCGCAACCAGACGAGCCAAGCAGCGCGACGGTTTCACCGGCGGCAACCTCGAGGTCGATGCCATCCACGGCAGCGACGGAGCCATCGGAAAATTCCTTGCGGAGATTGACGATCTGAAGCTTGGGCGTGTTCATCGTTTCACTGCTCCGAAGGTCATGCCGCGGGCAAGATGGGACTGGATCATGAAGCCGCCGACGACGAGCGGCAGCATGGCGAGCACGGCGAGGGCCGCCTGAACGCCGTAGAGCGTGCCGGCCGTCGCGGTGACGTATTTCGCGAGCTGAACGGGAATGGTGGTGACATTGGTATAGGACAGCACCAACGCGAACATGAATTCCGACCAGTTGAGAATGAAGATGAACATGGTGGTGGCGAAGAGACCACCTCTGACCAGAGGGATCGTGACGGTCAGATGCGCCATCAGCCGGGAGCGGCCGTCGAGCATGGCCGCCTCCTCGATCTCGCGCGGCAGATCATCGATGAAGCTCTTCAGCATCCAGGTCGAGAAAGGCAGCGTCACCGCGACATAGATGGCGATCAGCCCGCTATAGGTGTCGATGACATTGGTGACCGAAAAGATGATGACGAACGGCACCGCGATCGCCGCAGGCGGAAACATCCGCCCCGACAAGATGACCAGCGGCGTCGCCTTGGTCATGGTCGAGTAACGCGACAGACCGATGGCCGAGAACAGGCCGATCAGGATCGAGAAGAAGGTCGCAATCACCGAGGCGAATATGGAGCCGAGAACGGACGCGGTAGCAGGCTGGCTGACGCCGCCGACACCGTATTCGCGGATGGCGTCCGGGTCGAACAGGGTGCGAAAGTTGACGAGCGTCGGCTGTTCCGGGATCCAGATGGCGGGTGTCGCATTCCAGTCGGTCGGCGGCTTGATCGCGGTCATCACGATCCAGAACACCGGAAACAGCGTGACGACGAGCGCAAGGCCGAGAACGATCGCGAGCGGCAGGGTAAGCGGACGGGAAAGCATCAGCGCCGAGCCTCCAGAAGCTGGTCACGCACGGGAAGGAGCATGAGATTGATGATGACGAGCGTGCCGATCAGCACCAGGAAGGCGGCGGCAGCGCCATAGGCGAGCTGGAAGTCGTTGAAGGCGAGCTTGTAGATGTAAAGGCTGATCGTCTCGGTCGCCGAACCCGGCCCGCCACGCGTCAGCATGAACACCTCGTCGAACAGCTTGATCACTTCCATCGCCCGGATCACGAAGGCGACGATGATCACCGGCTTGAGCATCGGCAGAACCACCTGCCAGAATACCTGCCGGGGCGAGGCGCCGAGAATGACGGCGGCACGCACGGGATTTTCCGGAACGGCGTTGAGGCCTGACAGCAGGATCAGGAAGAAAAGCGGCGTCCAGTGCCAGACTTCGGTGATGATGACGGTCGCAACCGCGAACGGCGCGCTGCGAAACCATTCCGGCATGGCACCCGGACCGGCAATCAGGGCGATGACCTGATTGATCGGGCCGTTCGACTGGAACAGCATCCAGAAAGTGTAACCCACCACGACGGGTAGGATCATCATCGGCGTGAGAAAGGCGGAGAAGAGCACCGCCTTGCCGCGAAATTCGCGCAGGAAGAGTACCGCGAGCCCGAGGCCGAGCGTGAACTCCAGCATCAGACAGACCGCGGAAATCAGGACCGTGCGGACGACGGCCTCGATGAAGCGGGTGTCATAGACCAGCAGCTCGTAATAGTTTTCCAGCCCGACGAAATAGGCTTCCGCCAGCGAGCCGCGCGTCGGCGACCAGTCGGTGAAGCTCATGTAGAGCGCGACGAGCAATGGCATGACCAGAACGACCAGCGAGACGATCTGGCCGGGCACGGCGAAGAAACGGGCCGGCCCGAGATTGCCGACTGCCTTCACCGGCGGTGCTGCTGCGACAGGCGTGGCCTCATTGCCCACCGTCGCCATATCCGCCCCGTCCGTATTCGGGGTTACGTGAAGATTCATCCCTGACCTCTTCTTGGTCCGACGACCCAGTCGCCGGAGCAGTCCAGAACCCCGCCATTCGGGGAAAGACCCGGCGGCAGCGAGATACCGCCGGGATGGGCAAGCCGAGGGATCAGCCCCACTTGTCGGCGCCGCTGGCCTTCTTGATCGGCTCGGCGAGGTTCTTGGTGAGGGCGAGCCAGGACTTCTGGACCTTTTCCTTTCCGACGCGGCGGGTGATGCGTTCGAAAGAACGCGAAGCGTCGTCGAGGGCCTGCTGCGGCTTCTTCTCGCCGGTCATGCAGGCATGGATTTCCTTGTCGAGGGCATCCTGGTATTCGAAGCCACCCGGCAGGCAGAAGTCCGGAACCGTGTTGACCATGTTGTTGTAGAGCGTATCGAGATAGGGTGCCGTGTAGGTGTCCAGCATCCGCTCCGAAGGCTGCTTCATGTGGTTGACGCGGTAGGGGTCGGAATAGCCGCCGAGATAGGGAATGGCATCCATCGAGATCGTCGGCGACGTCATCCACTGGGCATAGGCATAGGCCAGTTCCGGATTGGCCGAGTATTTCGACACGGCATAGCCGTAACCCCAGCAGAACATGCCGGCATAAAGCAGCGTGCCGTCCTTCAGCTTGTCGGCCGGCATGACGGTTGCGGCGATCTTGCCGGACGTCGCCGGTCCGGTAGACGGGGCCTTCGAATACTTGAAGCCCGAGGGCCAGCAGATATTCATGAAGCCCTCGCCACGACCGAAGGCGTTGTAGTTCGAGGACCAGGTGAAGCTGAAGGCGTCGGGATGCAGGAACTCGTTCATCTTCAGCATGTCTTCGAGTGCCGCCAGACCTTCTTCGGAGTTGAAGGTCGGGTTCATCTCGTTATCGAAGTAGAGACGGCCCTTCGAGATCAGGCGCTGCATGAACATCCACTTCACATAATAGCGTGAGCGGTATTCAAGGCTTCCGTAGAAGTTGTTGGCCGGATCATGCATGAACGAAGCGATGTCGTGGTACTCGCTCCAGGTCTTCGGCGTCGAAAGCGCATAGCCGAACTTGTCGGAGAAGGCCTTCGCCTTGTCGCTGTTCTCGATGTAGTCGCTGCGGCAGAGCAGCGTGATCTGGTCACCATCGTTCAGGAGACCGGCGACGCGACCGTTATAGAGCTGCGCGTGGTGGTTGGCGGGGAAGACGACGCCGTAGTCCGGATTGAAGATTTCCGGATCGTGCTTTTCGACCCAGTCGGTGAGGTCGTAGATGACGCCACTGTCGATCCAGTCCGGATAGGACATGGCGGTCGGCATCATCACGTCATAGCTGCCGGTCTTGGCAACGGCTTCCTGCATGCCCTTGGTGTGGACCACTTCGTCCGGCTCTTCGATGAAGATAAGGTCGATGCCGAGTTCGCTTTTCCACTTGTCGACATAGGGCGTCATGTTGCCGATCGAGCCGGTCGGAATGAGCAGCGTCAGGCTCTTCTTGGTCGCCTTTGCCGCCGCCTCCTTGGCGAGCGCCCAGGCACGCTCCTCGGCACCACCGATGGCGGCAAAAGCCTTGCGGGCGCCAAGCGGCGACAGCATGACCGTGTTCGCCACCATGGCAGACACACCAAGAGCACTCATCCGCTGCAGAAAGCCACGTCGGCTCATTTGACCTGCGTCGAACCCATCGAGTGTGGATTCAATCTGTTCTTTGTTCTTTTGCATTTTTCCCTCTGGAGTATATTGCCAAGGTGAACTCAGCATAAGAATTTACTGGTACTTTTCACGCAAAAACAAAGAAGTATATTATCGTGAATAGATCAAATTCACGAATTGCAACCAACGGATACTTTGTTGTGCGCTGCACCATTCTTTTGGTGTATTTGCATTTTCACGATATCTGCGCGACAATTACGGTGTTAGTGCCATTTTGGAAAATTTGTCTGGTACCAATTCCCGGCATTGGCCCAGCCCTGTTCCTGCCGACCAAACCCCATGAGGGAGCGTAAATGCCCAAGACAGCAATCACCGGTTCACTGGTGACGGTGGAATTCGACAAGTCGGCGGATGTGCCCATCTATCGCCAGATCACCGAGTGGATGAAAACCGCGATCCTGAGCGGACGACTGGCAGCCGGAACGAAACTTCCCTCGACGCGTATCCTTGCCGATGAGCTTGGCGTGTCACGCAATACCGTCGTGCAGGTCTTCGAGATGCTGACCGAAGAAGGGCTGCTTTCGAGCCGGGTGGGGGCCGGCACCTTCGTCTCCGACATCATCCAGGACCAGACGATCATCGAGCCGGACACGCCGATCGAACCCGCGAGCCGCGCGGGAGGCTACCCGTTCCGCTCGCTTTCCCGGCGCGGCAAGAGCCTCGTGGTCTCTGCAACGGGGGAGTTTTCGGAACGACCGACGCCCTTCATGCCGGACCTGCCCGACCTGCGCGAATTTCCGATCCGCACGTGGATGCGCCTGCTGAACGAAACATCCGGCCGCCTGACGGGGCAGATCCTCGCGGAGTCATCGAATGCCGGCTACGAACCGCTACGGCGCGCAATCGCCCAGCACCTGAACGCATCGAGAGGCATGAACTGCAATTACCAGCAGGTCATCGTCACCACCGGCTCGCAGCAGGGCCTGGATCTCATCTGTCGTATGTTGCTCGACGCCGGAGATCCGGTCTGGCTGGAGGAGCCGGGCTATGTCGGCGCCCGCTCGATCATTCGCGCCAACGGCGGTTTCGTCTGTCCGGTTCCCGTTGACGAAAACGGGGCGAAATTCGACGAAGCCATGCAAACCTATCCCGTGCCCCGGCTGATCTTCACCTCATCGTCCCGCCACTATCCCCTTGGCGGCCAACTCGATCAGGAGCGGCGCGAGGAACTGGTCCGGATCGCAGCGCGTAACGGCACCTGGATCGTCGAGGACGACTACGACAACGAGTTCATCTACAATGGCAATAGCCTGCGCTCGATCTTCGCGATGGATGGCGAACAGCGCACCATCTACATGGGCACCTTCTCAAAAACCCTGCTGCCGTCCTTCAGGCTCGGCTATATCGTGGTTCCCCTCGATCTCAGCGAGCATTTCGCCAAGGCGCGTGCGGTCGTGGACCGGCATGCCTCGCTGATCGAGCAGATGGTCCTCTCGGAATTCATGCTGCGCGGGCTTTTCGTGTCGCATATCCGCCGGATGCGCAATCTCTATCAGGCGCGTCGCCAGCAACTGACGACCGGGCTGGAGGATATCTTCGGAAAAGACTGTTACATGTCGGCGCCCGACAGCGGCACGCATGTCATCCTGCCGCTGATCAAGGGAGCCGACGATCGGGCCGTTGCCAGCCGGGCTCTGGAAAAGGGCCTCGTTTTGAGACCGCTGTCTCCCTACTACATGACGGAAGAGCGCAGGAATGGCCTGCTTGTCGGCTTTTCCGCCTTCAACGAGGACGAAATCCGCCGCGGCCTCGGCAATCTCGACCTTCTGCGCGGTGAAATCGTCCCGAAACTTGGAATGTGAAACAGTCTTCACCCGCAGCCAGCAACCAAGAATTGCTGGCGCAGCGCTCCGCGATCACGAAATATCATCTCCGTTCTCGCGGAGTTGAAGGGGTTTTATGACAGAATCCGGTTGTCGTCTTTCGCTGGAAGCTCTAGGACCGCGACATGGTGACGGTTTCGAGCCGCGCCCAGAAGGCTTCGGACATCGAAGTAGCGACGCGGAACGAAGGCAGACCATGCGTTATCTGATTACCGGGACGGCGGGCTTCATCGGCTTCCATCTGGCCCGACGGCTTCTTGAGGCTGGCCATAGCGTGACCGGCTTCGACGGCATGACGCCCTATTACGACGTTTCGCTGAAGCAGAAGCGCCACGGCATCCTCGAGACCTACCCGAACTTCGATCCCGTCATCGGAGCGCTGGAGGACATGGCCGCTCTCGACCGCGCCGCCGCGGTGGAACAGCCGGATGCCATCATCCATCTCGCCGCACAGGCAGGCGTACGTTACAGCCTCGAAAACCCGCAGGCCTACGTCACTTCCAACCTGACCGGCTCATGGACCGTGCTGGAACTCGCCAAGCGGGTTCAGCCGAAACATCTTCTGCTTGCTTCCAGCTCCTCGATCTATGGCGCGAACGAAAAAGTGCCGTTTGCCGAGACCGATCATGCCGACGAGCCGCTCACGCTCTATGCCGCCACCAAGAAGGCCATGGAGGCCATGGGCCATTCCTATGCCCATCTCTACAAGATCCCGACGACGGCCTTCCGGTTCTTCACGGTCTACGGCCCGTGGGGCCGCCCTGACATGGCGCTGTTCAAGTTCACCGACGCGATCCTCAACGGACGCCCGCTGGAGATCTACGGCGAAGGCAAGATGAGCCGTGATTTCACCTATATCGACGATCTCGTCGAATCGATCGTCCGGCTGATCGATGTCGTGCCATCAGAGGAAAACCGCGTGACGGCGCCCGGCGTGGAGGACACGCTTTCCCGGCATGCGCCATTCCGTATCGTCAATATCGGAGGGGGCCAGCCGGTAGAGCTGATCCGTTTCGTGGAAACGGTGGAAGCCGCCGTCGGAGAGCCCGCCATCCGACGCATGCTGCCGATGCAGAAGGGCGACGTGCCTCGCACATTTGCGCTTCCCGATCTTCTTCAGGCACTGACCGGCTACAAACCGGATACGCCCGTCGACAAGGGCGTTCTGGAATTCGTCTGTTGGTACCGAGAATGGAAGCGCGAGAGCGCAGTTGCCGAACAAATCCCGGAGACAGTGTCCTAGGCCCGCACGAACGAAGCCTGAACACGCGTCTTGCGGGGGCTTTTGACAATACATAAGTACGGGATTAAAAATCCGATTTGTGCTCGATCAGGCCAGTCCCGCCCCTATGGAAAAAAGTCTTTCCCGATACATCTGGAAGCACACGTGGCGTCAGCAAGTCATTATTCTTCTGATCGTCGCAGTGTCGATGATCCCCTATTTCATATCGCTGGATCTGCCTAAGCAGATCATCAACGGTCCTATTCAGGGAGAAGGCTTTTCGACACCGGATGCGATCCAGCCTTTCTTCGAGCTTGGCTTCGACATGCCGCTCGTGGGTTATGTGGAGCTTTACGCCGGCTATCCCCTCGACCGCCTGTCCATGCTGATGGCGCTCAGCGTCGAGTTTCTGGCACTCGTCGTCATCAACAACGCCTTCAAATACGTCATCAATACCTATAAGGGCCGTCTTGGCGAGCGCCTGTTGCGCCGGATCCGCTTCCAGCTCATCGATCGGCTTCTCCGCTTTCCGCCGATCTATTTCAAGCGCACGAAGAGCGCGGAAGTCGCCAGCATGATCAAGGACGAGGTGGAGCCACTCGGCGGCTTCGCCGGCGATGCCTTCGTTCAACCGGCGCTGCTGGGCGGTCAGGTGATCGCCGCTCTTGCCTTCATTCTGGCGCAGAACCTCTGGCTCGGCCTGATCGCCGCTTTCATGGCGCTCCTGCAGATCGGCATCATTCCGCGCATGCGGCGGCGCCTGATCCGTCTCGGCCGCGAACGGCAGATCACCGCTCGTCGCCTTGCCGGCCGTGTCAGCGAGATGGTGGACGGCATGCCCACGATCCATGCCTACGACACCTCGAACTATGAGCGCGCCGACATGGCGCGCCGCCTCGGAGAGATCTTCGCGATCCGCTACGATCTCTACCAGTGGAAGTTCATGGTGAAGTTCATCAACAACTTCCTGGCCCAGATCACGCCGTTTCTGTTCTACAGTATCGGCGGTTATCTGACACTTCGCGGCCATCTCGACGTCGGCCAGCTCGTCGCCGTCATCAACGCCTACAAGGAACTCCCGAGCCCGCTGAAGGACCTGATCGACTGGGATCAGGCGAGGCAGGACGTTCAGGTCAAGTTCGAGCAGGTTGTAGAGCAGTTCCAATCCGATTCCATCCTCGAACCGGAGATCCAGCAGATCTTTACGGGGGTTCCATCGCCCCTGCCCGGCCCGCTCGCCGCGGTCAACCTCGCCATAGACGACGACAGCGGCGGCCGCATGGTCGACCACGTCTCGCTGCACGTCGATTCCGGCCAGACCATTGCCTTCCTCGATGCGAACGGCAGCGCCGGCAGCATGATCGCGGATGCGATCGGACGCGCCGTCTGGCCGACGGTCGGCAAGGTCGCCGCGGGAGACATCGACATTCGGGACCTTCCCGAATCCGTGACCGGCCGCCGCATCAGCTATGTCTCGGCGGAAAGCTACTTCTTCCATGGAAGCCTGAAGGACAACCTGCTTTACGGCCTCAAACACGCTCCCCTGCAACCGCTGGAGCGCGAAGGAAAGGCCGCGACGCGCCGTCGTTGGGAAATAACGGAGGCGCGGCTCGCCGGAAACGTCGATTTCGACATCGAGGGAGAATGGATCAGCGCTGCGGTGACGCCAGACAGCGCGGTTGACAAGGATACGCTCAACACCTGGATGCTTGGCGTTCTCGACACCGTGTTGCTGACGGAGGACGTGCTCGACCTCGCCTTGCGCAGCTCCATCGATCCGGAAACAAATGCCGAAATCGCCCGTTTTGCGGTCTCCGCCCGGCAGACGCTTCGCGACGAGCTCGTAAAGGCAAATATGCCGGAACTGGTGATACCCTTCGATTTCGCGACCTACAACACCGAAGCGACCGTCGCGGAAAACCTGTTGTTCGGCTCCCTGATCGGCGGCGAGGCAGCCGCCCAGCAGATCATCGCCAGCAACTATTTCCGTTCCATCGTCAGGGACGGCGGCCTCTCGACCCTGCTGTTCGAGATGGGCCGTTCGATTGCCGCCACGATCGTCGAACTGTTCGGAGACATGCAGCAGAACAACCCTCTGCTGCCGGAACTGCCCTTCATGGAAGGCCGCGAACTGCCCGACTACGCGCGCATTCTGAAAGAGATCGAGGGCCGCGGCCCTGAAGAGTCTAACGACGAACAGCGCCGTGCGATCTTCCTGACGGCCTTCTCCTACGTCGAGAGCCGCTACCGCTTCGGCCTCATGACCGAAGAGATCATGCGCAAGATCGTCGAGGCGCGCCAGCAGTTCCACGCCAATCTACCGAAGGAACTGAGCGGTCTCATTGCGCGTTACGAGGCAGACGGGTTCCAGTCATCGGCATCCCTGATGGAGAATGTCCTGTTCGGAAAGATCAGCCGCGGCCATGCGGATGCACAAAACCGGATAGCTTCCCTCATTCGTCAAGTAGCTGAAAAAGAAGGGATATACACAGAGATACTTGCAATCGGCCTTGATTACGATCTCGGCCCCGGCGGCAAACGATTGACGTTGCTGCAACGACAGAAGCTCAACGTTGCCCGCGCGCTGATCCGCCAGACGGAATACTGCATTCTCAACCAGCCTCTACCGGGCCTCAACCCGCGCCTGCAGGCACAGTTGGTGAATAATGTGATCTCGTTCTTGCGTGAAAAGTCTGAAAAGTGCACTATTATATGGGTTCTATCAAATCCGCGGCTTTGCAAGCTTTTCGAACGGATAATGGTATTCGACAAAGGCGGCTTGGTTGCTGACGGAACCTACGAGACTCTGGTGGAAGAAAACGGTATGGTGAAAGAGCTGGTGACGAGGTAGCTTCTGTAGAAACCCTCCCCGGCTTCAGTTTGGAGGTATGCGATGGTCCTTATGGATGAGGTTCAATGCTTGCGCGCCCTGCCGTTCTTCGCGTCTGCGGATCCGGCCAAGCTGAAACTTTTGGCTTTTACTTCCGACCGCATGAAGTTCGCGCCCGGACAGGAACTGTTCCACGAGGGTGATACCGGGGATTCCGCTTTCGTTATCCTCAGCGGCACTGCGGAGATCGTCGTCGATACTCCGAGCGGTGAAGTCAAAGTTGCCGAAGCCGGAAAGAATTCCATCGTCGGTGAGATCGCCATTCTCTGTGACGGCTACCGTACCGCCACGGTAAGGGCAATTGCGCCGATGGACACCTTGCGCATCGACAAGGAAACCTTCCGCAAGATGATGGCGGATTGTCCGTCGATGATGTTCGGCGTCATGCGCGTGCTTGCCAATCGGCTTCAGGCGACCACGTCCGAGCTTGCAGCCCAGAAGAGCCATGAAGAAGAATATGCCTGACCGATCCGGACAAGCCCGGCGGCCATACAGGCGCGCTTGAGGCCTTGTCCGGTGGATAGCAAAACGCAGGATTTCCAGAACCAACCGGCCACCAGTATCGACAAGATGAAGGTGACCGTCTGGGGAACGCGGGGCTCCATACCGGTATCGGGTCCTCACTTCTCGCGGTATGGTGGCAATACGACCTGTGTCGAACTGCGCTGCGGCAATGAAGTTCTGATTTTCGACTGCGGCACCGGCATCATCCCGGCTGGCGCACGTCTGAAGGCCGAGCGGATTGCCAACCTCAATCTGTTTCTCACCCATAGTCACTATGACCACATCATGGGCTTTCCGTTCTTCGGGCCGTTCCATTGTCCCGACGTGCGTGTTTCCGTCTGGTCAGGCCATCTCGAGGGAAATATGACGACGCGGCAGATCGTCGAGGGCTTGTTACGTCCCCCTTATTTCCCTGTTGGCCTCGAGATCATGAAGGCATCCCTGACATTCAGGGATTTCCTGCCAGGCGATATTCTCACTCCCGTCCCCGGCATCGTGATGCGAACCGCGAAGCTCACCCATCCCGGCGGAGCCGTCGGCTATCGTATCGAATGGCAGGGCAAGATATTCGCGTTGATAACCGATACCGAGCATATCCCCGGGGTACTGGACCCGAACGTTCTGTCACTCATCGACCACGCCGATCTCTTCCTCTACGACAGCACCTTCGGCGATGAGGACATGGAGCACGTCCGCGGTATCGGACATTCTTCCTGGCAGCAGGCCATAAGACTCGCCGAGGCTGCGAACACCGCCAGTGTCGGCTTCATCCACCACGCCTTTACCCACACGGATGACGATATCGACGATATCTCGGCGCGGGCGCGACAAATGTTTCCGTCGGCACACGTCTTCAGCGACGGCCAAAGCATGGAAATTTAACCCGGATGGGCGAGGATGCCGAAGCCTCTTTTTAGCCGCTTTCATCCCCCAGACGCACTGCGCCGCGCTCCATTTCCACAAGGTCGCTTTTCATGCTGCAGCCTGCTCGTCCGTTTCTGCCAGACAAGGCTGCGCATCAACTCGGTATAGCATCCGGGATCATTCTCTTCGCCTTCATATCGACCCATCTTCTCAATCACAGCCTGACTCTCATATCGGTCGACTTCGCCGACGACGTTCTGAAAATCTTCAAGATCATCTGGCGCAATCCGCTCGGGACGCTTCTGCTCTACGGCTCGTTCCTCGTCCATTTCCTGCTGGCGCTCCGCACGCTTTACCTGCGCCGCCACATGCGCTTGCCGCCACGCATGATGATTCAGGTCCTCTTCGGCCTCTCCATTCCGGTCCTGATCGCGCAGCATGTGATCTCGGCGCGCGTCCCGGCCCTCTACGGCCAGTTTGACAGTACCTACTGGAGCGTCATCCGGGGCATGTGGACCGGCAACGGACTGTTTGGCCTGAAGATGGTTCTGGCCGTCATCGTCGTCTGGGTGCATGGCTGCATCGGCCTTCACGCCGCCATGCGTTTCAGGGACTGGTTTCCGCGCTGGGCGCCATGGCTGTTTGCGCTGGCGATCCTGCTGCCGACGCTCGCCCTCGTCGGCGTGCTGGTCAATGGTCGCCAGATGGAAACGGCCGCAGAGGCCAGAGGCCAGGTCCTCACGGCAGCGGACGGCAACGTGGCCCGCCATCAGGCGAGCCGGCCCCAATTGGATCTGGCCACCATAGAGCGCCGCATCTACCTCTTCTTCGGTCTGGGCCTGGGTCTGGTCGTCGTGCTGCGCGCCGCGCGTTCCATCCGGCGCAACGCACCGGAGATCCGCATTACCTATGCGCATGGTCCACAGATCCGTGTCCCCCGGGGAACCTCGATCCTTGAGGCGAGTCGGATCGGTCGCGTCGATCACTATTCGGTGTGCGGCGGCAAGGGGCGCTGCTCCACCTGTCGTGTGCGCATCGTGGACAGCGATGGTCCGCTTGCTCCCCCAAGCGCCATGGAGCAGGCCACCCTTTTGCGTATCAGAGCCGCACCGGACACGAGGCTCAGCTGCCAGACCCGACCGGACTACGACGTCACGGTCGCGTTGTTGCTGGAGCCGCCCGTGGGCGGCGATCTCTATTCCGGAAGACAGGTCAAGCAGGCTGGCCGCGAGAAGGAAATCGTCGTTCTCTTCTGCGATATCCGCAATTTCACGACAATCTCGGAAAGCCGCCTGCCCTATGATATCGTCTTCCTGCTCAACCGCTATTTTTCCGTGGTCGGACGGGCGGTCGAGGAAGCCAAGGGACAGGTCGACAAGTTCATCGGCGATGGGGTGATGGCCCTTTTCGGCATCGATACGACGGAGCCCAGCGAGGCCTGTCGGCAGGCGTTGAGGGCCGCCGCCACGATCGTCGCGGAAACAGAAAAGCTCAATCAGGAGATGATGCAGGAATTCGGCGTCGATCTCAGGATTGCCATCGGCATTCACTTCGGTCCTGCGATCGTCGGCATGATCGGCTATGGCAAGGTGGCTGGTCTCACCGCAATCGGCGACACCGTCAATGTCGGCAGCCGTCTGGAAGCCGTCGCCAAGCAGTTCAACGTTGCAGTGGCAGCTTCCGAGCCGATCATGTTGCTCGCCCACGTGCCCTATGACGGGCTCTCCAGCCGTTCCGTTTCACTGAAGGGACGAAAGACCAGCATGCGGGTTTATCTGCTTTCCGCCGACGATGCGAAGCGCTACGCCTGAGGTCGGGGCAACTCGCGACGAATTGACCTGCAACGCTTCCGCCTGCACTAGCCTCCATTGATCGGCGAATGTAAAAGGGATTGCTGAAGAACCAACGTTCGTCGGGTGCCCGCCATTCGCAATCGCAAGAGGAGGATATCGTTGAAACCCTATCGTTTTCTGGGCATTGCGCTCCTTGCAGGCTGCTTTGCCGCAGCACCGGCACTCGGCAACAAACCGACCAGCCAGAAATTGTTCGACGGCTTCGACGGAGAGGATTTTTCGCCCGATGGCGGCCTCTATTATCGCGTGAACGATGAGCAGAAGGCCGGTACCTACGTTTTCCAGAACGAAGTGAAACGCACTGGTGCCGGCGCGCTGAAGCTGAGTGTTCGTTCCCAATGCGCCACGACGGATGATCTCTGCAGCGAGCGCGCGGAGATCTGGGAGAAGACGCCGCTTCGCGTTCCCTATGATGAGCCGGTCTGGTTCGGCTTTGCCATGAAGCTGGCCGATCCCGTCCCCCAGGACGACCACCGCTATCTGATGGCGCAATGGAAGCGCGAAATCGGACCCGATGCCGAAGGGGATTTCAGCCCCTTCCTCGCGCTCCGGCTCGACCGCGGCAAGATGTTCTTCTCGGTCGAAACCAATTATGTCGAGGGCGGCCCCAAGCCGACCGACGGCGTTGCAGGCCGTTGCCCGGAAGGCAGCACGCCCGTCTGGTTCCGCCCCGAAACTAACCAGATGCGCGCCCTTGCCGCCTCCGGCTCCGACTGGAGCGCCGAGGACGAGGCGACCTTCCCGTCCTGCACGGACAAGATTTCCGTCGTGCAGCACAATCCTCTGCCCAGGGCATCGACGGACTGGATCGATTTTGCGATCTTCTCCCATCCCGATCCCAATGGCAGTGGCCGTGTAGAAATCTTCGCCGACCGCGTCTGGATCGCCACCGTGAAGGGGCATGTGGGCCATGGCGATGCCGGCCTCGGAAAGAACCAGTATTTCAAGTTCGGCCCTTACCGGGCCGGAGCCGCGGATATCTGGACCGTCTATTATGACGATTTCCGCCGCTCTCCCGATTGCATCGACGTGCTGGAAGACGAAAAGGCCTGCTCTGTCGTCCAATAATGGACTGTCGTCTCAGCCCCGATGGGGCTGAGCATCGAGCATTGCCGCAATCACCCGGGCCGTTCCGGCGGCACCGTCGAGCGAAACCGGAAGTTCCGGCGGGAAATCGAGCGCGCGTGCGGCGGCGATTGCCTTGGCCATCGCCGCACCGCCCAAGCCCTCCTCGGTGACGACCTTCGCCAGACCCAGCGCAACCAGCTTCTCGGCCCTGACGGATTGCTCCGTCTCGCCACCCGCGGCAAAGGGCACGAGCAGGGAGCGGCAACGCGCCCGCAGGAGATCGCAGACCGTGTTGTAGCCCGCCTGGGAAATCGAAAGTCCGGCCTGCGGCAGGAGGCTCGGGAAGTCCGGCCGAAACCGGAAAAGCGAGACACCACTCGAAACGCGGGCCGCGAAGCGATCGTAATCCGCCTGCGGCAGGTTGGGACCAGTGATCACGCACCATTCCTCGCGATCATCAAGAATATCGCGGGCATCAAGTGCGGCCTCAATCAGCGCCGCACCTACGGCGCCGCCGCCGGCGGAAATCACCACGCCGAAACGATCTGCGGATGGCGCTGCCTCGGCCGGCGCGACAAGGCCGGTGTAATGGATTTTCTCCCCAAGCTCACCGGCCAGCGGAAAGGTCTCCTCCAGCCGCACGAAATGCGGATCGCCATGCACGAGAACCCCGTCGAAATACCGGGCGACAAGATCAGCGGTCTCGCGATCCCGACCGGGCTTGCGGTTTTCCTGCAGGATATCCCGAACCGAACTGAACAACAGGGGCCGGCGTTCGGCACTCTCTATGACGGCAAGCAAGGGCAGAAGCTCGAAGCGCATCTGACGCCGGCCGAAGGGGAAAGCCTCTATGATGACGACATGCGGTTCGACTTTTGCGAAAGTCTCCAGCAGAACAGCCGTCCGTTTCTGCTCGAAGTCCGCATCGACAGGATTGCCCTCAAGATCGGCAAGGCTGGAGAACCCGCTCTTGGCCGCAACGACGGCCGGAAGCTGGACATGTTCGACGCCCTTTCCCGGGAAGCCGTTCACAGGCGCACCGCCCGTCACCAGCGTCACCGAGAACCCGGCCTCCACCAGAGCCTCGGCGATCCGGCTGGCTCGCGCCAGATGGCCGATGCCAAGCAGGTGCTGAACGTAGAAGAGAACCCGCTTTTTCGAAGAGGATGCCTGCTGCGTGCTCATATCCCTCTCCGCGCCCATGCTCCCTTAAAGAGCCGGTCGAGATCATGAATGCTGTTGTGATGATCGAAGTCCTTCCGCACCCGCGCCTCCGCCGCCGCTCCAAGCTTCTCCCGCAGGTCGGGATCAGTCATCACGCGCTGCAGCGCGACTGCCAGAGCCTCAGGGTCCTCAGACTCGACCAGCAAAGCGTTTTCTCCATCGACGAACAGTTCGGAAATGCCTGAAACGGTCGTGGAAACAGCCACGAGCCGCTGGCTTGCCGCTTCGACCAGAACGTTCGGCAGGCCATCGCGGTCACCATCCGCCGTGATCCGGCAGGCGAGCGCGAAAAGATCGCTGTCGTGGTAATGGGCAAGCACGTCGCGCTGATCCATCGAGCCTTTCCAGGTGATCCGGTCGGAGATGCCGAGTTCGCCGGCAAGCGCCTTCAGGCTGCCCAACTCATCGCCGCCGCCGATATGGGTAAACTGCCAATGAAGGTCCTTCGGAAACCGGGCGAACGCCTTGAGCAGCACGTCATAACCCTTCTTCTTGACGGCGCGGCCGACGCTTAGCACGCGGACAGGATCAGCCGGATCGGACCCATTCCGGCGGGGGCGCTCACCGTCGAAATGCGGGAATCGGTCGAGATCGAGACCGTGATAGCTGAGGTGCATGACATCGCGCCCGCCGGAAAGCGATGACAGCTTGTCATATCCAACCCGCGTGCAGGTCACGCCCCAGTCGGCACTTTGCAGCTTTTCTGCCAGATCCCAGTCCTCGGAGGTCCAGATGTCCTTGGCGTGAGCGGAAATCGACCACGGGATACCGCTGATCTCGCTGGCATAGCGCGCGACCGATGCGGGCGTATGGATGAAGTGCGCATGCAGCCACTTGCCCCCTCCGGCCATTCCGCGACGAGCACGGCAGCCTGGCCGAAGCGGCGAAACCGGTTGCGCGAGAAATCCCGCCGCAAGTCCTTCCAGAAGGAAGAAAGCACCTTGCCGAAACCCGGCAGACGACAGGTCTTCCAAAGCGCCTTCAGAACGCGAAGCGGTTCCTCATGCAGGTATTCCGGCAGATAGCTGACGCGGGCGCGGATTTCGTCGTGCACCGGATGACGTTTCTTGTCCGTCGGGCGGCGCATGGCGACGATTTCGAGCTCGAAGCCTGCACGTTCCAGACCCAATAGCTCCTGCGCAATGAAGGTCTCCGAAAGGCGCGGATAGCCCTTCAGGAGGACGACAATCTTTCCAGTCCTGTTCATCAATTATCCCTGTGCAGCGAAACGCGGCGATCTGGCGTCTTCGCTCAGATACCCGCCAACGATCTGCGAGATGGTTTGCAATCCCTCGAGGTGGAGGCCGGCAGCGCTGGCCGAGGGAGGATCGCGCTTCAGTACGTCCTTGATCGCCTGCGCAAAACGCAGACTGTCGGAAGACTCCTGACCGGAAAGCATGCTGACAAGGCCGAGTTCGGAGGCTCGGCGCGCACGAATCAGCTGCTCCAGTCGAGGCTGTGTGCGCGGAACGATCAGGGCCGGCTTGTCGAAGGACAGGATCTCGCAATAGGTGTTGTAACCACCCATGGCCACCACCGCCTTTGCGCCCGCGATCCGGTCTTCCATCCGGTTGTCGAACTCGATCATTTCCAGATGCGGATTGTTGCCCGCCTGCTCGACGAAATTCTGGCGCTGCTCGGCCGGCATATAGGGGCCGAGCACGATGACCGCCTTGTGGGTGAGCGTCGGATCGGCCTGATAGGCGGCGATCACGTCGCGTACCAGATCGGCCCCGTCTCCACCGCCGCCCGTCGTGACGAGCAGGTAATCCTCAGACGGCTGCGGACGCTCGACCGAGGCCTTGCGCTGGAGGAACCCGACGAAGTTCATCTTCTCGCGAATGCTGTCCGGCACGTCCAGCCCGGTCAGGGGATCGTAAAAATCCGGCGGCCCATAGACCCAGATGTTGTCGTAGAGCGAGCCGATCTTGTGCAGCACGTCGTTGCGCTTCCATTCGGCATCCAAGAGATGCGGAGCATCCATGACCTCGCGCAGACCGAGGATTAGGGTGGTGCCGCGGGCTTTCAGGAAACGTAGCGTTTCCTCCACCTCTCCGCGCAGCCCGAGAGGCTCCTTGTCGATGATGAAGATATCCGGCTGGAACGTCTCGGCGGTATGCAGGATGATCGACTTCCGCATCCTGATGGTCGCCTTGACGTCGATGTGCTGGTCCATCGATGTGTATTCGCCATTGCGCAGCTTGATCACGCTCGGGATCTTCACGAAGTCCACGCGCGCCCGATAGTCGAAGGCGCCGGCGATCGTCGCGCCGGAGATGATCAGCACCTGCAGGCCGCGATAGTCTTCCACCAGCGAATGGGCAATCGTGCGGCAACGCCGCAAGTGCCCAAGACCGAATGTGTCATGACTGTACATGAGGATTCGTGCCTTGCGCGACTGTCCAGTCATGCAGTTATTCTCCTGTAGGTCCGCAGCATCGATGCCGCGGCTAGTCTTGTCTTGAGCTTGAGCTTGAGGGGATCAGTTGTAGGGGTCGGCGGCATCTCTAAGACCATCACCGAGGAAATTGAAAGCAAGAATGATCACAATAACCGGAACCACCGGGAAGAGAAGCCACGGATAGAGCGCTATCACGTTGACAGTGCGTGCTTCGGTCAGCAACACCCCCCAACTCGTGATCGGTGGACGAAGGCCAAGGCCGAGGAAGCTGAGCGTCGTCTCGCCAAGGATCATGCCGGGGATGGTCAGCGTGGCGCTGGCGATCAGGTGCGACATGAAGCCGGGGATGAGATGCCGTCCGATGATCCGGGCGCTGCCAGCGCCCATCATCTGCGCGGCAAGCACGTAATCCTCCTCGCGTAGCGCGAGAAGCTTGGAACGCACTGCGCGGGCTAGCCCGGTCCAGTCCAGAAGCCCGAGAATGAAGGTAATCCCGAGATAGACGAAAAGCGGCGACCAGTCCGCCGGCATGATGGCAGCCATCGCCAGCCACAGCGGGATGCTGGGGATAGAATGCAGGACTTCCGTCACGCGCTGGACCGCAAGGTCGAACCAGCCACCCCAATATCCCGCGAGGCCACCGATGACGATGCCCAGCACGAAACTCGTCATCACGCCAAGGAGACCGATCGTGAGCGACACGCGCGCACCATAGAGAATGCGCGACAGCACGTCCCGGCCCAAGCGATCCGTCCCGAGCAGGAACATGTCGCCGCCCTCGGCGGGGCAGACCAGATGCGTGTTGCCATCGATAAAGCCCCAGAAACGATAGCCGTCGCCCCGGCAGAAAAAGCGCAGCTTCTGCACTTCGTCGGTGTTTTCGCTATAAACCCGGCGCAGCGTTTCCATGTCCAGTTCCATCGTCCGGCCATAGACGAAGGGGCCGACGAAGGAACCGTCATGGAAGAAATGCACCTGCTGCGGCGGAGCGTAGATGTTGTCAACGTTCCGGGTATGCACGTTATAGGGCGCCAGGAACTCCACGATAGCGATCGTACAATAGGCGATCAGCAACAGGATGCCGGAAATCAACGCAAGGCGATGGCGACGGAAGCGCCACCATGTAAGCTTCAGTTGCGACGCATGGCCGACCGCCGGATCGGCATCGGCTTCAACGGCATAGGGATCGAACGGAGCTTTCGAGACATAATGTGCCGGCGCCGGCAGGCTTGCCACATCCTCACTCATTTCGTGTGACCTCCCTGCAACCGGATTCGTGGATCGAGGAGGGCGAGCGCGATGTCCGACACCAGCACGCCGATCACCGTCAGGATGGCGAGAAACATCAGGAAGGAACCGGCCAGATACATGTCCTGGTTCTGAAGCGCGCGGATCAGCATCGGCCCGGTGGTTTCCAGCGACAGGACGACAGCAGTGATTTCAGCACCGGAAATGATCGTCGGCAGGATCGAGCCAATGTCGGAGATGAAGAAATTGAGCGACATGCGCAGCGGATACTTGATGAGCAGCCGGAAGGGATGAAGCCCCTTCGCCCGCGCGGTCATCACATATTGCTTGTGCAGTTCGTCGAGCAGATTCGCCCTGACACGACGCACCATGCCGGCCGTCCCCGCCGTACCGATGATGATGACCGGAATCCACAGATGCTCGAGAATGGATTTCGCCTTGGCCCAGCTCATCGGCTGTCCCAGGAAATCCTGATCCATCAGGTGGCCGATGGAAATACCGAACCAGATATTGGCGAAGTACATCATGATCAACGCGAGAATGAAATTCGGCACCGCAATGCCGATCAACCCGAGCAAAGTCAGCCCGTAATCGCCCCAGCTATACTTGTGGGTGGCGGAATAGATGCCGATCGGAAAGGCGATCAGCCACGTCACCGCGATGGTGACGGTCGATACGAGAACGGTCAGCCAAACCCTGTCGCCAACGACATCGGCCACCGGCATGCGATATTCGAAGGAATAGCCGAAATCGCCCTGCGCAAAGCCGACGACCCAGTCGAAATAACGCATGGGGGCGGGCTTGTCGAAGCCGTAGCGCGCCTTGAGATCCTCGATCTCCTGCATGTCGGCTTTCTCGCCCATGGCGCGCAGTTCCTCGACATAGCTTTCGAAGAAGTCGCCGGGCGGCAGCTCGATGATGGTGAATACCAGCATGGAGATCATGATCAGGGTCGGGATCATCATCGCGACACGCCAGAGAATATAGCGGATCATCTCACGCGCCTCCCTCTAGCCAGAAGGTATCGGGCATATAGACCCCGAGATAGGAGGTCGGATCGAAGCCATAGAGGCCTTCGCTCGGCAGGTTGCGCAGCCGGCTCGCACGAACGATCGGCTGGGGCACGGCATTGACGATGCCGATGGTGAAAACCTGCTGGGTAAAGATCGACAGCATCCGATGCCAGATCTCCTCACGCTCGCCGAGCGCATCGGCCTCGCGCCATTCGCGAAAGAGGTCGAGCAGTTCCTGCGCTTCCGGGATCTCCGGCGGGCGTCCTTCGCCTCCCCCGGAGAGCTGATGCAGGCCCCAGAGCGGCCACTGGATCTGGTCGTTGTTGGTCGGCGCCAGTTCGCGCGGCGACATGTCGGCCGTCGGCACGCCATTGTCTAGGCCCGGTGAAAGCGCAAGGATCGTCTCGCCGCTGGTGATGCGCTGGCGGAAAAGCTCGCGATGCGACACATGGGTAAAGATCCGGAAGCCGATGCGCCGCCAATGATCGGTCACCAGTTCCAGAACATCGGTATCGAACGTGGTTTCCGCCGTCGTCTCGATGATGAGCTTGCAGGGGCGGCCATCGGGCAGATAGCGGAGGCCATGCTCGCCATCCCTGACAAGGCCCGCCTCGTCGAGCAGGGCATTGGCCTGATCGGGATCGAACTCCGCCCACGCATCGCGATATTCCGGACGGAAAAGTGGGCTGTCGGGCAGGACCGTGTTCGCGCTCGGACTGCCGAGGCCGAAGAACACAGCCTTGTTGACCTCGTCGCGATTGATCGCAAGCGAAAGCGCGCGGCGCACGCGCACGTCCCGAAGCGTCTGTCGCCAGATCAGGTCGGTGCAATTGAGATTGGGGAACAAAGCGACCCGCGAACCCTGGATACGCTTCCACAGGCTGACCTTGATCGCGCCGCGTTTTTCCGCGCTCTTCAGGAAGGTATAGTCGGCGAAATCGATATTGGTAACCTGTAGATCGCTTTCGCCGGATGCCGCCTTTGCCGCCACCAGATCGCCGGAGCCGACATTGAGCACCACGCGGTCGATGTAGGGCAGTTGCAGCCCATTGCCGTCGACCCGGTGGAAATAGGCGTTTCGCTCGAAGACGAACTGGCCGGCGGGCGGCGCCGTGATGCCGCGCCAGGGATCGAGCGTCGGCAAATCAGGGTTTTCCGGGCGGGCGGTGCGCGACATCTTCTGGTGCAGGGAGACCCAATCATCGACGCGCTGCTGCTTGACCAGTTCGTCGATCTTCTCCGGCGTCTGGTACTTGTGATGAAACTGCTTGAGATAAGCTGCGGGCAGCATCAGGCGGGTCGCGACCGGCGAGGCCAGCTCCGCCAGGAAATCCGGATTGGGATCCTCCCAGCTGTAGCGCACCGTGACCTCGTCGATCACCTCGAAGACGGGCTCCTTGTCCTGCACCCTCAGGACGGTCGGAATGCCACCCTTGTGGAGTTCCTTGTCATGGAACATGTCTTCCCACACATAACGGAAATCCTCCGTCGTGAAGGGGCTGCCGTCAGACCAGCGATGGCCGGGGCGCAGATGAAAGGTGAAGATCCGTTCTCCCTCGACCTCATAGCGTTCGAGAATATCGGGATGAAAATTGAAATGCCGGTCGAAACCGATGAGGCGGCTATAGCCGTTGATCGGCATGTAGCGGATATCGCGCTGGCTGGCGATCAGCATCTTGATCGTGCCGCCATGGCGCCCCGCAACGCCACCGTCCGTGCCCTCGAGCGGCACGATACGCGGCACCTTCGGCAGGCGATCGGCAAGAGGCGGCAAAGCACCTTCTGAAACCTTGACCTTCAACGGATCCGGATCGACCACCTCCGCTGCCGAGAGCCGCGGCAGCATGGTGGAGCCCATCAGGGCCAGAACAGCGCGCCGGGTGATCATGCCTTCAGATCCCTCGCATCGACGCCACGCCGCGCCAGCACCCAATGGCCATTGCCGAGATCGACATGCGCGAGATTGTCGGGATCGCCCTCATCGAGAAAGTGCTTCTTCCATGCCCGGCGGGCGACGAGAGAAGATTCACCTGCCTGAGTGAGGTCGATACGGCAATCGAGATCGGGTGCGGGAACGGCGGCAATCAGCTTGCGTGTATAGGGATGAACCGGCTGGTTCATGATGATGTCGCACGGGGCGATTTCCACGATCCGGCCCGCATACATCACCGCCACGCGATCCGCCATGTAGTTCACCACGGCGAGATTGTGGGAAATGAAGAGGTAGGTGAGACAGAGCTCGGCCTTCAGGTCCTTCATCAGGTTCAACACCTGCGCCTGAACCGAAACGTCGAGAGCGGATACGGGCTCGTCGCAGATGACAAGGCCGGGACCGAGCGCCAATGCGCGTGCAATGCCGATACGCTGGCGTTGCCCTCCCGAAAAGCTGTGCGGATAACGCCCGCCGGCAGATGACGGCAACCCGACAGCCTGGAGCAGGCGCGTTACCAGTTCCATCCGACTGGCGGCATCACCCTTATCGTGAATTTCCAGGGGTTCGCTGATGATGCCGCGCACCGTCATGCGCGGGGAAAGAGACGATACCGGATCCTGAAAGACCATCTGGATGGAGGATCTGAGATGCCGGAGATCATCGCCTTCAGCAGAAAGCACATCGATCGGTTCGTCAGCGCCATTATAGACGACGGCACCGCTATCCACCCGCAGGCCGCGCATCAGGATCTTGCTGAGCGTGGTCTTGCCGCAGCCGCTTTCACCGACCAGCCCCAGCGTTTCGCCGCGCCTGATATCGAAGGACACATCGGTCACCGCGCGGGTCGGCGGGGAAGGCTTGCTAAAGAAGCCGGAGGAACGTTTCGGCCGGAAGGTCTTGGTCACATTACGCACGGAGAGGAGGACATCATCCTCCCCCGTGGTTGGAAGCGCGCAACTACCGAGGAGACCTGCCGTATCGACACGGATTTCCCGCAAGGGCTTCAGCCGCTCGTCTCGCGCCATCTCGAAGGTCGGCACCGCGGCCATCAGCCCCTTGGTATAGGCATGCTGCGGATTGAGGAAGATATCCCCGACGCTTCCCGCCTCCATCACCTCGCCGCGATACATCACCACCACTTCATCCGCCATGCTCGCGACGACGCCGAGATCGTGGGTAATCAGCAGAACCGCCATGCCGAGCCGGACCTGCATGTCCTTGAGCAGCTTGAGGATCTGCGCCTGGATCGTGACATCGAGCGCCGTCGTCGGTTCGTCGGCGATGAGAAGCGACGGACGCCCCACCAGCGCCATGGCAATCATCGCACGCTGCCGCATGCCGCCCGACAATTCGAAAGGATACATGTCGAAGACATGATCCGGCTTGTCGAATCCTACGAGACCGAGCATTTCCTCCGAACGCTCACGCCGTTCCTTCGGCGACAGCACCGTGTGGATGCGCAGAACTTCCTCGATCTGGTTGCCGATGGTGTGCACGGCGGAAAAGGAGGTCATCGGCTCCTGAAAAATCATGCCGATGCGATTGCCGCGAATGTTGCGGATCCGGCGACCGTCGCGTGGCAAACCGATCAGGTCTACCGGTCCGTCTCCCTCAGGATCGTTGAAGACGGCGCGTCCCGAGATGCGCGCGCTCGGCGCCTCGATACCCATGATGGCCCGGCCAAGCGCGGACTTTCCGGAACCGGACTCGCCGACAAGCGCCGTCACCCGGCCCGGCCGGATGGACATGGAAAACGAGCGGACAGCCTCGACGCTGCCATGCAGCAGCGGAAAGGACACACTGAGCTTTTCCACCGAAAGCAGATCAGCGCCGACGACCATGCGATTTATAGAGCCCCCGGATACGCTAGCCATCACAAGCTGATGCAGATTGATATTATTGAGTTTACCGTAGCCCACGCCCCGCCCCCCTGTCCATCACGAAGATGCGACGCAGCAACCGCTTTGAAAGACTTGCAGCTCCATCTGTTTTCCCGATAGACCAACAGCGAAGAAGACTGCCCGGAGACAATCAGTGAGCAGCGAACAAGACGCCAGAAGCCTTGCCCGCGAGGCCATCGCCGAGAGCCTGAAACTGGCTCGCAGCGGCGAATTGGAACGCGCCCGCCTTGCGCTCGACACTCTGGCCGGCAACCGTGTTTTGCTGGAGGCTGCCGAACTCGGCCCGGCCACCATGCTCGGCCTGCCGCGCAAGCTACACTCGGCCTATCTGAAGCTTGCCAAGATCACGAAGGACCCCGTGCGGGTCGCCGGCCTGCAGGTAACGCTTGTGCCACCGACTGACCTGCTCTCCGACCTCTTCACCTTCGACGGTGACAACCGCCGACGGATGACACGGCTGAGCGGAGAGAAAGTGCCACTGGTACTACACCAGATATGGCTCGGGACCCTGCCCTTGCCACCGGCAACGGAAGCTTGGCGGCAGCATTGCAAGAGCCATGGCGTGGAATATCGCCTGTGGCGGGAGGCCGATCTTGCTGCGGCAAGCTTCGATGATCATCCGAGCTTTCATGACATGCTGGAGCGGGGTGACTATCCAGGCGCAGTCGACGTTGCACGCTATATGATCCTCGAGAAATTCGGCGGCATCTATCTCGACTGCGACTGGTATCCCGCCCGTGACGATCTGAGCTTTGCCGATTACCTGCCGCTTGTCGGCATCTCCGTGCTGGCCGAGGACATCCCGCGCAAGACGAGCACCGGCAGCCTGCTTCTGGCCAATTCCTTCATCGCCACGCCGCCAGGGCATCCGGTTTTCTCACGAATCGTCGAAACCATGCCGCACGTCATGGAACGACTTCCGAGGGCACCAGCATGGTGGTCGACGGGACCGCTGATCTTCACGCTTGCCTGCCGCAGCACGAGCGTCTGCGTCGCCGAAGCTGGCTTCGTAGCGGAGAACCTTCCGCGGCAAGCGCCTTTCGAAGCGGTCGAAGCGGCCCGCCGAAGCGCATCGGACCGCGATGGCGGCCTGCTGATTGCCTGGAAATCCTGGTAGGAACTACCCGACAGCGGCGGGATCGATCCAGACGCAACCCGGATGCCGGCTCGTTGCCTCGAAAAGCTCTTCGAGAAACGACCGCACGGCTTCGTCATGCACGAGATGATGCGTGAGAACCCCGATGACAGGCGGCCGGTCGTCCCTGACGATCCAGTCGGCCAGTTCTCCGAACAGGACGTCGGCTGGTCGACCGCCGCGCGTTCCGTGCCAGTCCATAACGTCGACATGGGTGTTGACCAGTGGGATCGGAGACGACGAACGCTCCTTGCCGAAGACCGACAGCGACGTGAAGCCGATGGATGATAAGGAGGGTAGCAGGTCATCGCTGATGCGGTTCCACGGTGGCACCAGTATCGGCCTGAAGCGCGATCCATGCAGTGCTACCAGCTTGTCGAAACCAGCCTGCAGTTCACCAAGCACCGTCTCTGCGGGACGATGACATCCCAGCTCCTGCTTCTTCTCCCCTGCCGGAGCATAATTCCGATGCGACCAGCCATGAACGGCCACGAGAGCATGCGGCTCGTCCGCAAGCCTTTCGGACAGCGGCGTTCCGGTATTTTCCGGAATGACGGCAAGCGTCACAGGCACAGCATGGGCCGTCGTCAGGGCAAACAGGCGGTCGAGCGCGGGGGTCGGCTCGACGGCATCGTCGTCCCGCAACCAGAGCTGCACCCGTTCTCCCGCAGTCGCGGCCTTGTTCAGAGCATCAAGCAAACGGGCTTTCGTCATAGCGGATACTCCAGCGCTGGAACGAGCGCTTCCGACAGGCGGCGAGCCATGACCGGCAGGGAACGTTCCTCGGATACGAAACGGCGGGCGGCTTCGGACAGAAGCAGGCGTCGAGGTTCATCGGCAAGAAGGGAGGCAATCGCATCGGCGAATGCCCGTGGATCACCGGGCGGCACGAGCAGGCCGGTGCGGCCATGCTCCACGACTTCCGGCACACCGGCAATCCGTTCCGCTATCACCGGAAGACCCGCCGCCTGCGCTTCGAGATAGGCAAGCCCATAGGCCTCGCCATGGCCCGGCCATACGAATGCCAAACCACCCGAAAGCACCTCGGCGACCTCTCCGCGCGAAAGCTCTCCGAGCCATTCGACACGCCCCGGCGCAAACCCCGCGAACAGGGCTTCCACGGCTGCCCGCTCGGGACCGTCGCCAACGATGGCGAGGCTCCAGTCCAGATCCGCAATCAGGGCCAGCGCTTTGGCGAGCGCCGTGTAACTGCTCATCTTGTCGCCGGGACGCATCATCGCGACCGTTACCAGACGGCCGGACCTTGGAACGGAAGGCCGCGTGAGGAAGGGCGAAGCATCGATGAAGGGCGCGATACGCGCCAGCCTTGCACCCGGCACCACCTCTGCCAGACCCGCCCGATCACGTTCGGTAAAGTAGAGATTGACACCGGCCAGACCGACCATCTCCCTCAACATATCCTGATGCCGTGCCCAGC
Source organism: Rhizobium sp. ACO-34A (assembly GCA_002600635.1). Classification (NCBI taxonomy): domain Bacteria; kingdom Pseudomonadati; phylum Pseudomonadota; class Alphaproteobacteria; order Hyphomicrobiales; family Rhizobiaceae; genus Rhizobium; species Rhizobium sp. ACO-34A. The sequence goes on along the minus strand of CP021374.1, from coordinate 168,441 downwards.
AGCCAAGATTCCGGCGATGGGAATAGGAGGCCTCGGCGGTGACATAGGGCAGGCCGAAGCGTCGGCAGAGATCGGGCCCAACGAGATCCGGCGCCTTGTAATAGGGGTGGTAGCAGAACCACAGATCGGGCGGCCCGCCCTGTTCCCATAGCCTTGAAAGCCGCTCCTTTTCCGCCTGCGCTACATCCTCCAGCCCCGGGATCATCGTTTCCGGCGTCGCGTGGAATGTCCGCAATTCCGAGGCGAGCGTTACTTCGTTTCCACCCTCCTCCAGCGCGCGCACGAGCTGGCGCGCCATCAGCCTGTCGCCCGAGGGAACGGGATGGCTGGGTGATTTCAGGGGAGCATGGAAGGCAATCCTCATGCCTGCCATAGAGCCTGACCGAACGCCCGATGCAAGAGGCGACGGCGAGAACCCGCATGCTTTCGGGCGTCACACCGCCGCATCACGCGATTGCGAATGCCGGTGAGAAAAGCGCGCCCTTGACAGGTGGACACCGGGGACGCAAGTGACTGGCTGACATTCCTCCCACGGAGTTCTTCCCACCAATGTCCACCTCTCCCGTTGCGACCGAACTTCTCCAGGCTATCCAGTCGAGACGCGCCAAAGCCGCCGTCATCGGGCTTGGCTATGTCGGCCTGCCGCTGGCGATCAGCATGGCGCGAGCGGGTTTCTCGGTGACGGGCTTCGACATCGATCCGGGCAAGATGACGGCAATCGAGGCCGGCAGGAGCTATATCGAGGCCGTGCCGGACGATATCCTGCAGAAGGAATGCGCCGAAGGCCGGTTCACCGCGACCTGCGAATTCTCCCGCCTTGCCGATTGCGACGTGATCGCGATCTGTGTGCCGACGCCGCTGACACGTCACCGCGATCCCGATCTCTCCTTCATCGAGAACACCTGCAGACAGATCGCCGACACACTCAGGCCCGGCCAGCTGATCTCGCTGGAATCGACTACCTATCCCGGCACCACCGAGGAGGTGGTAAAGCCCATTCTCGAAGCAACCGGCCTCCAGGCCGGCACGGATTTCTTCCTCGGCTTTTCACCCGAACGGGAAGATCCGGGCAACCGCGACTTCGACACCTCGACCATTCCGAAAGTCGTCGCCGGCGACGGTGAAGACGCACGCGAGCTGATGACGGCCTTTTACGGCGCGGTGGTCAAGACGATCGTACCGGTGTCTACGACGGCCACGGCCGAGGCAGTTAAGCTCACCGAAAACATCTTCCGCGCCGTCAACATCGCCCTCGTCAACGAGCTGAAGCTGGTCTACGACGCCATGGGGATCGACGTCTGGGAGGTCATCGACGCCGCGAAGACGAAGCCCTTCGGCTATATGCCTTTCTATCCGGGGCCGGGGCTTGGCGGTCACTGTATCCCGATCGACCCCTTCTACCTCACATGGAAATCACGGGAATACGATACGCCGACCCGCTTCATCGAGCTTGCCGGCGAGGTCAATACGGCCATGCCCCATCACGTCGTGGAAAAGGTGGCCGAAGCCCTCGACCGCAAGGCCGGCAAAGCGCTCAGCCGCTCGCGCGTTCTCGTCATCGGCCTCGCCTACAAGAAGAACGTGCCCGATATTCGCGAAAGCCCCTCGCTTCGGCTGATGGAACTGCTGGTCGAACGCGGCGCGGACGTCGCCTATCACGACCCCTTCATTCCGGAAGTACCGAAAACCCGTGAATATGCCGACCTGATGGGCCGCCGCAGCGTCGACTGGAACCGGGAAACGCTCGAAGGTTTCGACGTGGTCCTGATCTCCACGGATCACGATTCCATCGACTATCAGGCGCTGGCCGACTGGTGCCCGCTGATCGTCGATACCCGCAACGCGCTCGCCCGCCGCAAGGTCGAGGGCAGCGTCATCGTAAAGGCCTGAGCATGACCCGTCTCGACATCTTCATCAACCGCATGACCGCCCAGCGCGATCTGCTCAATCTGCTCCGCGACCAGAACCTTCTGCCGGAAGGTCCCATCATGGAAGTCGGCCTCGGGAACGGGCGCACCTACAGCCACATGATCGAGACCTTTCCGGGCCGGCGTTTCATCGTGTTCGACCGGCACGTCGCGGCCCACAAGACGTCGATTCCGCCGGAAGAGGATCTCGTGATCGGCGAAATCCGCGAAACGGCACGGAATTACATCGGCAGCGAAGCGGCACTCGTGCACGCCGACATCGGCACCGGCTATCCGGAAAAGGATGCGGTCGTGATGTCCTGGCTGCCTGAACTGGCGGCCGGAATGCTGCGCTCCGGCGGCTATGCCGTCAGCGGGCTTGCGCTCGATCATCCGCGGCTCGAAATGCTGCCCATACCAGATCATCTCGAACCGGGGCGCTATTACCTGTACCGCAAGATCTGAAACCCGTGTGCACCCGCCGGGTCATGCCGCCGAGGCGGCGTCTTCCGGCGGCAACTGTTCGCGCCGCCACATGCTGGGCGTCGTACCCGTCATCCGCCGAAAAACTCGCGAGAGATGTGCCTGATCGGCGAGCCCGCAATCCAGCGCGATCTCACAAAGAGGGGCATCGCTGCTCAACATGCGGGTCTTGGCGTGACCGACGCGGCGCGAGAGAACGTAATTGTGCGGGGACGTGCCGAAGCTCACCTTGAAGGCAGCGGAGAAGTGGCTCGTCGAAAGTTTCACCAGCCGGGCGAGCTCTTCCAGCGAGATCGAATAGGCGATGTGCATATCGATGTGAGTTCTGAGGCGGCTGACCTGCCAGGGGGCAAGCCCCCCGGAAACGGCCTTCTCACCAGCGGGGCGTTCCTCCCGCACAACAGGTTCCAGAACGGTCAGCGCCTTTCTCACGAGATCGGTTGCGACCGCCTCGTCCCGCTCCATCCAGGTGATGGCACGAAGCAGAAGGCCCGACGCAGCATTGGAGCCGGCGGCTTCGCCCAGTTCGATGCCGATTGCTGAAAACTCTCGGTCCAGAAGCACAGCATTGGCGTTCATCATCCGTCTCCTCGGATTACCCGGTCCATATTTACGGGGCGCATTCTGAAACAGAGAGGCCCCATTCGAAACCCTACTGTCGGTCCGCGACGATAAACGTCGGTTTTACCGGGACATACCTCGGTATGATTGCGGTTGCCGGATCGAACCGCCTAGGCTGCGAATCCGCGCCGCCCAGGCATTGCTATTTCCATCAGTTGTGTTTGAAACTTTCGTCACACTGAAACGAGTTGAAAAGAAAATCATGTCCGAGGGTCCCCTCGTACTTGTCGTTGACGACGAGAAACTGGTGCGTCAGGCGCTCAATACGCTCCTGCGCTCGGTGGGATATTCCGTGAAGGCTGGAAGCCGATCTCGGACCCGGCTCGCCTTTCAGGAGGCGCTGGAGAAATCCCGCAGGGAATTGGAACATGCTGCCCAGGCAGCCATGATCGGCGAGATTTCCGCCTCCATCGCCTATGCGGTGAACCAGCCGCTCTCGGCGATCATGGCCTTCATCCAGGCCGCCCAGAGATAGCTGGATCGGCCCAAGCCGGACCTTGAGGAGGCACGCTTCGCGCTTGAGGATGCGGTTGCCTCCACCGAACAGGCAGCCGCGGTCGTAAAGCGCGTGCGCATGCTGCTTGGCAAGGCGAAGTCCGACAGTGGCGACGTGGCAGTCGATGCACTCATCACCAACGCCATCCGCTTGAAGCAGAAAAAACTTTCCGGGCAGGACGTCCGCGTATTGCTCAGCCTCGACGCAGGCACCCGAACCATTCATAGCGACCGGATCCTGCTGCAACAGGCCTTCGTCAAAATCATCGTCAACGCCTTGCAGGCAATGGACGAGACGCAGCCCTGCGAACGCATGCTCACAATCGAGACGAAGGGCAACAGTGACAACCTCACCATTCGCTTCAGCGACACCGGCCACGGACTGAAGCAGACGGAAGAAGCCCTCTTCAAGGCCTTCGCAACCACAAAGCCGCATGGCATGAGGCTCGGTCTCGCCATGTGCAGATCGATCGTGACGGCGCATAACGGCACCATCTCGATCAGCGACCGCAACGACCGGCGCGGCGCCCGGGTTGAAATCAGCCTTCCCGAGGCCATTACACAACAGGTCAGGGAACCGGTCGAAGCCTAGGCTTTTCCGGCACTTCGGGCGCTCGTCCCGACAAGCAATCAACCAATCCCGCCCACATGCACTCATGAATCGCGCTTTCGCGGCCAACAGCGCAGCGCGTCTTGCTGTTTGCGATCACAGGATCATCTGGACCCTGTCCCAGGCAACGCCACCGGTCGAAGCGGGTGAGGAAACCCCACTTTTCCAGATATGTAAACTTACCATAAAATTTGTTTGCCAACTCAAAATACATCATTCAGAATAAGGCACTATATGGGAGAATAAGTTTACGACATGCCTTCCTTCGAGCCTGTGGGAGAGCCGAAGCTCTGCATCATTGCCGACGACCTGACGGGGGCTCTCGACAGCGGCGCCCCGTTTGCCGGCCGGGGAATGTCGACGGCCGTGGCCTTCGAGCCGGAAGCTGTTGGCGAAGCGCTGGCAACGGGTGCCGAAATCATCGCCGTCAGCACCCGCTCGCGCGAGATCGAGCCTGAAAAGGCTGCGGCCGCAGTCCGTGTGGTGCTGAAGCAGCTTCCCCATGGAACGCGCCTCTTCAAGAAGATCGATTCCCGGCTGAAGGGGCATATCGCAGAAGAACTCTCTGCCCTGAACCCGTCGGTGATGCTGGTCGCGCCGGCCATTCCCGAATTCCGCCGCAACGTGCGGGCAGGTGCCGTGACCGGCTTCGGCGTGGCGGAACCGATTGCGGTCCGGTCCCGTCTTGGCGCGCTTGCCGACCGCGCCGTCATTCCCGATACGGACAGCCTTGACGACCTCCGGCAAGCGCTCAAGACCGCTCCCGATGCTCTGCCGGTCGGCGCGCGCGGATTGGCCGAGGCCATGGCCGAAATGATGACCGGTCGAGCGGAAGCGGATGCCCCGAAGCCACCCGCCGGCCGCGCACTCTTTGTCGTAGGCTCCCGCGATCCGCTCACGCTGGCGCAGGTCGACAGGTTGAAGCGAACCAAGGACGCTCTGTATTATGGCGCTCCGAACGGCATCCTCTCCGAAACGGATCCAAGCGCCGCACTGACACTGGTCCAGGCACTGCCGGGGGAAACCGAGATTTCCGGCGCGGATGTGTCGGAAAATCTTGCCCGCAGCATTCATCCCGGCCTGACCGCCGGGTGTGAGCTGCTGTTCATGACCGGAGGCGCGACAGCGGAAGCCATTCTGGCGCAGATGGGCATCCGTTCAGCAATACTGTTGGGGGAATGCCTGCCCGGTCTGCCACTCGCCCGTGCAGGAGACTTGACGATCATCGCCAAATCGGGCGGATTTGGTGATAGTAATACGCTTGCGGTCCTGGCGGGACTGGGCGAGAAGAACGCGAGCTGAGGGAAACGGATGGCGGGAGAAACGGGACGCAAAAGCCTTGCCGATGTTGTCTTCGAGCGAATGCAGAAGGCGATCAAATCGGGCGCCTATCGATCCGACGAGCGCCTGCCGACGGAACATGATCTGGCCGCCGAATTCGAAGTATCGCGTCCCGTGGTACGCGAAGCGCTCAAGCGTCTGCGTGACCAGGGATTGATCTATTCGCGTCAGGGTGCGGGCAGTTTCGTTCGTTCCATCGGACTGAAGGAACCGCTCGGTTTCGGCCAGTTGCAGAACGTGTCGGATCTGCTCAACTGCTATGAATTCCGCCTGACGATGGAGCCGGAGGCCGCCGCATGCGCTGCCGAGCGTCACGGACCGGAAACCCTTGCCTCGATTGCCAATGCGCTGGAACTGATGCGGGACGCGACAAATCGCCTGTCGCACCGCGAAGACGCGGACTTCCAGTTTCACCTCGCAATCGCCAAGGCATCCGAGAACCCATATTTTTCCACCGCGATGGAAGCGCTCAAGGATCATATCGCAGCAGGCATGCGCTTCCACGGCGTTTCGGTGAAGCGGGAGGCCTCCGGCCTTACCAAGGTCTTTGGCGAGCATGCCGCCATCTTCGACGCGATCCGCAACCGCGACACCGACAAGGCGCGCGACCTGATGCGCCACCACCTTCTCGGCTCCCGCGAACGCCTGTTCGAACGCCGCCGTCCCGATCAGGAAAGCGTGGCCTGACGCCCGCAACCTCTCCGAAATGAAAAAACCGGCGTCCCGTTGGGAACGCCGGAGGCTGGGTGGAGGAGAAGTTCTGAGCGCCGCTTCGGAGCAATTCCAGCAAAAGTGGGAACCGGTTTTGCGTCCGGAATTGCGTGAAACCAAAGAGATAGAGCAGTGAAGCCCATTCCGCTTTCACTGCTAATGCTCTAGAAAGCGGCGCGGTAGATCCCGAGCACGTCTTCGACGCTCATGTCGCGCGGGTTGTTGTCCATCAGGCGACGGATGGCGTGGGCATCCTCGGCAAAGCGCTGCAGGTCCTCTTCACGGGCACCGTGGCGGGAAAGCTGCATCTCCAGGCCGAGGCCGGCACAGAAGCCGTGCGCAGCAGCCAGAAGACCTTCTTCCCGCGCCCGTTCGGCTATTCCGAGCGCCGCCACGACTTCGGCCGTCTTTGCCGGGGCTACCTGCTCGTTATAGGCAAGCACATGCGGGAAGATGATAGCGTTAGCGAGCCCGTGCGGCAGATGCAGCAGAGTGCCGAGCGGATAGGCGAGCGCGTGGCCGGCCGCGGTGTTGACCGGGCCCAGGCAGATGCCACCGTAGAAGGAAGCGATCATCATACCCTCCCGCGCTTCGGTATCCGAACCGTCCCTGACGGCGCGGGCCAGATAGCGGCCGACGAGATCGATACCGATCCTTGCGTAATAGTCGATCACCGGATGGGCCTTGCGGTTGGTGAAGGCCTCGACGCAATGGGCCATGGCATCGACACCCGTCGCAGCCGTAACCGCTGCCGGCACGCTGTAGGTCAGTTCCGGATCGAGAATTGCGAGGTCGGCGATCAGATGCGGGCTTTCGACCGCGATCTTGTTGCCCTTGCCCGGATCGGTGATCAATGCGCGGATGCCCGCTTCCGAGCCGGTTCCGGCGGTCGTGGCGATCTGCACGAGGCGGGTGCGCCGTCCCTCGACCTTGTCCGGTCCGGCGACATCGAGAAGCGTCTGCTTTCCATCCCAAAGCGCTGCCACCAGCTTGGCCACATCCATGACGGAGCCGCCCCCAAGGCCAACGACCAGATCGGGGCTGGCGCGGCGAGCCGCTTCCAGCGCCGCATCGAAAGTCGCGGTATCAGGCTCGCCGGGAATGGCGTCGAAAACGGTGATCGTGCCATTGAGACCGAGACGATTGACGAAACCTGCCGTATGTGGCGTCGCAAGCACGAAGATGCGGGCAGCATCGCTCGCCCACGTGCCGACGCGGGCAACTGATCCCGCGCCGATTTCCAGCCGGCGTGGCTGGTGCAGTGTAATGATCCGGTTTGCCCTCATGGCGAACTCCTCCCTCAGAGTGCTTCGAGACGAGCCATTTCGGCCCAGACCTTCTGCTGCTCCTCTTCGGAGAGCGGCGAGAAGGGCGGATGGACATTCAGCCAGCCCAGATCGTCGCGCCGGCGGGCGATCATGGTCTTCACCGTGGGAAGCTGGACATAGGCATTGGTGAGCGTGCGCCAGGCGACGATGACGTCCTGTGCTGCCTTCACCTCGTCAGCCTTGGCCGGATCGTTCCAGTGGTCGTAGACGATGCGCAGTTCCCTGGCGACCAGGTTGGAGGACGCCGTGATGCAGCCGGCGCCACCGCCCTGCAGAACCGGCAGCAGCAACGGGTCCGCGCCCGCCAGCACGCCGAAACCGGGGAATTTCTCCGAGATCGCATGCATGTTCTCGATCTTGCCGTCGCTGTCCTTGATGCCGACGACGGTATCGGGAAAGGACTCGCGCAGCATGGCAATCAGCGTGTGGGAGATCGGAACGCCCGTCAGCATGGGGATGTGGTAGAGGATGACCTTCAACCGGTCGTCCGCCACCCGTTCGATGATGCTGGCATAGAAGCGGAACAGGCTCTCGTCGGAAAACGCCGTGTAATAGAACGGCGGCAGCAGGACGACGCCGCGCACCCCGGTCTGAACCGCATGGCGTGTCATTTCCACGGCATCCGTGACAGCGCAGGAGGACGTGCCGGGAAGCAGGCCATCGGCAGGCACGCCGGCCTTCAGGGCGGCCTCGACCAGATCCATGCGCTCGCGCACACCGAAGCTGTTTGCCTCGCCAGTGGAACCGAGCATGGCGACGCCATGGCAACCTTCGTCGAGCAGCGCGCGGGCATGCGCACCAAACAGTTCAAGATTGGGCGTTCCGTCGGATTTCAGCGGGGTCGCCGCAGCACAATAAACACCCTCGATAGCGAAACTCATTTGCGTCCTCCCGCGACCAGCTTGCGCGCATAGGCGATGGCCGCATTCATGTTGCCGTGATTGGCGATACCCTTGCCGGCGATGTCGAAAGCCGTTCCGTGGTCGACCGACGTGCGGTCGATCGGCAGTTCGACGGAAACGTTGACCGCTGTGTCGAAGGCGACCAGCTTGATCGGGATGTGACCCTGGTCATGATACTGGGCGACCACCAGATCGAACGCGCCGCTATAGGCCCGGTAGAACACCGTATCGGCCGAGATCGGGCCGTAGGCATCGATGCCCTCAGCGCGGGCGGCAGCGACAGCCGGCGCGATCTGCTCGTCGTCCTCGGTGCCGAACAGGCCGTTTTCGCCGCAATGCGGGTTGAGGCCGGCCACGGCAATGCGCGGCTTCTCGATGCCGATACGTTTCAGATGCGCGTCGCCGGCACGGATCGTCGCAAGCACGCGTTCAGTGGTGGAGCGACGGATCGCTTCCTGCAGCGCAACGTGAGTCGACACATGAATGACCTTCAACCGGTCGGAAGCGAGCAGCATGTAGGCGGCCTTGGAGCCGGTAAGATGACGCAGCATGCCGGTGTGGCCGTCGTAGTGGTGACCGGCGGCATTCAGGGCTTCCTTGTTGATCGGTGCGGTGACGATGCAACCGATCTTGCCGGCTTCGGCGTCGCGAACCGCCTTTTCGATGAAGCGGAAGGCTGCGTCCCCGGCAACCGCCGACAGCTTGCCGAAGGGAAGCGGAGCGCCTTCGATCGGAAGGTCGACGACGCGGTCCGTCAGGTCCACGTCGATGCCGATGGCGGCCTTTGCCGCCTCCAGGGTCGCAAGGTTACCGTAGATCAGCGTGCGGCTGCGGTCTGCCTCGCTCATTTCGGCCAGCGCCTTGAGGCTGATTTCCGGACCAACGCCTGCCGGGTCGCCCATGGTAATGCCGATGATGTCGCTCATCCTCAATTCTCCGCTTCGAGTTTCGCCAGCGCCTCGGGGGCAAGCCGGACATATTTGATCGCCCGGCGATGATAGGTGTAGGCGATATGCAGGGTTCCATCCGGATCCTGAAGGATCCACGGATAGGACATTTCCTTGTTGCGACCGTCGGTGGAATCGTTCGACGTGCAGGTGCCAGGGCCGTCCTCGATGACGATCCGCTTCGGGAAGGTCAAGCCGCCATCCTCAGAGAAGCAGACGGCGACAGGCGCCCGCGGAACGCCCCAGACAGGCACGCAACCACCGGATGGATCGGCGTCCGGACGGGCATCGTCCTCGCCAAGCTCGTCATAAAGGGAAGCGCGCCGGTCGCTGGACATGGCGGCATTCACGGGATTGCCGATCACCGCCACCCGACCATCGACAAGGCGGATAGCCGCAATCGAAGAGTTATTATTGGGAACATCCGTCGCCTGCGGCGCCGACCATGAGCGGCCGCCATCCGTGCTTTCCGAACGATGGACGAAATCGGCCTGGCGGCGACGATAGAAGGCCGCGAAACGGTTGTCACCCAGTGCGACAGGGCTCATATGCACCGATCCGATGGAACCCGGCAGCTCTTCCAGCCGCCATGTCGCGCCGGCATCCGAGGAAACGCCGATTGCCGCGATGTCATGGCTGCCATTCCACTTCTGACCCGGCCGCTGAACGCAGCGAAAGATCGGAAGAACCCAGGCACCGTCGTCACGAACGACAAGGGGTGCGCGGATGAAGCATCCGCGCGGCAGATCCAGAAACCGTCCTTCGCCGCTCGATATCATCGTCGGATCGGCCGCATCCCGGGAAAGCGGCGCCATGCGGATGCGGCACTCGTCCTGATTGCCGGATGGCTGCGCCGTGTGAAACAGCCAGAGTTGGCCATCCGGCGCAGTGAAGATCACCGGGTTCTGCTCCGAATGGGCAGGGTCGCCGCTCAGCGCCCGCGCCGCGCCCCAGACGGAAGCACCGGGCAGCAGGATAGAGGCGTGAATGGAAATGTCCGACTTACCTTCCAGCGTGCCGCCGAACCACGCGCAGATCAGCGCGCCATCCGGCAACCTTGACAGAAAGGCGGCATGGTTCTGGATTTTCGGCGATGGCAGAAACGCCTCCGCCCGACCGGACGCTGCCTGTGACAGCACGCCCGTCATGGCGGCGGCAATAGTTTCCGGATGCATGGTCTCCTCCCGGATCGAAACTGCCGTGAAAATCGACCTCAAATCATCTGTTGTCAAGTTGATCGAAACTTGTTCATTGGTAAAATTGATGCAAATATAAACAATTATATCAATAAAATCATGTAGATATAAATTCGTAAAAAAATTCTTTCAGGGAGTTTTGTGAGAAATGTTGACAAAAAAGACATCGCCCATCATGGTTTAGGCATGACATGGAGGATGTCTGTAACGGAGGAAAGAATGACCGGCCCCGTCGCCAGAAAACGGTCCACAGGTCTCGCTGTGGCCCTTGCCGCAACAGGCGCATGTCTGTCGGCCGCGGACGCCGTGCTGGTGCGCAGCCTCAATGGCGAGGTTCATCCCTTTATCATCGCCTTCTTCCGTGCGGGATTCGGGGCGCTCGCCATTTTGCCTATCGTGGCGAGGAATCCTCGGGTGCTGGTTTCAGTCTACCCGCTGCGTCAGCACACGGTGCGGGCGGGCCTCAAGCTCCTGACGCTGGTGGCTTTTTTCGCAGCCTTCTCCAGAGGGCCGCTGACGGATGTCACCGCGGTTGCCTTTACTTCGCCGATCTTCGTGCTGATCGGCGCGGCCATGACATTCGGCGAGCGGCTCGGTCCGGTGCGGATTGCGGCACTGCTTTTCGGCTTCGGCGGAGCCATGCTGGTCGTGAGCCCCGTTGGTTCCGGCCTGACGCTTGCGATCGGCTTCGCCTTTGCCGGCGCACTATTGCAGGCGCTGATCCAGCTCATGCTGAAATCGATGTCGTCAGGCGACCGCACCGATACGCTGGTCTGCCTCAACCTGCTCCTGACTGTGCCGATGGCCGCCGTGCTCGCAGCGCTCGTCTGGACCACGCCGACCTGGCATCAGTTCGGCCTCCTGGCTCTTCAGGGCGTGCTTGGCGCCATCTGCATGTCGGCGATGACCCACGCCTTCAGCCTTGCGGATGCCTCGGTCGTGGCGCCTGTCGATTTCGCCCGGCTGCCGATGGTCGCCGTGTTCGCCTATGCGCTGTTCGGAGAAGTGGCCGGTGCCGCCACCTGGATCGGCGGCGTGATGATCTGTTTCGCGGTGCTACTCGCCGCACGTCCGCTCCGGCGGACAACTAAGCAGCCATGAATGGTTCGTGGCCGTATTCTGGGAGGAAGAAAATGATCAGAAAGACATTGCTTGCCGGCGGGCTTCTGCTTGCCGCCAGCGTCGCACCGGTCCTCGCTGCCGATACCGGCGTGAAGATCGTGCTCAACGAGGAAGCCGACCTGCTCGAACCCTGCATGGCGACGCGCTCCAATATCGGCCGCATCATTCTCGGGAACATCAGCGAAACGCTGACGGAACTGGACGTTCGCGGCGGCAAGGGCCTGCAGCCGCGTCTCGCCGAAAGCTGGGCACAGCAGCCCGACGGCAGCTGGCGCTTCACGCTTCGCAAGGGCGTGAAGTTCTCCGATGGCTCGGATTTCGATGCCAAGGACGTGAAATTCTCCTTCGACCGCGCCATGGACAAGTCGATCACCTGCGAAACGCCGCGCTATTTCGGCGGCATGACGGTGACAGCAAAGGTGGTCGATGATCAGACCATCGACTTCTCTGCCGATCCAGTCCAGCCGATCCTGCCGCTCCTGCTCTCGCTGGTAACCATCGTACCGGAAGGCACGCCGATCTCCTTTATCCGCGAACCGATCGGCACCGGTCCTTACAAGCTCACGGAATGGACCCCCGGCCAGCAGATCGTTCTCGAAGAGCGCAGCGACTACTGGGGCAACAAGCCGGCCGTCACCAAAGCCACCTACCTCTTCCGCTCCGATCCGGCTGTACGGGCCGCCATGGTGCAGACGGGTGAAGCCGATATCGCTCCGTCGATCTCTCAGCTCGACGCGACCAATCCGGCAACCGACTTCTCCTATCTCGACTCCGAGACGGTCTATATCCGCCTCGACCACTCCATGGCTCCGATCAACGATCTGCGTGTCCGCAAGGCGCTGAACATGGCGATCGACCGCGAAGCCTTTGTCGGCACGCTGGTGCCGAAGGGCACGCTGCTCGCGACCTCCGTCTTCCCACCGCCGACGCTCGGCTGGAACAAGGACGTGAAAGTCCCGGCTTACGATCCTGACGGCGCCAAGAAGCTGCTCGAGGAAGCCAAGGCTGACGGCGTTGCGGTCGATACCAAGCTCACGCTCGTCGCCCGTACGGCAAACTTCCCGAATATCACCGAGATCATGGAAGCGATCCAGCAGCAGCTGCAGGAAGTCGGCTTCAACGTCGACCTGAAGTTCTACGAAGTCGCGGAATTCGAGAAGCTCTACTCGAAGCCCTATCCGACGGATCGCGGCCCGATGCTGGTTACCGCCATGCATGACAACTCGAAGGGCGACCCCGTCTTCTCGATGTTCTTCAAGTACGCCAGCGACGGCCGCCAGTCGGGCATCAGCGACCCCAAGGTCGACGACCTGATCAAGCGCGCATCCGCGGCAACCGGCGAGGAACGCGCAAAGCTTTGGTCGGAAACCGTCGCCTATCTGCATGACGATCTGGCCGCCGATATCCTGCTGTTCCATATGGTTGGCTACAGCCGCGTTTCCGAGCGAGTCGACTTCAAGCCGACCATGGCAACGAACTCGCAGCTCCAGCTCTCTGAAATCGGCTTCAAGTGAAACCGGGCGGGCGGGGAGAACACCCCGCCCTTACCCCCCTCGCAATGAAAGCGAACTGCCATGCTAACCTTTATCCGCAAACGCGCGCTCGCCTCGCTGATATCGCTGGTCGGCCTCGTCGTGCTGGTCTTCTTCCTGTCGCGCCTGACCGGTGACCCGGCGGCTCTTTTCCTGCCAGAAGATGCGACCGAGGCGATGCGGGTGCAGTTCCGTGAACTCCACGGCCTGAACGATCCCGTGCTCGTACAGTTCGGCCGCTATGTCTGGGATCTTTTCCATCTCGATTTCGGTGACTCGATCCGCAAGGCCCGTCCCGCAATCGATGTCGTGCTCGAAGCCTTCACCTGGACACTGCAACTTGCCATCATCACCATGGTGCTGGTGACGGCTGCGGCCATCGTCGTCGGCTCGCTCGCCGCATTCCGCGCCGGCGGTTTCTTCGACCGTATTGCCTCGCTCGTTTCGCTGATCGGCGCTTCCGCGCCCGACTTCTGGATCGCCATCGTCGCGATCGTCGTCTTCTCGATCAGCCTCGGCTGGGTACCGACATCCGGCACTGGCACCATCCTGCACTGGATCCTGCCGATCGGTGTTCTCTTCATCCGCCCCTTCGGCCTCATCGTTCAGGTGGTTCGCGGCTCGATGATATCTGCGCTCTCTTCCGCCTATGTGAAGACGGCGCGCGCAAAGGGCGTCCGCGCCCGCCCGATCATCTTCGTGCACGCGCTTCGCAACGCCATGCTGCCCGTGATCACCGTCATCGGCGACCAGGCCGCTTCCCTGCTGAACGGCGCGGTGGTGATCGAGACCATCTTCGGCTTCCCCGGCGTGGGCAAGCTGATGATCGACTCGATCCTGCAGCGCGATTTCAACGTGGTGCTGGCCGCGATCCTCGTGACCGCGCTCGCCATCTTCCTCATGAACCTGCTGATCGATCTCGCCTATGCCGTACTCGACCCCCGCATCCGCTACTGAGGGCATCATGACACACAACGAAGCCATGCCCGAAACGCCCGGACCAATCACCCGCTTCGCCCGCATGCTGTGGGCGGACAAGTTCGCGCTTGCCGCTGCGATCTTCCTTCTCATCGTGCTGGTGATGGCGCTGATCGGCCCCGCCTGGCTGGACGCCGCCGCGCAGAAGCAGAACCTGCGCGGGCGCAATGCGCCGCCCTTCCATCTCGATCTCGGCTGGCTGTGGTTCTTCGGCGCCGACGCGCTCGGCCGGCCGCTTCTCGCCCGCATCATCGTCGCGACGCAGAACACCATGATGGTCGCCGCCGGCGCCGTGCTGGTCTCGGCCATCGCCGGCTCCATGCTCGGCCTGATCGCCGGTTATGCCGGCAACAAAGTGAGCCAGGTCATCATGCGCATCGCCGACGTCATCATGTCCTTCCCCTCGCTGCTGATCGCCGTCATCGTGCTCTACGTGTTCGGCCCGTCGGTCACCAACCTGATCATCATCCTCTCGATCACGCGCATTCCCGTCTATCTGCGCACGACGCGGGCCGAAGTGCTGGAAATCCGCGAGCGCATGTTCGTTTCGGCAGCGCGGGTGATGGGCGCATCGCAGAAGCGGATCATCTTCCGCCACATCCTGCCGGTCGTCCTGCCGACACTGACCACCATCGCCACCCTCGATTTCGCCTATGTCATGCTGGCGGAAAGCTCGCTTTCCTTCCTCGGTATCGGTATCCAGCCGCCGGAAATCACCTGGGGGCTGATGATCGCACAGGGGCGGCAGTACCTTACGAATGCATGGTGGCTCTCCTTCTGGCCGGGTCTCGCCATCATTCTCACCACCCTGTCCCTGAACCTTCTGTCGAACTGGCTGCGCATCGCACTCGATCCCGTGCAGCGCTGGCGTCTGGAAATGAGAGGTCACAAGAATGGCTGAGCATCTTCTCGAAGTCAGGAACCTCTCGGTCGAGTTCCATACGGCGGCCGGCGTGGTCAAGGCGGTCAAGGATATCTCCTGGTATCTCGACCGTGGCGAAACGCTCGCCATTCTCGGTGAATCGGGATCGGGCAAGTCGGTCTCCGCCTCGGCGGTCCTCGACCTGATCGACATGCCGCCGGGCCGCATCACCAGCGGCGAGATCCGGTTCGACGGCAAGGACCTGCTGAAGCTTTCCGCTTCCCAGCGCCGGGATATCAACGGGCGGAAGATCGCCATGATCTTCCAGGATCCGCTCAGCCATCTCAACCCGGTTTACCCGGTCGGCTGGCAGATCGTCGAGGCGCTCACCACCCATGGCGTCGACCGGCCGGCCGCCCATGCCGAAGCACTCAGGCTCGTGACCCGCGTGGGTATTCCCGAACCTGAAAACGCGCTGAAGAAATATCCGCACCAGTTTTCCGGCGGCCAGCGCCAGCGCCTGATGATCGCCATGGCGCTCGCCATGAAGCCTGACGTCATCATCGCTGACGAACCGACGACAGCGCTCGACGTGACCGTGCAGGCCGAAGTGCTGCGGCTGCTCGACGAGTTGCAGCAGGAAACCGGCATGGGCGTACTGATCATCACCCACGACCTCGGTGTCGTCGCCGAAATCGCCGACCGCGTCGTGGTGATGAATGCCGGCGAAATCGTGGAAACCGGCAGCACGCGCGAGGTCTACAAGAACCCGCAGCATCCCTATACGCGCAAGCTGATTGGCGCTGCCCCCGGACGCGGCGAGATGCATCCGCCGCTGGAAGCCCGCGAGCCTGTCTTGAAGGTCAGGGACCTGCAGAAATACTACAGCGCCTTCCACGCGCTGGACGGCGTTTCCTTCGATCTCATGCCGGGCGAGACGCTCGCCGTCGTCGGCGAAAGCGGCTCCGGCAAGTCAACACTCGCCCGTATCCTGCTTCGTCTCGACGAACCGAGCGGTGGGCAGGCCTTCTGGAAAGGTCGCGATCTTTTCACCCTTTCTCCGGCCGAACTCTTCAAGCTTCGCCGCGACCTGCAAATGGTCTTCCAGGATCCGACCCAGTCGCTCAATCCGCGCATGACGGTCTACGACTTGGTGTCCGAGGCATGGGTCATTCACCCCGAGATCCTGCCGAAGAAACAATGGCGCAGCCGCGTCGCCGAACTGCTGGTGCAGGTCGGCCTGCGGCCCGAGCATGCGGTGCGTTACCCGCATCAGTTTTCCGGCGGGCAGCGCCAGCGTATCGCCATTGCCCGGGCGCTTGCGCTCGAACCGCAGCTGATCGTCTGCGACGAGGCTGTGTCAGCACTCGACGTCTCGGTTCAGGCGCAGGTGATCGACCTTCTCGACAAACTGCGAAAGGAGATGGGCATCGCCTTCATCTTCATCGCCCACGACCTGCCGGTAGTGCGTGATTTCGCCGATCACGTGATGGTGATGCAGAAAGGCAAGGTGGTGGAACTCGGTACGGTTCGCCAGATCTTCGAGGCACCGAAAATGCCTTATACGCAGGCCCTGCTGGCCGCCGGCCTCGACCCCGATCCGGATGTTCAGGCCGAGCGCCGCGAGGCACGGCTCAAGTTGGCGCAGGTCGCTGGCTGAGCCCATCAACACACGGAAAAGGATACGGATAACAGGCGGCTTCGGCCGCCTGATTGTTTTCACCCTCTAGCATCGGACGCCTTCCCCTCTATTCTACCGCCAGCGGATAACAGCTTGACGCCGGGACGCGCTGCCTTTCTTGTCCTTATCCGGATTGCCGCGTTGGCAATCTGGAACCATGAAGCCCGAACCAAGAGGAATGAGGATATGGCGAAACTGATCGGCATCTCGGGAAGCCTGAGACGCGGCTCCTACAACAGCGCATTGCTCAACGCCGCCGCCAAGCTTGCACCGACAGGATCGGAGCTTTCCATCGGGACAATTCACGGCATCCCGCTCTATGACGGCGATCTCGAAGCGGAACAGGGCATTCCGGAAGCGGTGAAGACGCTGAAAGACGCGATTGCGGCGGCCGATGGCCTGATCCTCGTCACGCCGGAATACAACAACTCCATTCCCGGTGTTTTCAAGAACGCTATCGACTGGCTTTCACGCCCTTCGACCGACATCAAGCGGGTCTTCGGCGGCAAGCCCGTCGCGCTGATGGGAGCCTCGCCGGGCGGTTTCGGCACGATCCTTTCGCAGAATGCGTGGCTTCCGATCCTCCGCACACTCGGGGTGGATTTCTGGTCGGAAGGCCGTCTGCTGGTGTCGCGCGCTTCGGGCGTCTTCGATGCCGATGGCAATCTCGCGGACGCCAAGATCGAGGAGCAGTTGAAAGGTTTCCTTGCGGGCTTTGCCGAGTTCGCCACATCCGCCCGCAACGGCCGATAACGAATTCCGTGCATCGCAGAAGGCCCGCTGGTCAGACCAGCGATGCAACGTAATCCCAGATGAGCTTCAGCGAGAGCAGGAGCAGGGTTATCTGGATCAATCTGAAGAACAGCCCATCCGGAATCATCCGGGTGAGCTGCCGCCCGGCGATGGTGCCGATGATCGCAGGTACGGCGAGGCCGAGAACGAGCGGCACATCGAAATGCGAGAACTGGTTGAGCTGCCAGTAGGGAACGAGCTTCACCGCATTGACGATGGCAAAGAGGATCGTCGATGTCCCCGCGAAGGTCATCTTTTCCAGACGCTGCGGCAGCACATACATCTGGAATGGTGGCGCGCCGGAATGGGAGACGAAGCTCGTGAGCCCCGTCAGCACACCCCAGAAGACCCCGCCCGGAACGTCCGCCGAGCGCACGCGCGCCGCGCGATAACGCTCACCGAACCAGGCGTTCAGGCAGAAAAGCACACCAACGGCGCCGACCAGCATGCCGATGAAGACGCTCGAAAGCGAAGCGCTGAAATACCAGCCGATGGCAACGCCCGCGATCGCGGCGGGCGTCAGGATTGCGAGATTGCGGGCGGAGTAATCGCGCCGGTAGAGATAGAGGCCGACCATATCGCTGGCGACGAAGATCGGCAGCAGCAACGCCGCTGCCGTAACCGGCGAAATAACGAGGGCAAGGAGCGGCACCGCCAGCGTGCCGACCGAAGGCAATCCGCCCTTGGAAAGGCCGACCACAAAGGCCGAGACGACAGCGATCGCCAGGATGAGTGGCGTATGTTCGATCAACGGCCCTGCCCTTCGTTCACAATCAGCCTGCTATCATCTCACCGCCTTAAACAAGTGAGATCGTCACATGCTCGGAGGCGGATCTGAGCGCCGCATCGGCAAGCTGAAGGGCAATCAGCCCATCTTCCGCCGAAGGCGACGGCGGGGTTCCCTCCACGATCGAATCGATGAAGGCGGAAATCTCCGCCGCATAGGCAGCCGTATAGCGCGTCATGAAGAAGTCGTGCAATGGCGGGCGAGTGTAGCCGTTTCCGGTTGCGATCTCGATCGACACCGGCCGCTGGTTTTCGGCAGAAACAGCACCAAGCGATCCATGAACCTCGATGCGCTGGTCGTAGCCATAGGAAGCCCGGCGCGAATTGGAAATCATCGCCTGACGGCCGCTTGCCGTCGTCAGGATGATGCTGGCGCTGTCATAGTCGCCGAGCTTGCCGATTTCCGGGTCGACCAGCACAGAGCCGAATGCTGTGACGCTGACGATTTCCTCGCCGAGGAGGAAGCGGGCCATGTCGAAGTCATGGATGGTCATGTCGCGAAAAATGCCGCCCGAAACCTTGATGTAGGAGGCCGGCGGCGGACCGGGGTCGCGGCTGGTGATCGTCACCATTTCCACCTTGCCGATCGTGCCGTCTTCGATGGCCTTGCGCACCGCGCGGAAATGCGGGTCGAAACGACGATTGAAGCCGAGCATGACGCGCGCACCGGTCTTGCGAACGACCTCCAGGCAGGCCTTTGCACGCGCCACGTCCAGATCAATCGGCTTCTCGCAGAAAATGGCCTTGCCGGCTTTGGCAAAGCGCTCGATCAGATCGGCATGGGTATTGGTCGGCGTGCAGATGACGACGGCATCGACTTCGGGATCGGCGAGAACCGCATCGATCGTGCTGACCTTGCAGCCAGCCTGATCGGCAATGGCCTGGGCCGCCTCGGCAACGGCATCCACCACCGCCACGAGTTTGGCGCGGCTGTCGCTGGCGATTGCCTGTGCATGAACCTTGCCGATGCGACCGGCTCCCAGAAGCGCAAGCTTCGTTACCATGATATCTCCTCCCTTGGGTGTTGCCGCCCTGCTCCGGGCTTCCCCTTCATTCCTCGATCAGGGGGAGCATAAATATCGGCGCAAAACGCGTTTGGAATATATATTCTATTTTGCTAGAGTGTGGACAGATGACTGTCAAGCAGGAAAGGAAACCGCATGAATGAAAGCGCAGTGCCCGCCACGGTGAAGGCCTTCGAGGAACGCCTGCTGGAGGTTTCCGCCAACCTGCCCAAGCGGCTTCGGCAATGCGCCGACTATGTCGCGGCCAACCAAGACCGCATCGCCGTTTCCACCGTGGCCGAGATGGCGGAAGGGGCCGGCGTGCAACCTTCGGCGTTCATGCGCTTCTGTCAGATCATGGGCTTTTCCGGCTTCTCCGAGATGCAGCGGCTGTTTCGCGACTCCTATGTCGGCGGCTGGCCGGACTATGCGACCCGCCTCGACCACCTGCGCGAAAAGAGCAAGGAAAGTGGCGGCGGCCTGCTCGCCGAATTTGTGGAAGCCGGCCGCGCTTCGCTGGAAAGCCTGCTGAAAACCGTCGATCCGCACGATCTCGACGAAGCGGTCGCCATTCTCGCCAAAGCCGATATTATCCACATCATCGGCCTGCGGCGTTCTTTCCCTGTCGCGAGTTACCTCGCCTATGCCTTCGAGAAGATGAAGGTTCCGGCCATGCTGCACAGCGCCGTGGGCAAGCTCGACAACCAGAGCGCCATAAGGCCCGGCGATGCCGTGCTTGCCATCACCTTCTCTCCCTACACCACCGAAACGGTCGATCTCGTTACCGCCGCGCGGAGCCGCGACATCCCGGTTGTCGCCCTCACGGACACCGCCGTCAGTTCACTCCGAAAGTCGGGCGCCAAGCTGATCACAGTCACGGAAGTCGATTTCGGAGCCTTTCGCTCGCTCTCCGCAACGCTCTGCGTGGCGATCACGCTGGCAGTCGCGGTTGGAACGCAACGTGACTGAATATTTTTGTTGAAATTCCAAAAAATGGAATTTAAAATCCAAATTAAGAATGGGACGACGCCCGGGAGTGCGCTCGCCCGAAAATGCCGGATGCATCGCGAGACCTGAGGAGGGTTTCGGGCCGCCGGCAAGCGACACGAACAAGGCCCACCGCCTCGCGGACAAGGGCATGCAGCCAGGGAGGAGGCTCGTGAAAACACTCGATCTCATCACGATCGGCCGATCGTCTGTCGACCTCTACGGCGTACAGGTAGGAGGCAGGCTCGAAGACATGGCCTCCTTCAACAAATATATCGGCGGTTCCCCGACAAACATCGCAGCCGGCACCGCTCGCCTGGGGCTGAAGTCGGCGCTGATTACCCGCGTCGGCGACGAGCATATGGGCCGCTTCATCCGCGAACAGCTTGAGCGCGAAGGCGTCGACGTACGCGGCGTGAAGACAGACCCTGAGCGGCTGACTGCGCTTGTGCTCTTGGGCATCCGCGACGAGCACCAGTTCCCGCTGATATTCTATCGCGAAAACTGCGCCGACATGGCCCTGTCGGAAGAGGACATCGATCCGGCCTTCATCGCGGAAGCGGCCTGCGTCTGCGCAACCGGAACGCATCTCTCTCATCCGCGCACCGAAGCCGCGGTCCTGAAGGCGCTAAACCTCGCTCGCGAAAGCGGCGCCAGAACAGCGCTCGATATCGATTACCGCCCGAACCTCTGGGGCCTAGCAGGCCACGGCGCCGGCGAAAGCCGCTATATCGGCTCCGATGCCGTGACGGCCAAGCTGCAATCGACGCTGCATCTGTTCGATCTCATCGTCGGGACGGAAGAAGAATTCCATATCGCCGGCGGTTCCACCGATACGATCGAGGCGCTGAAGGCAGTTCGCCGCATCTCGAAGGCCGCACTCGTGTGCAAGCGCGGACCGCTTGGCGCGGTCGTCTTCGCCGGAGCCATTCCCGATAGTCTGGACGACGGCCAAACGGGCCAGGGCTTCCCGATCGAGGTCTTCAACGTGCTAGGCGCTGGCGACGGCTTCATGTCCGGTCTGCTCAAGGGCTGGCTGACCGGAGAGGATTGGCCGACGTCGCTCAAATTCGCCAATGCATGCGGCGCTTTCGCGGTGTCACGGCATGGCTGCACGCCTGCCTATCCGAGCCTGGAGGAACTGCAGTATTTCTTCCGCACCGGCATTCGCGACAAGGCACTGCGCAAGGACGAGGCGCTGGAACAGGTCCACTGGTCGACCAATCGCAAGATCGACCGGTCGACCATGCGGGTCTTCGCCTTCGACCATCGCATGCAACTCGAGGCGATGGTGAAGGAAAGCGGAACCGATCTCGAAAAGATCGGCGCGTTCAAGCAGCTTTGCCTGAAAGCCGCTCTCGATGTTGCCGGCGAAGACACCGGCTACGGCATTCTCTGCGACGGACGGCTGGGACGTGACGCGCTCCATGCGGCCAGCGGCTCGGGTCTCTGGATCGGCCGGCCGGTCGAATGGCCGGGTTCCCGTCCATTAACGCTGGAAGCGGAGATTGGCCCAGATTACGGCGGGCTTGGCGAATGGCCACTGGAAAACGTGGTGAAGGTCCTCTGCTTCTATCATCCGGACGATCCGCCGGAGATGCGGGCCGAACAGGAAGCGACCGTCATCCGCCTGTTCCATGCCGCCCGCCGCAACCGTCTCGAAATGCTTCTGGAGGTCATTCCCTCCAAGGTCGCCCCGACGGACGATCTGACGGCCGCCCGCATCATCGACCGCTTCTACGAGATCGGCGTCTATCCCGATTGGTGGAAACTGGAGCCGATGCGCACCCATGCATCATGGAAGAATGCCTGCGAGGCCGTATCCCGCCACGATCCCTATACCCGCGGCATCGTCGTGCTCGGCCTCGACGCACCGGAGGCGGAGCTTGCCGAAAGCTTCCGACTGGCGGCCGGCTTCGATCTGGTCAAGGGCTTTGCCGTCGGCAGAACCATCTTCGGAGAAGCGGCGCGCAAATGGCTTGCCGGCACGATCAGCGACAGCGAGGCGGTGGAGGACATGACACAGCGCTTCAGCAATCTCTGCCGCATCTGGGATGACGCGCGCGCGTCCAGTACGGCCGTCGCGCAGGGTTCACCCGCAATCGCGGCAACACAGGCAAGATAAGGCGGTTCATCCACCACAACGAGATCGAACCGACCGGGAGGAGAAGCGGCGTGAAAACGATCAGACTGACAGCCGCCCAGGCAATGGTGCGCTATCTGGCGAACCAGATGAACGAGCACGGCGAACCCTATATCGCCGGCGTCTGGGCAATCTTTGGCCACGGCAACGTGGCCGGCATCGGCGAAGCCCTGCATGGCATTCGCGATGAACTGCCGACACTGCGCGGACAGAATGAGCAATCGATGGCCCATGCCGCGATTGCCTATACGAAACAGCTTCGCCGCCGCCGCGCGATGGCGGTGACCTCGTCGATCGGTCCCGGCGCGCTCAACATGGTGACGGCGGCAGCCCTTGCCCATGTGAACCGCCTGCCGGTACTCTTCATTCCCGGCGATGTCTTTGCCAATCGCGGCCCGGACCCGGTTTTGCAGCAGATCGAGGATTTCGGAGACGGCACGGTTTCGGTCAACGACTGCTTCCGCCCGGTCAGTCGCTATTTCGACCGGATCATGCGACCCGAGCAGCTGCTGACGGCCCTGCCCCGCGCCATGCGCACCATGACGGACCCCGCCGATTGCGGGCCCGTCACCCTCGCTTTCTGCCAGGACGTTCAGACTGAAGCCTATGACTATCCGGAGAGCTTCTTCGAAAAGCGTATCTGGCGCATGCGCCGTCCCGAGCCGGACAGGGCCGAGTTCGAAGCCGCTGTTGCTGCGCTTAAATCCGCGAAGAACCCGGTGATCGTCACCGGCGGCGGCGTGCATTTTTCGGGCGCGACCGAAACGCTCAAGGCCTTCGCAGAAAAGCACAAGATCCCCGTCGTCGAGACGCAGGCCGGCAAGTCCGTCATGGCCTGGGATCACCCGCTGAATTTCGGTGCGGTGGGCGTCACGGGAACGGAATGCGCGAATATCGTTTCCGAAAAGGCCGATCTCGTATTCGGGGTCGGCACGCGCTTCCAGGATTTCACCACCGGCTCCTGGGCGCTGTTCAAGAACCCGACGCGCAAGATTCTCGCGCTGAACGTTCAGGCCTATGACAGCGCCAAGCACGACGCGATACCTCTGACGGCGGATGCGAAGATCGGACTTGAACAGCTCTCCGCCGCTCTTAGCGACAAGACATTCCAGGCACCGGATCCGGCAATCAAAAACGGCTGGTTCGCCAAGGCGGATGCGGTGACGAACGCGCCCAAGGACAGCAACAGCCTGCCGACCGACATGCAGGTGATCGGCGCCGTGCAGCGGTCATCGCGCGACAACACCGTCGTCATGTGCGCCGCCGGCACCATGCCGGGCGAACTGCACCAGCTCTGGAAGGCGAAGTTGCCGCTCTCCTATCACATGGAATACGGTTTCTCCTGCATGGGCTACGAGGTCGCGGGCGGTCTCGGCATCAAACTGGCGGAACCCGACCGCGACGTCATCGTCATGGTCGGCGACGGCTCCTACATGATGATGAATTCGGAGCTTGCGACCGCGGTCGGCATGGGGGTGAAAATCACCCTCGTGATCACCGACAACCGCGGCTACGGCTGCATCAACCGGCTGCAGATGGGCACCGGCGGAGCCGAGTTCAACAATCTCTACGCCCACACCAACGTCAATCCGATCGCCATCGATTTTGCCGCCCACGCGGCATCGATGGGCGCGGTCGCCAGCAAGGTCGCCAGCATCGCGGAACTGGAAACGGCTCTCGCCGCCGCCCGTGAATCGACCGTGACGACGGTAATCGTGATCGACACCGACCCGTATCCCACGCCCGATGCCGGCGGTCATTTCTGGGACGTTGCGGTTCCCGAAGTTTCGCCCCGCGCCGAAGTCAATCAAGCCCGCGCCCGCTACGAGGCCGCACTCAAGGAAAGACACTGACCATGATCCTCTACGGCACAAATCCGATTGCCTGGTCCAATGACGACGACCGCACGCTCGGTGCCCATATCAGCCTTGACCAGTGCCTCGACGAAACGGCGAAGATCGGCTTCGACGGCATCGAGAAGGGTCACAAGTTCCCGGAAAATCCGGCCGGCCTCAAGGCCGTGCTGGAACCCCGGGGCCTGCGTTATGTATCCGGCTGGCATTCGCTGAACCTGCTCACCCATTCGATCGAGGACGAGAAGAAGGCCATGCAGCCGGCGCTCGACCTCCTGAATGCCATGGGCTCCAAGGTCATCATCGTCTGCGAAACCTCCAACGCCATTCACGGTAACGATGCCGTCGCGGTCAACGCACGCCCGAAGCTTTCCGAGGGCGACTGGGCACAGTTCGGCGCAGGCGTCGAAGCGCTCGCCGAATATGCCGCGACACAGGGGATTGCCCTCGTCTACCACCATCACATGGGCACCATCGTCGAGAGCGAAGAAGAGATCGACCGGCTGATGGAAAATACCGGCCCGCATGCCAAGCTGCTGCTCGATACCGGTCATTGCCTGTTCGGCGGCGGCGATCCGGAGCGCGTCGCCCGCAAGTACATGAACCGGGTCGGCCATATCCATGCAAAAAACGTCCGCCCGGTTATCGCCACGCAGGTGCGTGAGGAGAACCTCTCCTTCCTTGAAGGCGTGCGTCGTGGCGTCTTCACCGTGCCGGGCGACACCGAAGGTGGCGTCGACTTCCCGTCGGTCCTCGGCGTTGCGGCGGGACACGGCTATCAGGGCTGGCTGGTCATCGAGGCCGAACAGGATCCAGATGTCCGCAATCCCTTCCAGTACCAGAGCCTCGGCCTGAAATCGCTGAAAGCCATGGCCCGGGAAGCCGGACTGGACAAGGCAGCGGCGGCCTGACCGTCTCCGTGCCCCTTATGAACCCTTCGACACATCCGGTCCCGAAAGCCATGGATCGGCAAGGAGATGACAGATGAGTTCCCTCTTGCGCAAACCGTCGGGAACGTCCGGCAAGGTTCATGACATTACCCCGGCCAGCGCCGGCTGGGGATATGTCGGCTTCGGTCTCTACCGGCTGAAGGCCGGCGAAAGGGCCGCCGAACAGACCGGCGATACGGAAGTCATTCTCGTGCTAGTCGAAGGCAGGGCGGAAATCACCGGCGGCGGCAAGGCTTTCGGGGAGCTCGGAGACCGTATGAGCGTCTTCGAGCGCACCCCGCCGCACTGCGTCTATGTTCCCGCTGAAAACGAGTGGTCGGCGGTCGCCACGACGGACTGCACGCTTGCCGTCTGCACCGCTCCCGCGACGGCTGGTCGCGAGGCGCAGGTGATCGGTCCCGCCGGCATTTCTCTCAGCGAACGCGGCAAGGGCGCCAATACGCGTTACGTCTATGCCATCGCCATGGAGGATCGCGACGTCGCGGACGCATTGCTGGTGACCGAGGTCTTTACACCCCAGGGCAACTGGTCGTCCTACCCGCCGCACCGGCATGATCAGGACAACTATCCTGACATGACCTATCTCGAGGAGACCTATTACCACCGGCTGAACCCGGCGCAGGGTTTCGGTTTCCAGCGCGTCTTCACCGAGGACGGGTCGCTGGACGAGACGATGGCGGTTTCCGATGGAGATGTCGTGCTCGTGCCCAAGGGTCATCACCCCTGCGGCGCGCCATACGGCTACGAAATGTACTACCTCAACGTCATGGCTGGTCCGCTGCGCAAGTGGCGCTTCAAGAACCATCCGGACCACGACTGGATCTTCCGGCGCGACAATCCCTGACGCGCCGTTTCTACATCGTCATTTCAACGAAGCTCCCGGGAGGAGAACATGAGCGGTCTCGGTATCGGCCTGATCGGCACGGGTTATATGGGCAAATGCCATGCACTGGCATGGAACAGCGTCGCCAGCGTCTTCGGCGACGTGGCGCGCCCCCGCCTTGTGACACTGGCGGAAGTGAATGCGGATCTGGCATCGAAGAAAGCGGCGGAACTCGGGTTCGCCCGTTCAACCGGCAACTGGCGCGACCTGCTTTCCGATCCGGAAATCGACGTCATCTCTGTGACGACACCCAACGCCTTCCATCCCGAAATGGCAATTGCCGCCCTTGAGGCAGGCAAGCATGTCTGGTGCGAAAAGCCGATGGCGCCCGCCTTGCAGGACGCCATTCGCATGCGCGATGCGGCGAAGAAATCAGGCCGCGCGGC
The DNA here is from genome assembly GCA_002600635.1 of Rhizobium sp. ACO-34A. Lineage (NCBI taxonomy): Bacteria > Pseudomonadati > Pseudomonadota > Alphaproteobacteria > Hyphomicrobiales > Rhizobiaceae > Rhizobium > Rhizobium sp. ACO-34A. The sequence goes on along the minus strand of CP021374.1, from coordinate 141,941 downwards.
CGTGATGGGTTACAACTACATCCAGAATCCGATGATCCGCCACATCCGCCGCCTGATCGACGAAGGCGCAATCGGAAACATCAACCACGTCCGTGTCGAGATGGACGAGGACTTCATGGCCGATCCCGAAACGCCCTTCTACTGGAAGAGCGAGATCGCCTCCGGCTATGGTGCACTCGACGACTTCGCCGTTCATCCGCTGTCCCTGCTCTTCACGCTGTTCGGTCATGTGGAAAGCGTAGTCACCGACATGGTGAAACCCTATGCGACGAGACCGCTCAAGGATGGCGGCGACCGCGAGGTCGAGAACCACGACATCGCAAGCGTATTGATGAAGCTGGAAGGCGGGATCTCCGCCGTGCTGCTGGCCAACCGCTCCGCCTGGGGACGCAAGGGCCGCATCGCCGTACAGATCTTCGGCTCGCAAGGCTCCATTCTCTACGATCAGGAACGGATGAACGAGTTCCAGCTGTATCAGGCCTCCGGCCGGCTGGAGGAGCAGGGCTTCCGCACAATCCTCGCCGCCCCGCACCACAAGCCCTACGACCGCTTCATCCCCGCTCCCGGCCACGGCCTCGGCTTCAACGACCTGAAAATCATCGAATGCCGCGAACTGATCGCCGCGATTGGTGGCAGCACGGCACACGTCATCGATTTCGAGGAAGGGCTGAAGATCGAGCGCTCGGTGCACGCCATGGCCCGGGCCTTCACCGAGAAGCGGTGGGTAGGTACCGGCGAAGCGTAAACTGTCGAGCCGATTAGACAGAGCTTGGGACTAATTCCCTTGCCTGCATCTCAATTGAGAGACATAATTCGCACTTGAGTATTCAGGAGCGAATTATGTCCAAGACCTCGATGCTTCATATCCGTATCGATGAAAAGCTGAAAAGCGAAGCCTCCGAGACCCTTGCCACGGTCGGCCTGACGGTCTCCGACGCCGTGAGAATTCTTCTGACTCGCATTACACGTGAAGGCGGGCTTCCAGCCGGCCTCACTGTCGATCCCGAGGCCCACGATGCCTGGTTTCGTGAAAAGGTACGCGAAGCCTTGACTGACGACCGCCCGCCGGTCTCACACGATGTCGTCATGGATGAAGTTCAGGCACTGATCGACAGGAAGCGCCGTGCTCAAGATTGAGTGGCGTCAGACGGCCCGCGAGGACCTTCTTGCCATCATCGGCTTCATTACGGATCACAATCCCGGCGCCGCTCAACGGCTCAAGGACGAGATCCTTTCCAAGGTGTTGAGACTGACGGAAATCCACAACTGCATCGGACGGGACGGGTCTCCGGAACGCGAGAAATGGTCGTTCACGCCAACTAACTACATCGTTATCTACACCGAAAACGATACAACCATCTCAATTCTACGCGTGTTGCACGGCGCCCAGCAGTGGCCGCCGCACAATACGTAATGTCCCCTAAATTCCATTTCTGATGAACGCGATCGACTGCGCCAAGGCCTCAGCCGGGTCCGACGCTTCATGTACGGAAGACGCAAAAGGCTCGAACGAGAAGAAGCCGGAATAGCCTTGTTCGCGTAGCGTCCGGATCTGGCCGATGTTGCCGAGCCGATCTTCGCCATCGACCAGCACGCGATGGGCGTCGAGCATGTCATCGACACCAACGGCCTTGTCGGTGACACCGGAAATATGCACGAGCCCTGTCTGGGCCGGATAAAGCTCTGGCTCGCCGGCGAGATGATGATGAAAGGTATCGTGGACGAGGCGGAAGCTCGCGCCGAAGCCGAGTTCGTTGATGGCCTCGACCGCCTCTCTCTTCGAACGGAGCGAGCAGATCGGAAAGCCCAGCGGCTCGACCAGACCGCCGATCCCGGCATCGGCGAGAATGGATTGCAGGCCTTTCAGGGCCTTGCGCAAATTCGCCTGTCGCTCGCCATTGGCTCGACCGCTGCCGTCATTGACCGGCACCAGAACCAGGGCGCGCGCGCCGCAATCGCGAGCGTAGCCGGCAAGCGCCTTCGCCTCTTCCTCGCGTTCGGGTGTCCATTCGTTGAACCGCTGCAGCGCGTTGATCGAGAGGATCGTGAGCTCCCGGTCTTCCGCCAGCTTTCTGATTTCGGCGGCCGGCGTTCCGTCGAGGATGGCATTGCCTGCAAGATCGTTGCGGATTTCCACAGCCCTGGTTCCGAGCTTCTGCGCAAGATCGAAGAAAGCCGGCAGTGGCAGTTGCGGCGCGGACATGTGGTTCAGCGCAAAGGAGATATCGGTCATGGGAATTCCTGCTCCGGATGGAAAAGGGCCGGCGAAGCCGGCCCTGAGGTTGAGGAGGAGATCAGCGTTTCGCGCGCTTCTTCTGGCGGTAGACGTCCGCGACCACGGCGGCCACGATAATCATGCCCTTGATGATTTCCTGGTAATAGGCATCGACGCGCAGGAAGGTGAAGCCTGAAGTCATCACGCCGAGGATGATCGTGCCGATCACCGTGCCGGTGATACGGCCCGCACCTCCCGCAAGCGACGTCCCGCCGATGACGGCTGCTGCAATCGCATCGAGTTCGTACATCACGCCCATGCCGGCCTGCGCGGTCTGTGCGCGGGCTGCCGTGACGATGCCTGCGAGACCGGCAAGCATGCCGGCGATGGCATAGACCTTGATCAGGTGCTTTTCGACATTGATACCGGAAACCCGGGCCGCCTGAACGTTGGCGCCGATCGCATAGGTGAATTTGCCATAGCGGGTGTAGCGCAGCGCGATATGGAAGATGATCGCGACGAGAAGAAACACCACGACAGGCCATATTCCGGTACCGATGAAGGTGAACTGCTCAGTCAGGCCAGAGACCGGTTGGCCCTTGGTATACCACTTGGAAATGCCGCGTGCCGTTACCATCATGCCAAGCGTAGCGATGAAGGGCGGGATCTTGGTTCTGGCGATCAGCTGGCCGTTGATATAGCCGGCGAGCAGGCCGATCAGAATGCCGACGGCAATCGGGACGAAGAACGGCATGTCCGTCAGGCCCGGATAGAGCGCGCGCGACCAGGTCGAGGACTGGGCGAAACTCGCCGAAATCATCGCCGTCATGCCGACGACGGAGCCAGAGGACAGGTCGATACCGCCGGTGATGATGACCTGCGTCACCCCGACCGAGATGATGCCGATCACCGCGACCTGCAGGATCATGATCGTCAGGCGCTGCGGGTTCATGAGGAAGCTCTGGCCGACGAACACCCAGCCGAGCAGTTCGAAGATCAGGGCAATGCCGATCAACACCAGCAGGATGTTGGCTTCCGGCGGAATGCGATGGCTGTTGGGCCGGCCTGTCTTCAGATCGACATCGGCCTTGGTGGCAGTTGGATGGTTCATCATCTCCTCCCTTTCGGTCATCGGGACGGCGTCAGCGCGACGCCAGGTCCATGACCTTGATCTGTGTGGCTTCCGAACGGTCGAGGAAGCCGGTGACGCGTCCTTCATGCATGACCATGACGCGATCGCTCATGCCGAGAACTTCCGGCATTTCGGACGAGATCATGATGACGGCGACGCCGTTCCTGGTCATTTCGGTGACCAGCCGATGGATTTCCGCCTTGGCGCCGACATCGATGCCGCGGGTCGGCTCGTCGAGGATGAGGATCCTCGGATTGGTCAGCATCCAGCGACCGATCAGCACCTTCTGCTGGTTGCCGCCGGAAAGATTCTCGATGCGCTCGTTGAGGCTGGGCGTCTTCACGCGCAGCTTGCGGCACATGTCCTCGCAGGCCGTATTGAGACTCTTCTGCTCGACGAAACCCTTGTCGACATAGCGATCCTGCAGCACGGCGAGCTGCATGTTTTCAAGCACCGAGAGGATCAGCAGGCAGCCGGTATCCTTTCGGTCCTCGGTGAGAAACGCCATGCGGTTGCGGATCGCCTCGGTCGGGCTATCGATCGCGACGGGCTTGCCGTCGATCTCGATGGAGCCGGAGGAAGCCGGCGTGACGCCGAAGATGGTTTCTGCGACGTTCGACCGACCGGACCCGACAAGGCCGGCCACGCCGAGGATTTCTCCGGCGCGCACATCGAAGGAAACATCGCGGAAAACGCCGTCGAGCGTCAGGTTCTTCACGGACAGAATGACATCCCCGAGCGGGACATCTTCCTTGGGAAACATCTGGGTGATCTCGCGGCCGACCATCATGCGGATGATATCGTCACGGGTGACGTCGCTCGACGCATGGGTGCCGATATACTTGCCGTCGCGGAACACCGAGAATTCGTCGGCGATCTCGAACAGCTCGTTCATCTTGTGGGTGATGTAGACGATGCCGATCCCCTGTTCGCGAAGATCGCGAATGATACGGAACAGATGTTCCACCTCGCGCTCGGTCAGCGCCGAGGTCGGCTCATCCATGATCAGGACATCGGACTCGTAGGACACCGCCTTGGCGATCTCGACCATCTGCCGGTTGGCAACAGAGAGGTCGCCGACCTTGGTTTCCGGATGGATCGCGATGTTCAGGCGATTGAAGAGAGCGGCCGTCTTCCGGTTCATCTCCTTGTGGTCCACAAGGCCGAAGCGGTTCAGCGGCTCGCGGCGGATCCAGATGTTTTCCGCGACAGTCATGTAGGACATCAGGTTGAGTTCCTGATGGATCATGGCAATGCCGTTTTCGAGCGCATCGAGAGGCGATTGAAGCTGGATCTCGACGCCCTTCATGAGCACGCTGCCCTGATCGGGCTGATAGATGCCGGCAAGGATCTTCATCAGCGTGGATTTGCCGGCGCCGTTTTCTCCCATCAGGGCGTGCACGCTGCCGCGCTTCAGCTGAAAGCTGACGTCGTCGAGCGCCACCACACCGGGAAACTCCTTGCGGATGCCTTCTGCGACCAGAAGAAATTCGGCATTCGGGATTGCGCCGCTCTTGCGGACAGCAGCCATCGTTGTCGGGCTGACCATAGCAAAGTCTCCTCGCTCATCATCCGGGGTGGAATGCGGGCGATAGCCCGCACTCCTTTCGGTCTTTCCTGAGAGAAAGATCAGTTCTTGGCCTGGTAGTCCTTGAGGTTTTCCGGCGTCACGAGTTCGAAGGGAATGTAGACCTTCTTGTCGACGGCCTCGCCCTTGGCGAGCTTCAGGGCCGCATCGAGAGCGCCCTTGCCCTGTCCGGCCGCGTTCTGGAACACGGTGACGTCGAGATCGCCGGCTTCCATGGCAGCCAGAGCGTCCTGGGTCGCGTCGACACCGGCAACGACATATTCCTTCATGTCCTTGCCGGCAGCCTTCAGAGCCTGGATCGCGCCGATCGCCATTTCATCGTTGTTGGCGATGACGGCGTTGAATTCGAGGCCGCTCGACAGCCAGTTGGTCACGAGGTCGGAACCTTGCGTGCGCTGCCAGTTGGCGGTCTGCTCTTCAACGATCTCGATGCCCTTGCACTCGTCGGTAGCGACGACATCACGAACGGCCTGGGTGCGCATGCGGGCGCCCTGGTTGGAAAGCTCGCCCATCATGACGACAGCCTTGCCCTTGCCGCCGAGAAGACGGCACACTTCCTTGGTTTCCAGGGTGCCGGCAACGATTTCTTCGGATGCGACGAAGGACTGCTTGTCCGGCAGTTCGTTGACGTTGACGGGTTCGCGGTTGACGTAAACAAGCGGAATGCCGGCATCGGCAGCGAGCTTCGACATGGCAACCGTCGCGTCGGTATCAACCGGATTGACGATGATGGCATCGACGCCCGCAGCGATGAAGTTCTGGATCTGGCTCTGCTGCTTGGCTACGTCGTTCTGCGCGTCCTCGACCTGCAGCGAAACGCCGCTCATGTCCTTGGCATAGTCCTGCATGCCGTTGCGCAGAACGGTCAGAAAGTTATCGTCGAACAACGCCATGGAAACGCCGACGGTTTCCGCATGCGCAGCGGTGCTCAGGAGCACGGAAACAGCCGCACCCATTACGAGCTTCTTCATCATGATCTTCTCCTCCCAGTGTGTCCGGCGCCACTCGCTCATGCCGGAAACCAGCCTCCCCGACCGGTTGCGTATCCTCCTGTGCTCGATGAGAAAAACGGAATAAAGAAACCGTATTTGTCATCTCGCAAACTATTTATTCCATTTTTTGGAATGCGCGTCAATCACCCGGATGGAAATTGAGCGGGCGGAACGACGCTTTGTGAGTTGCCTGCCAGCCTCGGCGCAATCAGGCCAAGAATGCATGAACGCCCGGGCCGAAACCGGACCGGGCGTTCATGACAGAAAACATGATGCGATAGAACGGGAGCGGTCAAGTCGCCGCGTAGGGGGAAAGCGCCCGCGGCAGGAAGCGGCCATCGCCGGGCTGTCCTAGAATGCGGCCTTCCTCGCACACGACCTTCCCTCCGAGCATCGTCATCACGGGCCATCCCTTGACCCGCAGCCCTTCGTAAGGCGTGTAATCCGCCGCGTGATGCATCAGCGACTGGCTGATCGTTTCCTCACGATTGGCGTCCCACAGGACGATATCCGCATCGAAGCCCGGGGCGATGGAGCCCTTGCGCGGATAGAGCCCGTACATCTTCGCGTGATTGGTCGAGGTGAGCGCCACGAATTCGTTGAGCGAAATGCGGCCTTCGCTGACCCCCTTGGAGAAGAAGACCTGCATGCGGTTCTCCACGCCCGGAATGCCGTTCGGCACCCAGCGGAAGGAGGTCTTTGCCTTGGGGTTCTGTTTGCCCTCCGTTCCCTCCCAGAAGAAGGGGCAATGATCGGAAGAAAATGTCTGGAACACGCCGCCGCGGATTCCTTCCCAGATGGCATCCCAGCTTGCACGATCGCGCGGCGGCGGCGAACAGACATACTTGCCGCCCGTCTCGTCCATGTTGAAGCCCTTCATGTCCTCGGCGGTCAGCGCGATATATTGCGTGCAGGTTTCGCCGTAGACCTTCAGGCCTTTCTGCTGCGCCCAGCGGATCTGTTCCATCGCCTCGCGGCCGGAAACATGCACGATCATGATCGGTACATCGACCAGTTCGGCATGGCTGATCGCCCGGTGCGCCGCTTCGCGCTCGACCACCTGCGGACGCGACTCTCCATGATAATAAGGAGCGGTCTTGCCGGCACGCTCCAGCTTTTCCGTCATGTAGCGGATAGCGTCGTAGCCCTCGCAATGAACCATGACGAGCGCACCGCAGCCGCGGGCACAGTCGAAGACATCGAGAAGCTGGCGGTCGTTCAGAACCATGTCGTCATAGGTCATGAAGACCTTGAAGGACGTGTAACCATCGCCCACCAGCGCCGGCAGCTCCTGACCGAGCACGTTCGGGGTGGGGTCCGTGATGATGAGATGGAAGCCGTAATCGCAGAACGACTGGCCCTCGGCCTTCTCGTGATAAGCCATGACACTCTCGCGAAGGCCGGCGCCGCGCGGCTGCACCGCGAAGGAAAGCACCGTCGTCGTACCGCCGGCGATTGCCGAACGCGTGCCGGTTTCGAAACCGTCCGCCATCTGCGGCGTGCCGGGCGCCGAATGCTGGGCGAGGTGCACATGGCTGTCTATACCACCCGGCATGACCAGCAGGCCCGACGCATCGATCACCTTGTCGGCGCTTCCGAGATTTTCTCCGGTGGCGACGATCCGCCCTCCCCGGATCGCCACATCGGCGCGAAAGGTATCGGCAGCGGTGACACAGGTACCGCCGCGGATGAGAAGGTCGAAATCGGCCATGACAATTTCCTTTACTGCTCTTTCGACCGCAGCCGGGCAAATTCGCCAATGGCGATCAGCACGAGATTGGCAACCACGATCATCAGCGCCAGCGCGTTCAATGCCGGCGAAATGTTGAAACGGAAGTCCGAAGCGACAAGGATCGAAAGCGGCTGGCTGCGACCGCTGAGAAACGAGGTCAGCACGTATTCGGAGGACGAAAGCACGAAGGCGATGAACCACGCCGCCAGAAGGCCATTCTTCATCAGCGGCAAGGTCACCCGGCGGAAGGCGCTCCAGGCACTTGCGCCAAGGTCTGCCGCCGCCTCTTCCAGCCGCCTGTCGATACGCATCAGAACCGAGGCGATGACCAGCGTCGTGAACGGCAGGATGATGATCGCCTGCCCCGCAATGATGGTCAGCAGGCTGCGCCCGATCCCAAGTTCCGACAACAGGATGAGCTGCGCCACCGCAAGAATGACCTTCGGAATGAGGAAGGGCAGAAGAATGATGGCAAACAGCAATCCGCGATAGCGCAACCGGTAGCGCGTAAGTGCAAGAGCCGCCATGCCGCCGAAAAATGTCGCAAGGGCCGCCACCGGTACCGAAACCAGAAATGAGAGACCGAGGCCACCGGTCAGGCGCTTGTCGGCCAGCACCTGGCCGAACCAGTGCAGGGTGAAGCCCTGAAGCGGAAAGGCGATGATCTCCGACGCATTGAAGGAGAAAAGCGCGATGACCGCGATCGGCAGGTACATGAAGCCATAGACCAGCCAGACCCACAGCAGGGGAAAAGCGCGCCGCACCGTCATGCCTCACCTCCAGCCAGCGCCTTGCCGAGCGTCGAGCGACTGACGGTAATCGCCGCCGCCGCAAAGAGCAGCATCAGGATGGCCAGCATGGTCCAGGCAATGGCCGAGCCGAGCGGCCAGTCGAAGGCCGTGCCGAACAGGTCGTTGATGGCACTGATAATGGTGACACCGGAGGCGCCGCCGACAAGTTGCGGCGTCAGATAGTCCCCGGCCACCATCACGAAAACCATCATGCCACCGGCAATGAGACCGGGCACGGTAAGCGGCAGCGTTACACGGCGGAAGGCCGAGAGCGTGCCGGCGCCAAGATCGGACGCAGCCTCCAGCAGCCGGTCGTCGAGCGCCTCGAAGGCGAGCCAAAGGCCGAGCACCATGAAAGGCAGGTAATTATAGGTGAGCACGATATGGGTGGCGAGCGACGAGAACAGCAGCGCCCCGATCGGCTCCCGGATCACGCCGGTCCACATCAGGAAAGTATTGAGCACGCCTTCCGCGCCGAGCAGCATCCGCCATGCGAAGATCCTGACGAGATCGCCGGTATAAAGCGGCACGAGCAGTAGCGTCAGCATGGCGGATTTCATCACCTTCACGCGCTTGGCGATGAACCACGCAACGGGATAGCCGATGACGGCGGTGATCGCGGCAATGCCGAGACCGGAACCGAACGCCTTCAGGATCAGCCAGCGATAGGTATCGGATCCGGCGATGCGGACATAGTTCTTCAGTGTCGGCTCCTTGAGGATCGCGACGAAGCTCACCTGAAAGAAAGAATAGACGAGCAGGATCAGCAGCGGCGCGATGCAAAGGGCGGCAACCGCGGCATAGACCGGAAACGAAAGCCAGAAACCGGTACGAGAGGTTTCCATCGGCTCAGTTCCCGTCGGCGGCGGCGATCCAGGCGCGCGCCGGATCGAAGGATAGCCTGATTGTGCTGCCCACCACGGGCGGCTCCGCCTCATGGACGATAAGAGAAAGAGCGAGATCGCCAAGGGCGCGCGCTTCCACCAGCCATTCCGCTCCCCGGAAAACCGTGTGCGTGACGGTTGCCTCGAACCCCTCGCCCGTACCCAGCCGCAAGAGTTCCGGCCGCAGGCAAAGGACAGCCGGGGAACCCATGCGCAGGCCTGGGACAGCGGGGCTTGCAAAGATGCCAAGCGGCGTCTCGATTGCGGTTGCGCCATCGGAAACGCTGCGGATCTTGCCCGGCACGAGATTTGCGCCGCCGATGAAATCCGCCACATAGGCGCTGGCCGGGCGGCGATAGATTTCGGCGGGCGTGCTCTGCTGTTCGATCCGGCCATTGTTCATGACGATGATCTCGTCGGAAAGGGCGAAGGCTTCTTCCTGATCGTGGGTGACATGGAGGAAGGTCATGCCAAGCCGCCGCTGAAGATCCTTCAGCTCGATCTGCATGTCCTTGCGCATCCGCCGATCAAGCGCCGAAAGCGGCTCGTCGAGCAGCAGAAGTCGCGGCTCGTTGATGATAGCGCGAGCCAGCGCCACACGCTGTTGCTGGCCACCGGAAAGCTGGCGCGGACGCCGCTTCGCCATCGGTGTCATCTGCACCATGGCGAGCGCCGCCTCCACCTTGGTCGCGATCTCCGGCTTCGAAAGCCTGCGATAGGCAAGACCGAAGCCGACATTTTCCTCGACGGAAAGATGCGGGAAGAGAGCGTAGTTCTGGAACACGGTATTGACGGGCCGGCGACTGGCGGAAATGCCCGCCAGCGACCGGCCGTCCAGTTCGATGATCCCGGAGGAAATTTCCTCGAAACCACCAATCATCCTCAGCAGGGAAGTCTTGCCGCAGCCGGATGGACCGAGAAGGGTCACATAGCTGTTGGGGGCGATGCGGAAATCCACTCCACGGACAGCCTGGACACCGCCATATTCCTTGTGCACGGCGATGCCGCGCAGAAGGGAACGGCCCTGTCGCTCTTCCGTCTCGTCCACGACCCGGTCTGCGGCATTCATGATCAGCTGGCCTTCACTTCGTTCCAGAGGGCAACCCAGTCATTATAACGGGCCGGGTTCTTCTTCCACACGAAGCCGTCCATGATGGAGAGATCCTTGACGAAGATCTTGTCCTTCTGGTCGTCGGGCAGCCTGTCGAGGGCCGCGGAGGTGCCCTGTGCGTAGGGGCCGCCGAAGGCAAGCTTTTCGCCGTATTCCGGGCCGAGCAGATAGTTGACGAAGCTGAATACCTTGTCGAGCTTTTCACCCTCGACGGCTGCCGGAACGGCAATGGTATCGCACCAGCCGATAACGCCGGCCTTCGGCTTCGCCATGCCCATCTTCAGGCCGCGGGCCGAAAGATCGTAATAGGGCGGGACCCAGGAGAAGGCGCACACGACTTCACCGGATGCGAAGAGGTTGGTCAGGTCGCCGATGGAGTTCCAGTAGGTCCGCAGCAGCTTCTTCTGCGCCATCAGCGCCTTCTTGACCTCGGCCAGCTCCTTGTCGTCAAGATCGAACATCTTGTCCTTCGGAATACCGAGGTAGAGAGCCGCGATCATGATGCCTTCCAGCGCGTAGTCACGCATGGCAAGCTTGCCGGCATACTTGTCGCCCTCGAAGAAGACGGACCAATCCGGCTCGGCATCCATGAGGTCGGCGCGATAGACGATCGGATTGATGCCCCAGTAGAACGGAATGCCGTAGGTCTTGCCATCCTTCTTGCCGAGATCGGTCTTCTTGAAGGTGTCGTACAGCAGCGAGGCGTTCGGAACCTTGGCGAAATCGATCGGCTGCAGGAGATCGGAGGCGACGTAGTACTCGACCTTGTCGAGGCCGGGCGTGATCAGGTCGACCGAGGAAGCACCGCCGGCACGCAGCTTGGCGAACTGCTCGTCATCGGTGCCGATGAAATTCTTGGTGATGGAAACATCGCCATCCTTCAGGAAAGCGGCGAGGTAATCGTCCTTCGCAAGGTTTTCCCAGGTCATCCAGACGATATCGGTGGCTGCGAAGGCCCGGTTGAAGGGCTGCAGCGCGCCAAGCGCTGCGGCGCCGGCTGCGGTTTTCAGAAGTCCACGACGGTTGATGCGAAATTCCATGGGCTCGGTCCTTATGGGGTCCCCTCTGAGAGACCGTTAAACAGGCGGCCGGTCTTTTCTCCGGTCCGAGCAAAATAAAAAAACATTTTCAGAATTTATGCAATATGAAAATTACGTTTCAATTTTCGGCAAATGACTAATCCTTGAGCATTTTTCTGCCCTGCACAGGGCCAGCCAGCTGATCCAGCCTTTCATGAAGGCGCTCGATCTCGGCCAGACGCTCGACCGCCGAGTCACCGAGCTGCTGACTGACCGAGGAGCAGACATAGTTGATAACGCTCATGGGCGCCGCATAGCTATCGAACATCGAGTGGCCCCGGTTGTGGCATCGCAACGTCACCGTCGCGAGCTGCGCGGTCCGCGCCGCCGTCATGTCGGCAATCAGCACCGAGGGAGCACCGGCTTCCTTCACCACCGCCATGATTTCCCGCAAAAGCGCCGGGCGGCGGCGAAAACCAAGCACCAGGAAAGCATCCCGCTCGCCAATGCCAGCCAGCTCCTCGCCCATGGAAACGCCCGCAAGCGGCAGAAGATGTACATCCGGCTTGATGTTGGTCAGTAGGCCGCGGGCATAATTGGCCAGCGCCATGGAATTACGAAAGCCCACGACAAAGACCCGTGACGCCTCGGCAATGATGCGGACTGCCTGATCCAGATCCGCCTCGCTCAGCATCTCGGCCGTGCGTGTGAGGTTCTGCAGATCCTGGGCTATATGCAGCCCGAAATCGCCGGGAGCGAGGCGCTTTCGACCCGTACCAGTCAGTTCGTAGAGCGGCGACCCCCAATCTTCCGCCTGCCGGGCATGCATGCGGGCATCGTTGTAGCTGGCATAACCGAGGCGCTTGAAAAAGCGGGCGGCCGTGGCGTTGGAAATGTCCGCCTTGGCCGCCAGTTCGCCTGCCGTGAAGCTCGCGAGATTGGTTTGCGCCTCCATGACGACCGCCGCCAGACGCCTCTCGCTGGCCGTCAATTCGTCGTAGATTCCCATGATCCTGACGTCGATCGGACGGCTGTCTTCCTGCTCGTTCATTCCCGGCTCCATTTTCAAAAATCAACAATAACGAAAAATCTTTTTCATTTTGTGTTGACTGCCTGCAATCGCCGGGTATCCTTTCGCATAGTTTTCCCGGTTTTGGAATCTCCCAACGATGGTCTCCGATTTCGCTTCTGTCAAAGCCCGTTTCGAGGCAGGACATCCCGCGCCGAAAGGCCCCTATCCCGACACCTTCAAGCCTGTCCTGTCCCGCGACGCCGGGAAGGAGGCGCTGTCGACCATTTCCGCATGGCGCGGTTATGCCGAAACACCACTCGTCAGCCTCGATGCTCTCGCAGAAGCAACCGGCGTTTCCCGCATTTTCTATAAGCAGGAAGCCGGCCGCTTCGGCCTCGGTTCCTTCAAGGCGCTCGGTGGCGCCTATGCCGTCTATCGGCTGCTGGCTGCACTTATCGAGAAAGAGACCGGCACGAAACCGGCGCCGCAGGACATTCTCGACGGACGTTACACCGGCATCGTTTCCGACGTCACCGTTACCTGCGCAACGGATGGCAACCACGGACGCTCCGTCGCCTGGGGTGCCCGCATGTTCGGCTGCAAGGCCGTGATCTTCATTCACGCCACCGTTTCGCAAGCGCGGGAGCAGGCCATCGCCTCCTATGGGGCGAAGGTCATCCGCACCGCTGGCAACTACGACGACAGCGTGCGCGAGGCCGCGCGGATGGCGGCTGAAAAGGGCTGGCACGTCGTCTCCGACACGTCCTATCCCGGCTATACCGACGTGCCGCGCAACGTCATGCAGGGCTACAGCGTGATGGCCGACGAGGCGGAACGCCAGCTTGACGGCCTCCGGCCCACGCACATCTTCATACAGGGCGGCGTCGGCGGCCTTGCCGCGGCTGTCACCGCCCATTTCTGGGAAGCGCTCGGGGTCGACGCACCTGTTGTCACCGTTGTCGAACCGGAAACGGCGGCGTGCCTTCTTGAAAGCGCAGTGGCCGGCAAGCCGACAGCCGTTGGCGGAGATCTCGAAACCATCATGGCGGGCCTCGCCTGCGGCGAACCGTCCATCATCGCCTGGCCGATCCTCCAAGGTGGCGCCAGCGCCTTCATGGCAATCCCCGACGATGCGGTAGCGGACACCATGCGCCTGCTTGCCTCCGGTGAGGCCGGAGCACGGCTCGTCGGCGGGGAAAGCGGCGTGGCGGGCCTTGCCGGCTATCTCGTTGCGTCCGCAAGGCCCGAATGGCGCGAGGAACTGGGGCTCAACGAAAACTCGGTCGTGCTCTTCTTCGGCAGCGAGGGCGACACGGATGCGGAGCTTTACCAATCCATCGTCGGCAAGAGCGGCAAGGCCGTGGAGGCAGGCGAATGATATTCCAGGAACTTCGTATCGATCCGGCGCGGCTGGTCTCCCGTGTCGAACGGCTCGGCAAGATCGGCGCCTTGGAAGGCGGCGGCGTCTGCCGTCTTGCCCTGACCCCCTCGGAAAAACTCGGGCGAGATCATCTGGTCGCCGAAATGAAGGCGCTCGGGCTCGACGTTGCAATCGATCCAATCGGCAATATCTTCGGCACACGCAAGGGCGGCCGCGAAAGCCCCGCCGTCATGCTCGGCTCGCACATCGACACCGTCGCAACCGGCGGCCTTTATGACGGGGCACTCGGCGTTCTGGCTGGACTGGAAGTCATCGCCACGCTGAACGATGGAAACATAGAGACCGATCTGCCGGTCGTCGTCGCCGCATTCACCAATGAGGAAGGCGCGCGCTTCGCGCCCGACATGCTGGGCAGCCTCGTCTTCGTCGGCGGGCTGCCGCTCGCGGAAGCCCTCGATATCGTCTCCATCGATGGCAAGAGGCTGGGCGACGAACTCGAGGCCATCGGCTATGCCGGTACCAATCACGGTCCGAAGGAAGTCGCGGCCTATTTCGAATTGCATATCGAGCAAGGTCCGGTGCTTGAGGATGAGAAGATCGAGATCGGCGCGGTGCTCGGTGTTCAGGGCATTTCCTGGACCGAACTGACGATCCGCGGACGTTCAGCCCATGCGGGCACGACACCAATCCGCCTGCGCCGCGACGCCGGTCTTGCCGCCGCACGCATCGCGGCAGGCGTCGGAGCCTTCGTTCGGGCCATGGGCGGCGATCAGGTCGGCACCGTCGGCGCGATCACGCTGACACCCAACCTCGTCAACGTCGTCGCCGAGAAGGCGGTGATGACCGTCGATCTACGCAATCCCGACGAAACCTTGTTGCAGCAAGCGGAGGCAAAGCTTGCCGCGCTGATCGAACAGATCGCCGGTGAGGAAGAAGTGACAATCGAGCGGCGCAGCCTCGCCCGTTTCGAGCCGGTCGATTTTGCTCCGACGCTGATCCAGACCATCGACGGCACCGCAAAGGCACTCGGCCTTTCCACCCGCCGGCTTTTTTCGGGCGCCGGCCATGACGCGCAGATGCTGGCCCGGATCGCGCCGGCCGCTATGATCTTCGTGCCGAGCGTCGACGGTATCAGCCACAACATCACCGAATACACAGAACCGGCAGACCTCGCCAACGGTGCGAACGTGCTGCTTCAGGTCACGCTGAAGCAGGCCCTGCCCACGAATGGAGAAGAAGCCTGATGGCTAGAATAGTTGTCACCGGCGCGGCCCAGCTCGGGCCGATCGCCCGTTCGGAAAGCCGCGAGAGCGTGGTCGCCCGCATGATCGCGCTGCTGGAGAAGGCAGCCGCACGCGGGTGCGATCTGGTCGTCTATCCCGAACTGGCGCTGACCACCTTCTTCCCGCGCTGGTTCATGGAAGAGCAGGCGGACATCGATTTCTTCTTCGAGCGCTCGATGCCGAATGAGGCAGTTGCCCCGCTCTTCGCCAGGGCAAAGGCACTCGGCATCGGCTTCTCCTTCGGATATGCGGAGTTGACGGAAGAAGACGGCCAGACCCGGCACTACAATACGTCTGTTATCGTCGACAAAACCGGCGAGATCGTGCACCGCTACCGCAAGATCCACCTGCCGGGCCACAAGGAAAACGAACCGTGGCGGCCCTTCCAGCATCTGGAAAAGCGTTACTTCGAGCCGGGCATGGAGCCCTTCTCGGCGGCTGACGTCTTCGATGGCAAGATCGGTCAGGCGATCTGCAACGACCGGCGCTGGCCGGAGACCTATCGCGAACTGGCGTTGCGCGGCGCCGAGATGGCGCTGATCGGATACAACACGCCGGTTCATTATCCGCTCGCCCCGGAGCACGACCATCTCCAGTGCTTCCACAACCATCTCTGCATGCAGGCCGGGGCCTATCAGAATGGTATGTGGGTGATCGGCGTCGCCAAGGCCGGCAGGGAAGAGGATTGCGACCTCATCGGCCAGAGCTGCATCATTGCCCCCACCGGCGAGATCGTCGCCATGGCAAGCACGCTCGGTGACGAACTGGTGGTGCATGATTGCGATCTCGACCGCTGCACCGAGATCCGCGCCAACATCTTCAATTTCCGCCTTCATCGCCGCCCGGAAATCTACACCGCACTGACCGCGCAAGACTGAAATTGGAAACAACAGACAGGATTGGAACGCCGCCGGACCAGAAGTCCGGCGGCGTCTTGCATTAGCCCTTCAGTGCCGCAAGCACTGCCTCGGGAGTGATGGGAAGATGGCGCAGGCGCACGCCGACCGCCTCGAAGATCGCATTGCCGATAGCTGGTGCGACGACCGTCGTTCCCGGTTCGCCAAGACCAACCGGCACTTCGGTGCTTTCGACGATCTCCACCACCAGTTCCGGCGTATCGATCATGCGCAGCGGCGTGTAGGTGTCGAGATTGCTGTCACGCACCTGCCCGTTCTCGAACTCCGTACCCTCGTAGAGCGCCATGGAAAGGCCCCACAGGGCCGAACCCTCGCACTGGGCGCGGGCGCCATCGGGATCGACGGCAATGCCGCAATCCACCACCAGCCAGATCTTTTGCACGTCGATGTGACCGGTCTTGCGGTCGACATGGACCTGCACGGCTCCGCCGACCCAAGTCGGCATGGAGCGCGCCTGCCCGTAGGTCGTGGCAAGCCCGATTGCGGTGTCAGCCGGGAGTGTGGTCTTGCCATAGCCCGAGAGTTCCGCGACGCGGGAAAGCACATGCGCCTGCCGCGAAGCGCCACCGACGGAATCCGGCGCAGTGCCGGCGTTACGTCCCTCGGCCTTCAGGAGGTCGAGGCGGAACTGCAGCGGGTCCTTGCCGGCCTTTACCGCAGCCTCGTGCATGAAGCTTTCCACCGACCAGTTGATCCAGCCCGGGGACACCGAACGCAGCCAGCCCGGACGGAAGGTGCTTTCCGCCAGATCGTTGGAAATCGCCCGCAGTCGCTGCGCCCCCACCGAATACCAATGGTCACCGCCGTCGCTGGCGAAGGGATCGTAGGCCTCCCCATTGACACCCTTCGGCATGAAGCCCGGGATCATCACCTTGGTCGGCCATCCCGCCGCGACTGCCGTATCCATGGCAATGACATTCCTATTCTCGTCGAATGCCATGCGCAGTTTCTGCACCGACGGCGAACGAGGGCTGTCGAACAACACGTCCTGCGGCCGCATCATGACCATCTTCACCGGCTTGCCGCCGAGCGCCTTGGAAGCGAGCGCCACCGGCACCGCATAGTCGCCGTTCAATCGCCGGCCGAAGCCGCCGCCGAGCAGGTAACTGCGCATGATGACTCCGTTTTCATCCACCCCGAGAGCCTTCTGCAGCCAGGGCAGCGCAAGCGACTGCCACTGGTTTCCGGTGTGGATTTCCCACACACCCTCCGGGTTCTGGAACGCAAGCGCGTTGAGCGGTTCGAGCTGGAAGTGCAGCACCGTGGCCGTGGTATATTCGGCCTCGATCGTATCGGCAGCCTTGGCGAAGACCGGATCGACATTGGTGTCACCGGTGTCAAGCATCGCCCCGTTACTTTCATCCGCGATCAGCTTGCGGGCGTGGTCCTGAATATCGGCTTCGCTCACCTTGGCGGTTTCGCCGGCCTTCCACTCGACCTTCACAAGTTCGGACGCCTTGCAGGCGGCCCAATAACTGGCCGCGATCACCATGGCCCAGCCCGGAACGGTTCCCGAGGGATCGTCGAGCCTGATCGTCTGCTGGTAGCCCTTGACGGACTTTGCAGCACTGTCATCGATGCTGACGATTTCGGAGCCATAACGCGTCGGCGGCAAAAGCGGCGCGGCATAGACCATGCCTTCGACCTTGGCGTCGATGCCGAAGATCGCCTTGCCCGTCGTCTTGCCGGCAATGTCGAGCGCGGTCACATCCTTGCCGACCATGGTCAGCTCGGAATGGGGCTTGAGCGGTAGCGCCTTGAGCTCGTCCTCGGTGAAGCTCCGGGTTATGCCCTGCGCCACCAGTTCTCCGAACGTGGCGGAATTCCCGCCACCGGAGACAACGCCATCGGTCACCTTGATGTCCGATGCGGGGATGCCCCAGAGTTCCGCCGCCTTTTCGGATAGCGCCACGCGCCCCGCGGCACCGGCCTGTCGATAGACCGGCCAGCTCTGCCAGACGGACCAGCTGCCGCCGGTGACCATGAGGCCCCATTTCGCATCAGTATCGACATGCTCGATATGCACGTCATCCCATTTCGCGCCGAGTTCATCGGCAAGGATGCGGGCAATCGCGGTGCCGACATGCTGACCCATCTCGGCGCGGATGATATTGACGTTGACCTTGCCCCCGGCATCGATCCAGTACCAGATCGAAGGTTCATAGCGCGCGCCGGCCGCCTCGACAGGCAGGCCATCCACGGCCTGCGGATTCATGGCCGCAAGGCCTCCGCGCGGGAAGCCGAATACGGCGCCGGCCGCGCACATGGAAATCAGGAAGCCACGGCGGTTGAGCTGAGGTCCCTTGCCCTTGGGAAGGGAAAAACGGATGGTATCAGCCATTGACGGTCTCCCCTCTCATTGCGGCTGCCGCTTCGCGCACAGCCTCGCGAATACGACCATAGGTCATGCAACGACAGAGATTGCCGGTCATGACGGCATCGATGTCGTCGTCGGTGGGACTGGGAATATCCTTCAGAAAAGCCGCCGCCTGCATGATCTGGCCGGACTGGCAGTAGCCGCATTGCGGCACCCGCAGGTGACGCCAGGCCTGCTGGACGGGGTGATTGCCCTCGCTGTCGAGGCCTTCGATGGTGGTGACATCCGCGCCGGCCACGTCCTGGACAGCGGTGATGCAGGAGCGCGTGGCGCGCCCGCCGACATGGACGGTACAGGCACCGCACATGCCGATGCCGCAGCCGTATTTGGTGCCGGTCAGACCGGCTTCGTCACGAATGACCCATAGCAGCGGAGTATCAGGTTCCACGTCGATCTTGACGGCGCGGCCGTTGATGGTGAACTCGATCATAGTCATGTCCTCGTCAATTCGTGACAGCTTCGGCTCGGATATCGGCGACCTTGCGCGCAAGATCCGGCCACGGGGCGAGATCGGTGCGCTTGTCACGCAGATAGCCGGCAATGGCCGCGATTTCCTCATCGGAGAGCGCATTGCGGAAGGCAGGCATCACCACACCCTTGGTTCCATTCACGGCATTCACGCCGTCGAGGATGACATGGATGAGGTTGGTCGGATCGCCGAGCCGGGTGGCCGAATTGATCGCCAGATCGGGGCGACCCTCGATCACGCTGGTGGCGTTGTAATGACAGGAAGCACAGGCAGTCGCATAAAGGCGTTCGCCGAGATCCTTGCGATAGGTAGGATCGGGCCGCCCCGCCTCGAGGCTCGCCTGTACGATCGGGTTCTGGGCCGGATCGCTGTCCGGTGCGCCCACAACATCGCCAAGATAGGCACCGATCGCTTCGAGATCGCTCTTCGGCAATTCCCTGAGACCGGCATGCACCACGGGGCCCATCGGGCCTGCCGCAATGCCGTGATAGGTGCCGGAACCGGTTTCGAGATATTGTGTGAACTCGGCAGCACCCCACGGCACGGCGGAGGGGTTGGCGGCAGTCAGTGCCGGCGCAAGCCACTTGTCGATCGAAGCGCCAGCATATTCGGCCGTCTTCATTTCAGCACCCACCGCGTTGCGGGGCGTATGACAGGCTCCACAGTGAGAAACACCCTCTGCGAGATAGGCGCCGCGGTTCCACTGGTCCGATTTGGCGGGATCATGCTCATAGCGGCCGAAATTGACGAAGAGCAGCTTCCAGCCAGCCTGCAGGATACGCTGGTTGAGCGGGAAGGGAATGGAGTTTTCCTTCGTCTCTTCCTTCACCGGCGCAATGTCGGCCATGATGTAAGCGTAGATCGCATCGACATCCTCGTCGGTCATCTTGGTGAAGTGATCGAAGGGGAAGGCCGGGAGGAGATGGCTGCCCTGGCGATTGACGCCATCATGCATGGCGCGGCGGAAGGCCTCGGGCGACCATGTGCCGATGCCGGTCTCCGGATCGGGCGTGATGTTGGAGGCGTAGATCGTGCCGAACTCGGTCTCGATCGGATAGTTTCCGGCATAGGGCTCACCGCCCTGTGCGGTATGACAGGTGGAACAGTATCCCGCAGCAGCGAGAACACGTCCCTTTTCGATCGTTGCGGCATCGAACTTCGGGCGTTCGTCCGCGGACATCGTGGCAATCGGCGAATGGTAGGCATAAATGCCGAACCCGATCAGAACAACGATGGCGAGGGCAACGATTACGGAAAGGACGGATTTGAGCATGGGTGCATCAATCCTTATTTTTGGGAGGAACGAGCAGCGCATTTCCGCACTCTCGCATGCTCTAAAATATCGCGCCCTCCCCCTGCGTCAAGTTGCCACAGAAAGCCGTTCTGTCTTCAAAAAATGAACGCCCGAAGATGATCGGCGGGGGCCGATAGACTCAATCAAGCGTCGGGAGCGCCGCCCCGATAAACCGCCGCACCTCTCGCACGAGCCCGTTCAAGGGGCGGTCGTCACGGTAATACGGCACACGGGCGCGTATCCGTCCGTGGAGAACCGCCGTCGCCGGGGCCGCCGGTGGCGTCTGCGGTTGGAGATCGAAGGCCTGCGCGGCCGCAAGCAGTTCGATGGCGATCACCGTTTCGAGATTGCCGATAATGGCGAGAGCCTTGTCCGCGGCCGGCGTCGCATGGGTCAGGATATCCTCCTGCAAGGCAGAGGTAATGCCACCATCGAGGCTTGCCGGTGCTGCAAGCCGGCGGTTTTCCGCAACCAGAGCCGCCGCAGTGTACTGGATGATCATGAAACCGGAGCAGACGCCGTTATCTGCCGCAAGGAAAGCCGGCAGACCACTGACCAGCGGATTGACCAGCCGGTCGATCCGTCGTTCCGAGATGGCCGCGAGTTCGGCAGCCGCGACAGCGAGCGCATCCATGGCAAGGCCGAGTGCTGCCCCCACCGCATGGGCCTGCGAATGCACCTCGGGCGCGGAGGCGCTTCCGGCGACGAGCGGATTGTCCGTAACGCTGGAAAGCTCGCGGTCAACGACTTCGGCAACCTGCGCGAAGGCATCTCGCACGGCACCGTGTATCTGCGGGACCGCGCGCAGGCTCAAGGGATCCTGCGTCCGACTGCCGGCGGATTGTTTCAACCGTTCGCTACCGTCGAGCCAGCGCCGCAAATTGGCGCCGACCGTCTGCAACCCCGGAGAGGTGCGAAGGGCAAGGGGCATCGCGGCGAATGGGTCCGCCTGCGCTCCGAGGTTTTCATAGGTCAGAGCCGCCGCCGCATCCGCCCATTCCTGAAGCCTTTCCATACGGGCAAGCGCCAGCGAGGCAAGACCGGTCGCACACGGCGTGCCGTTGACAAGGCTCAGCCCTTCCTTGGCCAGCGGCACGAGCGGCTTCAGTCCGGCACGGACAAGGGCTTCCCGCCCGGTCAGGGTGACGCCGCCATGCCGCGCCTCCCCTTCGCCGATCAAAACCGTACCGATCGCGGCCGCATGGGTGAGATAACCGACCGAACCGCGAGCCGGAATGACAGGCAGGATGTCGCCGTTCAGCAAGGTCAGCAGGGTCTCGACCGTCTCCCGTCGAACGCCGGAATATCCATGGGCGAAATTGGCAATCTGTGCGGCCATGACAGCGCGGGTCTCGGCCTTGCCGAGCGGATCGCCGACGCCGCAGGCATGGCTGAGGAGGATGTTTCGCGACAGCGCCTTCTGCTGGCTTTCATCGATAACGACATCGCAAAGGGCACCCACACCGGTATTGATGCCATAGCCGCGAATACCCTTTGTCACGAGCGCATCGGTGATCTCCCGCGCATGCTCGATGCGCCGCCATGCGGGATCGGACAGAAGCAAGTTCGCGCCACCGGCAATAGCCACGATCTCCCGCCATGTCAGGGGGCCATCGAGAATGACGGTCTCACTCATAAGGGTGTTCCTCTTGCAGGCAGGAGATCCGCAGATGACCGACCGCCGGATAAATACGGCGCATCAGGTGTTCAGGGATGGTGCGGATGTCGCGGATCATGATGCGGTGTCAGCAGATAACGGCGGGCGACGTCGAGATAACCATCATAAAGCAGCCCGCCGTTCAGCGCGACCAGCACCTCGCGGTCGCGGCGATAGAGAGCCGGGATGTGATACCACGGAACGCCCGGGCGCTCGTGATGCAGCACATGCAGGTTGTTGTAGAGAAACAGCAGGCCGAACAGCGGGCTGTTTTCGACGATCGCGGTGCGTTCCGCATAGCTGTCGGCATAGCGATGCTCGGCATAGGAGCGAAGCCGGCTCAAGGCCGCACCGGCATAGACGAAGCCGAGAAAATAAAGCCAGAACGGCATACCGCAGATATAGAGCACCCAGAAGAGCACCACCGCCACGCCAAGGCCGTGACGAAACCAGATCATGCCGCGTTGCCGGTCGCCCCGAAGGATCATCAGCGCCTCCTGCGTCAGGAAGACGAAAAGCATGACCGCGGGACCGATGGTCAGGCGACCGAGAAGGGTTGTGTTCCAGCGAGAAAGCGTCTGCCCGACCGAACCCATCGCGTTCCATGCGACCTGGGTGAAATAGTAGGACTCCGGGTCTTCGATAGGATCAGTCAGGTACTCGTCGCGGTGATGGACGAGATGGCTTTGCTTATAGATCGCATAGGGAAGCCACAGTGAGATCGGTGGCCAGCCGATTGCATCGTTGATCCATTGATTGCGCGTCGGGTGTCCGTGGATCACCTCATGCTGCAACGATCCCTGCCATGCAATCAGCCAGGCGCCGATTGCGGCAACCAGCAGGACCGGCAGCGATTGCCACCACCATGTCACGGCCAGAAACCCGCCATAGATAACGACCGCCAACAGGACTGTCGGCCATTCGATACGGGAAACCGGGAGCAGAGACTGAACGGACGAAGTTCGATTTTCCGGCATGGAGAACTCCAGAAATGTGCCGAGGCGGCGGGCGGAAAGATAATTTATATATATTCTGCAGAAAATATAGTATTCCTTGAGGAAGGCCCGTCAGCCAAGCTCCGGATATCCCATGGAGCGGGCTTCCTCTTCGAACACCAGCAACCGGTCATATTCGGCATCGGAGAGGATCACGATATCGCGCAGAGCAAGCGTTTCGCGAACTTCGTCCATGGCCGGATCGACAAGGGCCGCGCGCAACACCCGGCGCATCGCCTCCACCTCCTCATCGGAAGCGTTTGCCCTGGTGATGAACGGCAGGCCCGGTCCCGATGGAGTGCGTGCCAGAACACGAACACCTGCGAGCCGGTCCGGAGCGAACCGCTGGAGATTTCCATAGGTGACGCAATCGATCGCCGCGACATCGGCATCGCCCGCCGTGACGGCCGCGACGCTGGCGACATGCCCGCCGGTTTCGACCACGGCGGAAAAGAAGCGACCGTCCCGAGCGAATGGAGCGACCGCCCGGCGAAACAGGTTCATGCCGGAATTGCTGTCGCGGCTGTTGATCGCGGCAGTGGCACCGCGGAGGTCTTCCAGCGAACCGACGGGATCTTCCGCGCGAACAATGATGAAACTGCAGGCATCGGGGCCATCGCAGCCGGGCAAGGCATAACACGGAGTGGCGACGAGGCGCACACGACCGCGCAGGCTGTGCATGTAGGGGTAGCCGCATGTCTGGGCGAACAGGAGGCCGGGATCAAACCAGATTTCGTTGTAGGCGAGATCGGCGTTCAGGGCGCCGGGAGCGTCATCAATGCCCTGCTGTCGAAGCCCGTCGCGCAGGAAACGCCACAGCGCGTCGTTTGCCTCGGCTACCGGTGCCGGACTGGCATACATGGCAAGGCTTGCGGTCCGCACACCGCCATACCCCTCGATCCGCGGAGAATACCGCTCGATCTGCATGCCCTGACGCCACCCCGCAGCTTGCTACCCCCAATATGTCTATACAAATGGCACAAGTTCATTCTGCCGGGAAGTCGGATTTTCCGGTTTCCAGGATGTTTTCCAGTCTTCGCGACATGCTTAGGGCAAGCTTCGTCGGTTAGCGGTGGGGAGTTTTTATCGAGTCGTTGGCAACGCCGGCCATCAGGGCCGGCCACATACGGGATGTTCAGGATCATGAATGATCTATCAACCTCGAAATCCATTTCCGCCCTCGCCGGCATGCTGGAGCTTGCCCGCACCCAAAAGCTGGCGTTCA
This sequence comes from Rhizobium sp. ACO-34A, assembly GCA_002600635.1. Classification (NCBI taxonomy): domain Bacteria; kingdom Pseudomonadati; phylum Pseudomonadota; class Alphaproteobacteria; order Hyphomicrobiales; family Rhizobiaceae; genus Rhizobium; species Rhizobium sp. ACO-34A. Next base: position 117,867 of record CP021374.1, on the reverse strand, counting down.
ACGACCTCTTCCATTTTGCCGAAACCAGAAGCGCCGCGGGACTGAAAGCCGAGGCAGCCGAGATCTACAAGAGCTGGATCGCCTTCAACGAGGGTCACCCCTTCCTCCATCTCGTCTACTTCAACTACTCCGTGACACTGCGACAGCTCGGCGATATCGCTGGCTCCATCCATGCGCTCAGGGCCTGCCTGAAGCTCGATCCGAAATTTGGACCCGCACATATCAACCTCGGGCGCGCCTTCGAGGACGCCGGCATCGCCACCCAGGCCATTCAGCAATGGCGCACCCTGGTGGAGCTCACCTCCGACAGCACGGCGGACCGGATCTCCCATCGTCTCATGGCACTCCAGCATATCGGCCGTGTCATGGAAAATGCCGGCCTGCTGGAAGAAGCGGAGACGGCCCTCTGGCAGGCCATGGAACTGCGGCCCGACAAGACCGAAGCCGGCCAGCACTGGAGCGCCGTCAGGCAGCGCCTGTGCACGTGGCCGATACTGGCTTCCTCGGACCATGTTTCCAAGCGGCAGCAGATCGATTCCATGTCGCCGCTGGCGCTTGCCTGTTTCTCTGACGATCCGCTGTTCCAGCTTGCACGCGCATATCGCTACAACAAGTCCTTCGTCGGACGCCCTGATGTCAGCGGTTTCCCGCGCAAGGCTCCGCAGCGGAAAGTCGGTACCGGCCAGCGCCTGCGCGTCGGCTACGTATCGTCCGATCTCAGGGACCATGCTGTCGGCTTCGCGCTGCGCGAGGTGCTGGAGCTGCACGACAAGGAAAGCGTCGAAATCTACGCCTATTATTGCGGCGATCCCGCACCGAACGACGCAACGCAGGCCCGCATGAAGAAAGCCGTCGACTGCTGGCGCGATATCGCCATGCTCAGCGATGCGGAAGCGGCCCGACAGATCGCCAGCGACGACATCGACATCCTCATCGACGTCAACGGCTACACCAAGAGTGCGCGAACGAAGATCTTCGCCTACCGCCCGGCGCCGGTCATCGTCAATTTCTGCGGCTATCCGGGCTCCATGGGCAGCCCGTTCCACCAGTACATGATTACCGACGGCCATATCGTTCCGCCGGAAAACGAGATCTACTACTCGGAAAAGGTGCTGCGCATCGACTGCTGCCAGCCCATCGATCGCAAGAGAGTGATCGCGGAAACGCCTTCGCGTGCCGAAGCAGGCCTTCCTGAAGACGCCTTCGTATTCGCCTGCTTCAACGGCATGCAGAAAATTACCGAGGACACCTTCGCCCAGTGGATGAAGATCCTTGTCGCCACGCCAGGCAGCGTGCTCTGGCTCCTGAGCGGCAACGACAGCGCCGACCAGCGCCTGCGGAAGATTGCAGAGAATGCCGGCGTCGCACCCGAACGCCTCATCTTCGCGCCCAAGGCCCCGAACGCCCGACATCTCGCCCGCATTGCGGTCGCCGACCTGTTCCTCGACACCTTCCCGTATGGTGCCCATTCGACCGCAGCCGACGCGCTGACCGTCGGCCTGCCCGTACTCACTTTCCCCGGCAAGAGCTTTGCAGCACGCTTCTGCCACAGCATCGTCGCGGCGGCCGGCATTCCGGATCTGATCTGCACCGACCCGGAAAACTATGTCGAGAAGGCAATCGGCTTCGCAAAGGACCCCGCAAGCCTCGGCCGCGTCAGGCAGGCCCTGAAGGATGCGCGCGAGACCAGCGTATTGCGCGACATCCCGGCCCTTGCCCGCCGTCTGGAGGAGCTTTTCTGGCAGATGCAGGCGGAATGCGAGCGTGGTGAAACGCCTGTGCCGGACCTGCGCAACCTCGATGTCTACTACGACATCGGCGCAGAACTCGTTCTGGAGAACATGAGCTTCTCGGATGACGCCGCCTACAGGCAGCGTTATCGCGAGAAGCTGTCGGAATGGCACGATTTCTCGCCAATCCCACACGACAACCGCCTCTGGACCGCTCCCGACGCTTGAGCATTTCAGGCGTCTGCGCATCTGCCGGGCGGTACAGCCATATCGAAGTTGCGTAGATTTATCTGCGTAGGATCAACTACAGGTTCAGGCAAGCCAGTTGCCTATAATTCCCTTTAGCTAGGTAGAGTCTTGTCCGGCCTGCGGCGTTTGCCGCGGGCCGGACCGGCGACGCCGGCCGCGGCCCTTCCGGGACGACTGTTCGTAAACTTTATTGATTTCGACAATCGGCTAACGCCAAAGGTTTTCTCGCATGACCTCGACCATAACCTCGCTCAGCGTCACTCAGATCAGATCTCTTTCGACCGCCGCAGTTGCGGCATGGACCACGGAAGACGTGTCATTGCTGTCCACAAAGCAGCTCAACGCACTCTCTTCCGATCAGATCGCGGCGCTGGATACCGAGGACGTCGATGTCCTGAACTCCCAGCAGTTGAGTGCGATCTCGCAGAGCGCCATTGTCGGACTGACCTTCGAACAGCTGGCCGTGCTGGACAAGTACGATGTCGAAAGCCTGACCTCGAAGCAGGTCGCTGCCCTCACCACCGCCCAGCTCAGCGCCCTGACGACGGCTCAGGCGGAGGCGCTGACCTCGCTGCAGGTTTCAGCCCTCAGCTCGCTCCAGATCGCGGCTCTCGGCGCAGAGGATCTTGCGGAATTCTCGACCGCCGATATCGCTGCCATCAGCCAGAAGGCGATTGTCGGCCTTTCCACCGACGTGCTGGCTTCGTTGACAACGGCCCAGATCGCGGCATTGAGCACGAAGGCCGTTGCGAGCCTGACGACCGACCAGATCGCGGCTCTCTCCACCAAGCAGGTGGCAGCCCTGACGACTGCCCAGGTCAGCGTCCTCAAGGCCGCGCACGTCCAGGCCCTCGGCACGAACGACATCGCAATCCTTTCGACTGCCCAGATTACAGCGATGAGCACCAAGGCCATCCCGGCTCTCTTCATCGACCAGATCGAAGCCATGTCGACCGCGCAGGTCGAGGCGCTCACCGCAGCGCAGGTCAAGACGCTGACATCTACCCAGCTCGCCGCGCTTGGAACGGAAGATCTGGCGACATTCTCGACCGCCGACATGGCGGCCATCACAGCCAAGGCCCTGGCCGGCCTGTCGACAGAACAGATCGCATCCCTGTCGACCATGCAGATTGCCTCTCTGAGCACCAGCGGAGTCACGGGCCTGACAGCCGACCAGATGGGGGCGCTTTCGACCGCGCAGGCCGAAGCCCTGACGGTTGCGCAGGTGAAGGTGCTAAGTTCATTGCAGATCGCCGCACTCGGAGCCGACGATCTCGCAACCTTCTCGACGGCCGACATGGCCGCGATCACCAACAAGGGCGTAACGGGTCTCTCGGAAGATGTTATCGCATCCCTCTCTTCCGCGCAGCTGTCAGCTCTGAGCACCAGCGCCATCGCCAGCCTGAAGGTGACGCAGATCGCGTCTCTTTCCACCAGCCAGTTGGCCGCGCTGACGGTGACGCAGGTCAGCGTCCTAAAGGCGTCACAGATACAGGTACTCGACGCGGACGACATCGCCGCGATGACAACAGCGCAGATTGCTGCGCTCAGCACCAGCGCGGTCGCGAACCTGACGACGGATCAGGTTGCAGCACTCTCCACAGCCCAGGTCGAAGTCCTGACCATCACTCAGGTCAAGGCGCTGGGTTCTGTCCAGCTTTCAGCGCTGGGTGCCGACGATCTCGCAACATTCTCGCTCGCAGAAATCGCAACACTGACGAGCAAGGCTATATCGGGTCTTTCGACCGATGTCCTGGCATCGCTTTCCACCAACCAGATCGCCGTACTGAGCACCAGCGCGATTACAGGCCTTACGACCGACCAGATCACCGCCCTGTCTACCGCGCAGGCCGAAGCGCTCACCGTGGCGCAGGTGGGCTCGTTGAGTTCCCTGCAGATCGCCGCGCTGGGTGCCGACGATCTTGCGACGTTCACCTCTGCGGAAATCGCCGCCATCAGCTACAAGTCCGCAGCCGGGTTGGTAACAGACGCCATTTCCGCCCTGACCTCCAGCCAGATCGCGGCATTGAGCACGACGACGATCGCAAACCTGACGACGGATCAGATCGGCGCCCTGTCCACCGCCCAACTGGCGGCTCTGACGGCAGCGCAGATTGCCACGCTCAGCTCGAAGCAGATTGCAGCGTTGGGCACAGACGACATTGCGTCCCTGTCCACCAGCCAGATTGCGGCTCTTAGCGCCAAGGCCGTTGCAGGTCTCAGCACCGACCAGATCCAGGCCCTGTCGACCAGCCAGGTCGAGACCCTCTCCCCGACTCAGGTCGTCGCCCTCACTTCACTGCAGCTCGCAGCGCTGGAAACGGCCGACATCGCGACCTTCTCCACCGCCGATATGGCAGCGATCACCTCGACCGCCATTTCGGGCCTGTCGTCGGCACTGATCGAAGCGCTTTCCACCCAGCAGATTGCAGCGCTCAGTACAACAGCGATCAAGGGTCTCAGCAGCGATCAGATCAACATGCTGTCGACCGCACAGGTCGAGGCCCTGACCTCAACCCAGGTCGCCTCCCTTACCTCGCTGCAACTCGCAGCGCTGGAAACCGCCGACATCGCGACGTTCTCGACCGCTGATATCGCTGCAATCAGCTCAACGGCGATCTCGGGATTGTCGACAAGCATCATTGCAGCCCTTTCCAGCGAACAGATCGCGGCGCTCAGCACGACCAGCATCAAGGGTCTGAGCACTCTGCAGATCGATGCCCTGAGTTCGACCCAGGTCGCAGTCCTTTCAACCAAGCAGTTGGCCGCACTCAGTTCGGCGCAGGTCGCCTCGCTGAACACGGGCAATGTCACGGCGTTGACCACCGAACAGCTGGCAGCTCTTGGAACGGCTGGTATTGCCGGATTGAGCACACGGCAGATTGCCGCGCTGGAACCCGAGCAGATCGCCATCCTGAGCACGACCCAGCTCGCGGCACTGACATCCACCCAGATCTCGGCATTCGACACGGACGATCTCGCGGTGCTGACGACTGCACAGATCGCAGCGTTGAGCGCATCCGGTATCACGGGCCTGACCACCAAGCAGATCGACGCACTCAGCAGCGATCAGATTGCAGCGCTTTCGACCAAGCAGATCGCGGCACTCAGCTCCGATCAGATAGCGGCGCTCGATACCGGCGATATTCAGTCCTTCTCGACGGCCGGCATCGCCGCCATCAGCGCGAGCGCCATTTCTGGATTGTCCACCGCCATCCTGGCTGCTCTTTCGTCCGAACAGATCGCAGCACTTAGTACCGCCGGTATCGCCGGGCTGACCACGAAACAGGTCGACGCCCTGAACGCGTCGCAGGTTGCAACGCTCTCCACCAAACAGATCGCCGCCCTGAGCTCCGCCCAGATCGCGACGTTCACCACAGACGAGATCGCAGCACTTTCGACCTCGCAGATCGCAGCGCTTTCAACCGCCGCCATCACCGGGCTTTCGACCAAACAAGTCGTCGCCCTGAGCACCTCACAGGCCGAGGCCCTGACCTCCGCGCAGGTCGGCGTTTTCAGCTCGGCGCAGATCGCAGCACTTGGAGCCGACGATATCGCGACGTTCTCGACCAAGGACATCGCGGCCATCAGTTCGGCTGCCATTGCGGGACTGTCCACTGATGCCATCGCGGCACTCTCCACCGTCCAGATCGACGCCCTGAGCACGGCCGGCGTTGCGGCCCTCTCCACCAAGCAGATTGCCGCGCTCAGCACCATTCAGGCTGAAGCGCTGAGTTCTTCTCAGGTCGGCGCGCTCACCTCGGCGCAGATCGCGGCACTGACGGCCGCAGACATCGCCACTTTCTCCACAGCCGATATCGCCGCCATCAGCTCGACTGCAATTGCGGGTCTGCAAACCTCTGTACTGGCGTCACTTTCGACCGCACAGATCGCGGCGCTCAACACCGCCAGCATCGCCACCCTTTCCACCAAGCAGATCGATGCGCTCAGCAGCGATCAGGTAAAGGCCATGACCACGGCCCAGATCGGAGCGCTGACATCGCGGCAGGTGGCAGCGCTGGGTACGGACGACATCGCCGGGCTTTCGACGACGCAGATCGCGGCCATTGGCACTGCCGGAATTGCCGGCCTTTCCTCCGCGCAGATCGACGCATTGACCACTGCGCAGGTCGATGCGCTCTCGACCAAGCAGATCAATGCGCTCAGCTCCGCGCAGATCGCCGCTCTCGGATCGGAAGACCTCGCGACCTTCTCCACGAAGGATATCGCCGCGATCAGCTCGACCGCGATCGCCGGCCTGTCGTCCCAGCTGATCGCGACCCTCTCCAGCGATCAGATCGCGGCCTTCAGCGCCACCAGCGTCGCCGGCCTTTCGACCGACCAGATTGCGGCGCTCACTACCGCCGGCGTACGGGCGCTGTCGACGGCACAGATCGCAGCCCTGACATCGCGCCAGGTCGCCGCCCTCGGCACTGACGACATCGCGGCTCTTTCGACCGAACAGGTGGCAGCTCTCAGCACGGCCGGCATCAAGGCTCTGGGGACAGACGACATCGAGGCCATGAGCCCCGATCAGGTCGAGGCCCTGACGAGCCTTCAGGTCGCCGCGCTGACGTCGACGCAAATCGCCGCGCTCGGCACGGACGACATCGTGATGTTCTCCACCAAGGACATTGCAGCACTCGCCTCGAGCACGATTTCGGGACTGTCGACCACTCTTCTGGCTGCTCTTACGACCATCCAGATTTCGGCTCTCAGCACCACGGGCATTGCTGGTCTTTCCACCAGCCAGATCGCGGCTCTCAGCACTGATCAGGTCGAGGCCCTGTCGTCCTCGCAGGTTGCGGCTCTGACCTCGGCACAGATTGCAGCTCTCGGTACCGACGACCTCGATGTGTTCTCGACCGCCGACATCGCCGCCATCAGCTCCAACGCCATCGCGGGCCTGAACTCCACGCTTCTGGCGTCGCTCTCGGCAGATCAGATTGAGGCGCTGAGCACGGCAGGGATCGCCGGGCTTTCGACCGACCAGATCGCGATCCTTAGCCTCACACAGGTCAAGGCCCTCACCACCGCGCAGATTGCAGCGTTGAGTTCCAAACAGGTCGCGGCACTCGGAACCGACGACATCGCGGCACTCTCCACCAGTCAGGTCGCGGCCTTCAGCACCGCCGGCATCAAGGGATTGACCACCGACGATATCGTGGCGCTGAGCCCCGAGCAGGTCGAGGCGCTAACTGCGACCCAGATCGCGGTACTGAGTTCGACGCAGATCGCGGCCTTCGGCACCGACGACCTCGATACGTTCTCGACCGCGGAAATCGCGGCGATCAGCTCCAGCGCGATTGTCGGCCTCTCCACCGAGCTTCTGGCATCGCTGTCGCCCGATCAGGTCGAAGCGCTGAGCGCCGCGGGCATCGCAGGGCTTTCCTCGGCCCAGATCGCCGCCCTCAACGCCGTGCAGATCGACGCGCTGACGACCGCCCAGCTTGCCGCATTGACGTCAAAGCAGGTGGCGGCACTCGGAACGGATGGTATCGCCTCGCTGACCACCGCACAGATCGCGGCACTGGGCACGGCTGGCATCGCCGGACTGACGACAGCCCAGATCGACGTAATGAGCGGCGCGCAGGTCGCGGCCCTGACATCGGCGCAGGTCGCGGCATTCAACTCCACCCAGATCGCCGTCCTCACCGTCGATGACCTCGACATGTTCTCGACCGCCGACATCGCGGCGATCAGTTCGACCGCCATTGCGGGCCTTTCGACTGCGACGATTGCAGCGCTTTCCACCGATCAGATCGCGGCGCTGAGCACCAGCGGCATTGCCGGGCTCTCGACCAGCCAGATCGTGGCGCTGAGCCCTGAACAGGTCGAGGCGCTTTCCTCCACGCAGGTCGCTGCCCTCACATCGAAGCAGATCGCGGCACTCGGAACGGATGACCTCGACATGTTCTCGACGGCAGATATCGCCGCCATCAGCTCAACGGCCATATCCGGCCTGTCGGCGGCAGCACTTGCCGCCTTTACACCGGATCAGATCGCGGCCCTCGGTGCTGCGGGCATCCCCGGGCTTTCCACCACCCAGATCAGCATGCTGAGTACCGATCAGATCGCGGCGCTATCGACGGCCCAGCTTGCGGCTTTGACGTCGAAGCAGGTTGCGGCTCTCGGAACGGACGACATAGCCTCGCTCTCCACCAGCCAGGTTGCTGCCCTCAGCGCCGCAGGTATTGCCGGCCTGACCAGCGGTCAGGTTGCAACGTTCACTGCAGACCAGATCGAAGCTCTGTCGACGGCCCAGATCGCCGCCCTCAGTTCGGATGCGCTGGCGGGCCTGACGGTCGAGGATATCGAGACCTTCTCGACCGCCGAACTCGCGGCGATCAGCTCCTCCGCAATCAAGGGTCTGTCGACAGCCATTATCGCGTCGCTCTCCACCGGCGAGATCGCGGCTCTCGGCACCGCCGGCATCCACGGCCTGAGCAGTGCTCAGGTCGATGCCCTCAGCAGGGAACAGCTCGACTCGCTCACCACCGACCAGATCGCGGCGCTGAGCTCCGACGGGCTTGCAGGCCTGACCACGGAGGACATGGAGACCTTCTCGACCGCGGAACTGGCAGCGATCAGCTCGTCTGCGATCAAGGGTCTGTCCACGGCCATCATCGCCGCGCTCTCCTCGAGCCAGATCGCCGTCCTGACGACGGGCCAGGTCGCCTCGCTGGGTTACAATCAGGTGGCGGCAATGAGCACAGCTCAGATCGACGCCCTGTCGATCACGCAGATCGCGGCCCTGACCGCGGTGCAGACCGCAGCGCTTGGCACCGATGACATCGCCCTGTTCTCTACCGACGAGATCGCTGCACTGAGCTCCAGTGCAATCGCCGGATTGAGCACCGGGGTCATCACTGCGCTAACGACGGCGCAGGCTGAGGCGCTGACTTCCGCCCAGGTCGGCTCTCTGACCTCGACGCAGGTCGCGGCTCTGGAGATGGAGGATCTCGCCACCTTCTCCACCGAGGACATCGCATCCTTCAGCTCCACCGCTGTCGCAGGCCTTTCCACCCAGGACATTTCAGGTCTGTCAAACGCCCAGCTGGATGCGCTCATGTCATCGCATATGGGGCACCTGAATTCGGATCAGGTGGCAGCCGTCATCTCCGCCTATCTCAAGGCGTAACCGTAACGACATAAGGCAGGGCCTTTCGCCCTGCCTTGACTTCCGGAAAGATCGAACGAGATACGATGCGGCATCGCGAGCTGATGCCGCGCGGCTCGACAGCGGCGCCGTGACGGGATACCTGATATTCCCCTTCAATTCCGGATGATGCCCATGTCCCCCACTTTCGATCCGACAGCACTTGCCACCTCGCTGATGCAGGCCAAGGCACGCATTCCCGCTGACACCCTTGTCGCGCCTTTGACGATCGCGGAAGCCTTCGCCGTACAGGCGATCACGATGGCGGATGCGCCGGCGGAACCGCTCGGCTACAAGGTTGCCCGTTCTCCGGAAGGTGTTGCCGTGACGGGACGGCTGCTGCCGCTCCATGTTGCAGATGATGCGACATTCCCGTGGCGGGCGGGTATCGCCATTGAAGCGGAAATCGCGGTCCGGCTTGCCACAGCATTGCCGCCCCGTGCCGGCGGCTATAGCCGGGACGAGGTCAAGAAGGCCGTCGGCAGCGTGCATCTCGGCCTGGAGGTTCTGGACAGCCGCCTCGTCGAGGGCAGCAAGTCTCCCTACCTGCTTTTTCTTTCCGACCGACTCGGCAATGCCGGCTATCTGCTTGGACCGGAAGTGCCTGCGGCCCTCGTCGATGATGTGGCGGGCACGCCCCTCGAAATCACTCTGGGCGACGAGATCATATTTGCCGACGCCGCCAAGCATCCGGCAGGCGACGTGCTTGCATGGCTCGTGGATTGGGCCAATCGGGAAGACCGGCCGGAAAGTTCGCTTGCCGCGGGAGAGATCATCACCACCGGCAGCCTTTGCGGCGCGGTTCCCCTTGCCAAGGCAGGCCTGCTGACGATCAAACTCGGTGCGGAACACCTGCTGACCGCGAATTTTGCTGGTTGAGGGTAAAATCCGCCCGGAGCCTCGCGTTCCTCGATCATTGAAATCCTCTCATTCTGACGCTATATTGCGTCAGAATGAATGGCAGAGACTATCGAGGTGAATATCATGGGACTTGCCCAGTATTCGGATAACGGAATGTTCGCTCCGCGCAAGATCGCCGACACGCTCCGCACCACCAGCGAGGAAGTCGCCCGCACGGCCGGGCTCGGCAAGGACGCCGTACAGCGCAAGGACCGGGTGCGTTCGGACAGGACGCAACGGCGTCTTCGCGAGATGGTCGAGATCCTCAACAAGGTCGAGCCGCGCTTCGGCTCGGCCCTGATGGCATATGCCTGGTATCGCTCCGAACCGCTCCCCGGCTTTTCCGGCCAGACCGCCATGCAACTCGTCCGCGGCGGTCGGGCCGAGGACGTGCTCGATTATATCGACGCGGTCGACGCCGGCGTTCACGCCTGACCATGGCCATCCCCTTTCGCGGCAAACTCTACCGCGCGCTCAATCCCGTTTACGCCCGCGAGCCGCTTTCCGGCCTCGGCGCAGAGCTTTATGGCGGGCGGTTCAATCCGAAAGGCGTTCCGGCGCTCTACGCCTCCTTATCCGTGATGACGGCGCTGCGGGAAGCAAACCAGGTCGGCAATCTCCAGCCGACAACACTCGTTTCCTATGACGCCGAAATCGAGCGGGTTCTTGATGGCCGCGATGTAGCCGAACTGGCGAGGTTCGGAATGGATGCCTCGACGCTTGCCGCCTCCACCTGGCGCGACGAGATGAAGACAACGGGTATTGCCAGAACCCAGGAATTCGCCCGGCGGGCAATGGCCAACGGCTATCATGCCCTGCTCGTCCGCAGCTTCGCAGTCGGCGCAGGCGATGACGACTTCAATCTGGTGCTATGGCAATGGGCAGATGCCGCGCCGTCGAAACTGATCCTGATCGACGATGAACACCGGCTGTCCCGATCGCCCTAATCGGCAGACCAGCCCCGACCGGCTCCCACCTCCCCATGTTGCCTTCGATATTCGGTTCCACGGAACTCGACATGGATCGGCATGTCGGGATATTCATCACTGCCTCTTTGCGTTCCAGCGATGAAGCGAACCATCGACTGAGTGAACCAGAGCGGCGGTGAGGGCCGGCGGCGATCATCCGTTGTCCGGTAGAGGAACACATTCGAATAAGACGGGCCGGCAATATGATGAAACGAATGCTGTCGATCGGCGAGTGCATGGTGGAGCTGCGGCAGGCGGAGGAAGGCCTTCTGCGCAAAGGATATGCGGGTGACACGTTCAACACCGCCTATTACGCCCGCCTCGCCGCGCCCAAGGACTGGGTCGTGAGCTATCTGAGCGCAGTCGGCACTGACAAGGTCTCCGAGGAAATGCTCGGTTTCATGGAAAGCACCGGCGTCGAGACCGGCTTCGTGCGGCGCGTCGAGGGACGCACACCCGGTCTCTACATGATCCATCTCGACGAGGGCGAACGCAGCTTCTCCTACTGGCGTTCGGCATCCGCCGCAAAGACGCTCGCCGACGATCCGGTTCATCTGCGCGCCGCAATCGAACAATCGGACGTGGTCTTCTTCTCGGGTATCACACTGGCAATCCTGAGCGCCGACGCCGTCGAAGCCCTGCTTTCGGAACTGCGCCGCGCAAGGACGGCCGGCAAGACGGTGGTCTTCGATCCCAACATCCGCCCGCATCTCTGGCAGGACAGGACGGTCATGCTCGACACCATCAATGCCGGCGCGTCCGTGGCCAATCTGGTGATGCCGAGCTTCGACGATGAAGCCACCCATTTCGGCGATGCCGATCCGGCCGCGACCATCGCACGCTACAGGGCGCTCGGTGCTGAGAACGTGGTGGTCAAGGACGGCGCCAACGGCATTACCCTCAGTTTTGCCGGAAAGCCGGCCGAATTCATCGCCGCTACCCGTGTCGAGAAGGTCGTCGATACCACCAGCGCCGGTGACAGTTTCAACGGCACCTTCCTTGCCCGGTACGTTCAGGACGGTGATGCGCGGGCAGCGGCAACGGCTGCAGTCCGCGCCGCGGCAGCCGTTATCGGCCATCACGGAGCGCTGGTTCCGCGGGAGGCGCTTCCCGCTGCGGCATGAGATTCCGCTTCTTGCCGGCATCCTGACCGCCAGGGCGGTCAGAACGATATCCGGTTCGATCAGGAGCGAGGACCGCCCCGCTCCTTCACCATGTCGACAAGCCGGCGGAACACGCGCGGCGACTGGCGCACGCCATCATGCTCGAACTCGTTGGTAACCCAGCTTTCGAGATTGCCGACACGCGAGGCGGTGTCGAGTGAAAGCCCGGCATCCACATACATGTCGTCGAAATAGACGGCAGCGGCGACCGGAACCTCGTTCGAGGCAAGACGCGCCGGGTCGTACAGGCTGCTGTATTCCTCCCGCGCGGCGAGCGCCAGGGCACCCGCGCGAAAGGGGCGCAGTGACCGGATCTCGTCGAACATCCAGGAAAACATCATCTCGCCCGTGAAGGTCAGCGGCCTCTGCGCCTCGCCGAACTGGGGGAATTCCGCCTGGATACGCTCCGCCGCCCAGTTGGTCGCGCCATAACCTTGCCCGTAAATGCTTTCCTGCAGCACGGCGAAAAGCGGATTGGCATCATAGGAGGTGGCGTTCATCACCGAGGCGAGGAAGACATCGGAAAGCCGGTCTGCGCCCGAAGACGAAAAGGCTTCGTCGACCATCCAGTGGATATTTTCAAAGCCCGGCGCCATGCCGAAATCGATGCCGATCGTCTGGAAACGACGAACCGAGAGACGGTCACCATCCGGCAGGCGGACGTCGTTGGCGGCGAGAAAATCCGCGATACGGCCGATTTGCTCGCGGTCCAGCGGATAGCGTTCGTAGTAGCGTTTGGTTTTTGCCGCCACGCGGGGATAGGTCCGGCGATAGACATCGTCCGCAGTTGCGTCGAGCCCAGCAAGACCGCCGGTGACATAGCAGGCGGACAGGCCTTCCGGCGCCCTGGAAAGATAAGTGAGGGTCAGGAACCCGCCATAGCTTTGTCCGAGTGTTGCCCAGCACTCACCGCCGAACACGGTTTTCCTGACATGCTCGAAGTCCGCGATGATGCTGTCCGCACGGAAACAGGCGAGATAATCACCAGCCGCCTGCCCGTCGCTGCCGAAGCGTTCCATGGTAGCGCTTTCGACCCTCGAGCTGCGACCCGTCCCGCGCTGGTCGAGCAACACGACGCGATGGGTCTTGATCGCTTCCGCCAGCCAGGACGGCCCGCCATTGGCCGGACGCGGCGACTTGCCGCCCGGTCCGCCCTGCAGGAAGGCGAGCAGCGGCAGCTTTTCATGTCTGCGAACGGGATCGCAGACTTCGCGCGCGAAAACCTCGATCGCCTCGCCATCCGGCTTTGCCCAGTCGAGCGGAACGGAAACCAGATGATCCCGGATGAACATTCCGGGAATGATATATTCGGAAACCGCCATGATCTTCGTCCTTTGCTGTCCGTATCTGGCCAAGATGTTCATCAAAACGATAAACGCGCGTCCGGGGACAGGCCCATGTCGACCGGCCTGCCCTCGTGACTTTATCCGGCACCGCTAGCGCGCCAAGACCCCAAAAGCCATAGGCCTTATGTCAGGTCGCCAGCGACCGTTCGGTGTCGACGTCGAACAGGTGCATCTGGTTCATGTTGATGGACAAGGGCACCGTGGTTCCGGCCTTCGGCCCAGCATCGGGCTCGATGCTGGCGCAGATGCCAGCGCCTGCGACATTGAAGTAGATCATCGTGGTTGCGCCAAGCGGCTCCACCAGATCGACCGGAGCGTCGAAAGGAACCCAGCCCTGACGTTCCTGCCGGGCGGAAATCGATTCCGGGCGGATACCGAAGGTGACAGCCTTGCCCGCGTGGCTGCGGAAAACATTCGCCTTCTCCGGCGGAACCGCAAGGCGTACGCCGTCCTCGAGAACGACGGAAAGACCATCGCCTTCCGTCTCCAGCCGCGCGGACAGGAAATTCATCGACGGGGAGCCGATGAAGCCCGCGACGAACTTGCTTGCGGGATTGAGGTAAAGTTCCTGCGGCTCGCCCATCTGCTCGACGATGCCCTGGTTCATCACCACCACCCGGTCCGCCATGGTCATGGCTTCCACCTGATCGTGGGTAACATAGACCGTCGTTGTCGGCAGTAACTGATGAAGACGCTTGATTTCGGTCCGCATCTTCACGCGCAGCTTGGCGTCGAGGTTCGACAGCGGCTCGTCGAAGAGGAAGACCTTCGGATTGCGGACGATCGCACGCCCCATCGCGACACGCTGGCGCTGGCCGCCGGAAAGCTGACCCGGACGACGCTCCAGCAGCTCGGTGATGTGCAGCGTTTCGGCAGCCGTTGATATCCGCTTGTCGATCTCCGCCTTCGGCAGGCTCTGTTGCTCCAGGCAGAAGGCGATGTTCTCGCGCACCGTCATATGCGGATAAAGCGCATAGTTCTGGAATACCATGGCAATGTCACGCTTGCCGGGGCCGAGACGGTTGACCACCTGATCGCCGATGATGATCTCGCCGCCCGAGATATGCTCAAGGCCGGCGATCATCCGGAGCGTCGTCGACTTGCCGCAGCCCGAAGGACCGACGAAGACGACGAACTCCTTGTCCTCGATATCGAGACTGACGCCGCGCACGGCCTCGTAGATACCGTAGGACTTGACGACATTCCGCAATTCCAGTCGAGCCATGCCCGCCTCCTATTCTTCCGTCAGCCAGACCTGCATCGCGCCTTCGTCGCGATTGGCCCAGAGGTGATAAGGAATGGCCTTGAAGGCCTTCGGCTTCAGCGAGGGCGGCGTGGTGCGGTAGAGCTTGCCGCTCCAGTCGCCGGCATCGGCTTCCAGCGCATCGCCTTCCAGCACCACGGCACCGCCAAGCAGGTCCGCATCGAAACGCGGCTTGAGCGCCGCGTCACGGATGATGCGCAGACGCTGCGGCTCCGTGCCGATATCCGCCTGCTCGACGCAATAGACCACCGGCCCGCGCTTGAAGGCAACGCGATTGGCATCCTCGCCCACCGCGGGATGAGCGTAGACACGCTCCACCGGCATGTCGAAGGACAGGCGGATCTCGTCCCCATCCTTCCAGTCCCGCGTGATCGCGGCGTAGCCCTTTTCCACGGAAGCGGCGAAATCGATTTCCTGACCGTTCACCGAGATCCGCGCCTTGCCGCACCAGCCCGGAATATGCAGCCGGAAGGTCAGCGAGGCCGGGGCCGAGAGGCCTATGGCAAGACGGACATCGCCATCCCACGGATAGGCGGTGTCCTGCTTCAACCGCAGGAAAGTGCCATCGACATCCAGTTCGGCCGTGTTGGCTCCATAGAGGTGTACCGCGACCTCCCCATCCTTCACCGAGTAGAAGTACTGACCGAGCGAGGTAATGAAGCGGGCGATGTTGGTCGGGCAGCAGGGGCAGTAATGCCACTTCCAGCGGCGGTTCTGGCCGTGGCTTTCGAGCACGTTTTCATAGAAATAGTGCTCCCCGTCGCGAGAAATGCCCGAGAGAGCACCGTTGAACAGAACGGTTTCCAGGGCATCGGTAAACTTGCCGTCGAGGTCGATCTGAGCCATGCGATGGCTCCAGAACCCGAGCGCCACGGCGGCGCAGGTCTCGGCATAGGCCGTCTCGTTCGGCAGGTCGAATTCGCGGGTAAAGCCTTCGTTGGAAGCCGACGGGCCGAGACCGCCGGTCACATAGAGCTGACGACCGGTGAGATTGTCGAACAGTTGATCGCAGGCGGATTTAAGCGTCGGATCGTCGTTCTCATAGGCGAGATCGGCCATGGCCGAGAAGAGATACATGGCGCGGACGGCATGGCCGACCACCTGCGTCTGCTCCCGCACCGGCATGTGCGCCTGGCTGTAGGAATAGGTCTTGTAGACATAATCGGCGGGGTCCTCGCCGCGAAGACGGGCCTCCTCGTCATAGTAAGACGGCATGCGGCCGCGCTCATCGACGAAATAGGTGGCGAGCTTCAGGTGACGCGGTTCGCCGGTGACGCGGTAGAGTTTCACCAGAGCAAGCTCGATCTCCTCATGGGCATCGTAGCCGCGCAGCTTGTCCGGCTCGGTGCCGAAGGTGTCGATGATATGGTCGACGGCGCGGATCATCACCTCGAGGAAACGGCGCTTGCCAGTGGCCTGATAGTAGGCAACCGCGCCCTCCAGCAGATGGCCCATCGAGTACATCTCGTGCAGGTCACGCAGGTTGGTCCAGCGCTTTTCCGGCTCGCGGCGGATGAACCAGCTGTTGAGGTAGCCGTCTGCCATCTGCCCGTGTTCGAGCTTTTCAACGATCGCGTCGATCTTTGCCTCGACATCCGAGTTGGGATTGTTCTTCAGCGTATAGCTTGCCGCCTCGATCCACTTGCCGAAGTCGGAATCGAAGAAATGCTGCATCGACAGACCGCTCGGCTGGATTGGCCGCGCCAGCGGCCCGGCCGGCTTGTCGAAGTCGAGCACTTCGAGGAAGCCTTCCTCGTCGAGACGCATGTGCTGGGTCGGAATGGTGACGTCACGCACGGTATCCGACCAGCTCCTCCAGAAGCCGGCATCGAAGGAAACACGGGTGTGGTCGACGGGAACGTAGCGTTCGAAAAGACGCGGCGCGCTGCCGGCCGCCTTCTTCAGGGACGAAGACATGAAAACTCCTTCTGCAGAGGTCTGCGGGTCATTTCACGGCGCCGGCGGTGAGGCCGCGCACGTAATAGCGTTGAAGAGCGAGGAAGAGCAGGATGCAGGGCACCATGGTGACCGTGATCCCCGCCTGGAGAGCACCCCAGTCGATGATGCCGTAGATGCCCGAGGACACGTTCACCAGCATGATCGGAAGCGTGAACTTGTTCTGGTCCGACAGGAAAATCAGCGCGGCCAGGAACTCGTTCCAGGAATTGAGGAAGGCGAACATCGCGACCGTCGCCACACCGGGCAGCGCCAGCGGCATCATGATGCGTCGCATCAGCGTCCATTGCGAGGCACCATCGATGCGGGCAGCCTCGATCAGCGCGCCGGGGATGGCGTCAAAGGCGTTGCGCATCATGAAGATCGAGAAGGGAAGCTGGAACGTCGTGTAGACCAGCACCAGCCCGAACAGGTTGTTCTGCAGCCCGAGGAACTTCAGGATCAGGAAGAGCGGCGTCAGAATCGACTGGAATGGGATCATCATCGTCGCCATGACGATCACGAAGATCAACGATTGCCCCGGAAAACGGAACTTGGAGAAGCCGTAACCGGCCGGCACAGAAACCAGAACCGTGATCGCAATGGTGCCGAGCGCAATCAGCACCGAGTTCGTGGCATAGACGTACCAGCCGGCGCCGACATCCTCCAGCCGCCGGTAGTTTTCCAGCGAAAAGGCCTTGGAGAACAGGGCGACCGGATTGGCAAGCGCTTCGGCCGCCGGCTTGAAGGAATTGGCGACCGACCAGACGATCGGCATCAGGAAGAAGATGGCGAAGAGCAGCGACACCAGAATGAAGGTGGTGTGGCCGAGCCGCTCTCCGGCAGTCCGCTCGGAAGACTGGTTGAAATTGCTCATCGACCTTCCTCCGGACGTTCGCGCATGAAGCTGAGCTGGATGGAGCTGATGGCGACCAGCACGACCAGCAGGGCGAAGGAGAGCGCGGAGCCATAGCCCAGGCGATAGGACGAGAAGGATGCGAGATATATGGAGAACACCGCCGAGATCGTGCTGTTTTCCGGCCCGCCCTGGGTGATGATGAAGAACTGATCGAAGGCGAGCATCGACGAGGTGATGTTGAGAACCATCGCCAGCAGCAGCGAGTTGCGCATCAGCGGCAGGGTGATGCGGCGGAAGCGGGAGAAGACACCGGCGCCGTCGATCTTTGCCGCTTCGACGACTTCCGCAGGGATGCTCTGCAGGCCGGTGAGCAGGATCACCATGGTAAATCCGGCCGTCTTCCACACCACCATCAGGATGATGACGGCGAGCGCCGGCCAGAAGCTTTCGAGCGGCCGGGGAGCGGCATCGACAAGACCAAGCCCCTGCAGCAGCCGGGAGAAGACACCGCTATCGGGATTGAGCAGCCACATCCACAGCGTGGATGCCGCGCCGAAACCGATCACCACCGGCATGAAGAAAACCGTGCGGAAGAAACCGGCGCTCTTCAAGGGGCGGTCTACGAGAAGCGCCAGCGGAAAGGCGACGGCGAGAATGGCTGCCGTTACCAGCACCGTGTAAAGCAGCGTGAAACCGAGCGAATGCCAGAGCTGGGTATCGCCCAGCAGTTCCACATAGTTCTCGATACCGATGAACTTCCTGCGGCCAAGCAGCGGCCAGTGATAGAAACTCATCCAGATGGTCATCGCCAGCGGAATGACAAACAATCCGATGATGAAAACCATGCTCGGTGCGATGAAGGCGAGGCCGAGCCAGCCATGCGGCTCTCGGGCCGTGGCAGGGGCGGAGGCTTCGCGCACCTCTCCTGTCTTGGGTGTGGACACCAAAGTACAGTCCTTCTTTCAGTGTGAACATCGGCCGCCTTGCGGCATTCCTTCGGCCCTCGCAGCAAGACCGCGTCAGGCAATGTGACCGAGGGGCAGCGCATGCCACCCCTCGGAACAAACTCAAGGGTTGGTACGGTCGAGGATCTTGGTGAACTCGTCCTGCGCCTTCTTCACCGCGCCATCGACATCGTCACCGAAGATCGCGCCCTGGATCAGGTTGAGGAAAGGACCGGTGCGGCTGACGAACAGCTCATCCGAGGAGAAGGTGTAGGGCGTGCGCGCCTTAGCCAGGATGTCATAGGCAACGAGGTTGCGCTTGTCGAACTGGGCATAGGCCTGATCGGCAAGATCGGTGCGCGACGGCATGCCGGATTCCTTGGTGATGAACACCTGCTGTTCCGGCTGCATGTAGAAATCGACGAAGTCGAGAAGGACCTTCTTCTTCTCTTCGCTGACACCCTTGATCAGGGCAAGCGAGTCACCGCCGGCGAAGCTCGACGCACCACCCTTCGGGCCTGGGATCGGAGCAACATCGAATTTTACGTCCGGATATTTGCTGGTCAGAAGATTGACGATGTAGGAGCCGGTCATCAGCACGCCGACCTTACCCGAGGCGAAGGCTTCGACGGCATTGTTGCCGTTGCCCGAACGCGAGGTCGGATGGATCGCGCCGGCGGACCACATGTCACGATAGGCCGCGAAGGTATCCTTCAGCGCAGGCGTATCCACGGTTGCCTGACGGCCGTCCTCACTGAGGATGTCGGCGCCGGCGGCCCAGATGTGCGGCAGGAAGTCATAGATCAGCCAGCTTCCCGAATTGGCAACGAAATAGAAGCCGTAGGTGTCGTCACCGAGCGCATGGATCTTCTTGGCGTCCTCGGCGATTTCCTCCAGCGAGGCCGGAGCCTTCTTCGGGTCGAGGCCAGCCTTTTCGAAGAGGTCGGTGTTGTAGGCGATGATCGAGGCATCCGGCAGGGCGGGCACGCCATAGATCTTGCCGTCATAGGTGGCGAGGCGGACGTGCGACGGGCTCAGCGTGTCGGCGTAAGGCAGCCCCTTCACGAAATCGGTAATGTCTTCCAGGCTGTCATTGGCGGCAAAGGTCGGAAGATAAATCAGGTCGAGAACTGCACCTTCCGGCGGGGAGCCGCCGGCAATCGCCGCGCCGAGCTTCGGAACCATCTGCTCGGCCGTGATCTGGGTGACTGTGACCTTGTCCTCATGCTTGGCATTGTACTGTTCCGCAAGCGCCTGAAGGACAGCGCCGGAAGACGTGCGGACCCAGAGATTGACCTCCTCGGCATTCGCAATGGACGTCGACCCTGCAAGAGCCAGGGTAGCGAGGATTATTTTCGCCTTGTACATCGAATTCCCCTTTTGGTTGCAGTCACTCCGTAATACGGGCGACCTGAAAATTACGGTAGGCGAGAAAAAATCCGTTGTCGACAGTGTGTGGGCAGAGAAAATTGGGAAAATTGAGAAAACCTTTTCTCTTTGTTGAAATCATTTGATAAAAGGTTTTCTCAAAATTTCGGAGCGCAAGTACATGAAAAACGAGCAGCCGAGGCGAACGACCATCCATGACGTGGCGAAAGCCGCCGGCGTCAGCATAGCCACCGTCTCGAAAGCGCTGAACAACAACGGCAGGATGCAGCCGGAAACCCGGGATCGCATCAAGCGCGCAGCCGCCGAACTGGGTTTCCGGCCGAACGCGCTGGCGCGCGGCCTGCTCAGCAAGCGCAGCTTCACCGTCGGCCTTCTCACCAACGACGCCTATGGCCGTTTCTCACTGCCGATGATGGCCGGTGTCTCGGAAGCGCTTGTGGACCACGGCGTTTCTGTCTTCCTGTGTGCCACAAATGACGACCCGGCCCTGACGCGGCTGCACATCGAGGCTCTGCTCGACAAGCAGGTCGATGGCATCGTCTTTTCAGCGACGCGCCTCGACCGACGCCCCCACATGGACTTGTCGAGCCTGCCGATCCCGGTGGTCTATGTCTTTGCCGAGGGACCGCCCGGCAGCGTGGTCATCATCCCCGACGACTATCAGGGAGCCCGAATTGCCGTTCAGCATCTGATCGACAAGGGCCGCAGGCGGATCGCCCATATCACCGGACCCGACGATTATCGCGCCGTGAGGGTGCGCGCGGAGGCCTATCGCGATCTCTGCGGCGGAGACGAGCCGGTCCTGTTCGGGGAATGGGAGGAAAGCTGGGGCCATCAGGCCGTGGACCTTCTATGGTCGCGCGACCAGGCACCGCCGGACGCCCTCTTCTGCGGCAACGACCAGATCGCGCGCGGCGCCATCGATGCGCTACGCGATCGCAACATCGCAATTCCCGAAGATGTTTCCGTCGTCGGCTTCGACAACTGGGAGATCGTCGCCGAACAAACCCGACCGCCATTGACGACGATCGACATGGGAATGAAGGAACTGGGACGTCAGGCAGGGCTCGCGGTGCTGACCCTTTCCAAGGGGCAGTCAATGAGCGGCGGTACGCGCAAGCTGCCTTGCAGCCTCGTGGTGCGCCAATCGAGCTAGGCCAAGGCGCGGTCGTCCTCTTATCAGAAGGTCGGCGGCGTGCAGGCGCTGATGACCTCACAGGGAACCGGTCCGACACAGCGGAACCGATGCGGCCGGCGGCTTTCGAAATAATAGGCGTCACCCGCACCGAGAATGCGCCTTTCGTCGTCCACGGTCACTTCCAGCCGGCCGGAAAGCACGATGCCGCCCTCTTCCCCCTCATGCACCAGCGGCACCTTGCCAGTATCGGCGCCCGGCTGGTAGCACTCCTTCAGGATCTGCAGGCTTCGCCCGAAAAGGCTCTCGCCGATCTGGCGATAGGAAATCGCGCCCTTGCCGATTTCCACCAGTTCCTCTGCCGCATAAAATGCCTTGCGCGGTTTTTCCGGCTCGAAGGCGAAAAACTCCGCAAGACCGATCGGAATACCGTCCAGAATACGCTTCAATGCACCGACGGATGGGTTGGACGCATTCGACTCGATCAGCGAAATCGTCGAGTTGGTCACCCCTGCCCGCTTGGCAAGTTCGCGCTGCGAGAGATTATGCGCCATGCGCAAATGGCGAAGCCTGTTGCCGATATCGACCGTCATGGGGCACTCTGGTGTTGAAGGTGTTCGAAATATCGAAACACACGATACCGAAATGTTAAATATCAACAACTTAAAAAAGCCGAGAAAAGGACTTGTTCGGTGGTCAAAAATCGCTGAACTCAACACATCTTAAAGGAGACCCGCATGGACCACCGCAGCAAAGCCAACGCCCCCGTCCTCGACAATTTCTGGATGCCTTTCACCGCGAACCGGCAGTTCAAGGCCACGCCGCGGTTGCTGGCTGAAGCGGAAGGCATGTATTACACCGACATCGACGGCAACAAGGTGCTCGACGGCACCGCCGGCCTGTGGTGTTGCAACGCCGGCCACGGCCGCAAGAAGATCGTCGAAGCCGTTGAACGCCAGATCCGTACTCTGGATTTCGCCCCGACCTTCCAGATGGGCCATCCGGCCGCTTTCGATTTCGCCGCCAAGCTTGCGGCCCACGCACCGGGTGGCGCTGCCGCCCAGCTCGACCGCGTGTTCTTCACCGGCTCCGGCTCCGAATCCGTCGATACCGCCCTCAAGATCGCCATCGCCTATCAGCGTGCAATCGGCCAGGGCACCCGTACCCGCATCATCGGTCGTGAAAAGGGCTATCACGGCGTAGGTTTCGGCGGCATTTCCGTCGGCGGCCTCGTCAACAACCGTCGTATGTTCCCGCAGATCCCTGCCGACCACATGCGCCACACGCTGGACCTCGAGCGCAACGCCTTCTCCAAGGGCCTGCCGCAGCACGGCATCGAACTGGCGGAAGATCTGGAACGGCTGGTCGCGCTTCACGGCGCTGAAACGATCGCTGCCGTCATCGTCGAGCCGATGTCCGGTTCGGCCGGCGTCATCCTGCCGCCGAAGGGTTATCTGGAGCGCATTCGTGCCATTGCCGACAAATACGGCATCCTGGTAATCTTCGACGAAGTCATCACCGGTTTCGGCCGCCTCGGCACGCCGTTCGCTACCGATTACTTCGGCGTAACGCCGGATCTCGTCACCACGGCAAAGGGCATCACCAACGGCACGATCCCGATGGGCGCCGTCTTCGCCAGCCGGAAGGTCTATGACGGTCTGATGGTCGGTCCGGAAAACGCCATCGAACTGTTCCATGGCTACACCTATTCCGGTCATCCGGTCGCCTGCGCCGCCGGTCTCGCCACCATGGAAATCTACGAGGAAGAAGGCCTGCTGACGCGCGCCGCCGGCCTTGAGGAATACTGGCAGGAAGCCCTGCACTCGCTGAAGGGCCAGCCGCACATCATCGACATCCGCAACATCGGTCTCGTCGGCGCAATCGAACTTGCACCGCGCGATGGCGCTCCGGGCACCCGCGCCTATGACGTTTTCGTCGATTGCTTCAAGAAGGGCACCCTGATCCGCGTTACCGGCGACATCATCGCGCTCTCCCCGCCGCTCATCGTCGAAAAGGAACAGATCGACACGATCGTTTCGACGATTGCGGACGCCCTGAAGCGCGCTGCCTGATAGAACGGAAACAGCCAGCCCGAGAAAACGGGCTGGCTGTTTCAAACCACACATTGTTTCAAGCGGCCCTTCCGGCCGGTGACACGAGACCATTAGGCCGCTAAGTTGCGCAACCGAAACTCAGCCGACCTCCACCGCCCGGCGCCACTGTTCCCGATAGCCACCGAGATCAAGCGACGGCTCATGCCGTATCGCTCCGGAAACCTCCGGTCGCATACCGGTCAGCATGGCCGCCCCGAGCGCCGTACCGCTCAGTGAATCGCCGGCCTGGATAGCGACTTCCCTGCCCGTCGCTGACGCCAGCGCCTTCAGATAGACACTGTTCCGGCTCATCGGCCCTTCGACGACGATCTGTCCCGCCGCTCCGATCAGATCGAGGCAGACCTCGGTCATCAGCGCCATGTAGAGCGAAGCAGCAACGACCTTTTCCGCATCGGAAGCGGGAGAACCGATCCATTGCATCCGGCGTCCCGGAAATGGACCGGAACCCTCGACGACATTCGGCAGGATCATCAGCGACTTGCCGATGACCGTATCGACGACTTCATCCAGATCGCCGTTCGGCACGGTGAGGCCCTGCGTCAAAACCTCAAATTCCCGGCCGCCCATGAAGCGCGCCGAAGGCGTGGCCTTGCCGAAGGCATTGACGTTGGCGAGACTGTCGCGTTCCGGCGTCAGGGCACCGAGATTGCCCGGCGTCGCAAAGCACACCACCCAGGTACCTGTCGAAACCACCGAGAAGGGCGGTTCGCAGGAAACAAGATGAGGCAGCAGCGATGCGTTGGAATCGTGAATGCCGCAATAGACAGGCACCGGACGTTCCAACCCCAGCACCGCGCAAAGCTCAGGCCGTACAGGTCCTAGAGCGTCGAAGGCCGAACGGATCGGAGCCATGCGGTCGCGGATGCCGAGACGATCCACCAGCGATGAGAATTCGCCTTTCGCGGGGTTCCAGAGATCCGTGTGGCACCCGAGCGACGTCGCCTCGTTGGCTACCACCCCGCTCAGCCGCCACGCCCAGTATTGCGGATAGGTGAGAATGGCCCAGACGCGTTCGAACGCCTCCGGAAAGGCGCTCTTCTGGAAATGCAGTTGCGCACCGAGATTGAGGCCCGCAGAAAGGGCGGGCGAACATGTCTCGGAGAATTCCGGCCGGAGCCTTGCATAGGCGTCGCGGATTTCTTGCGGGTATTCGAACTCGTAATCGAGCACCGGCAGCGCCAGTTTTCCGTCCTTGCCCAACAGCACCGCGCTCGCACCGTGAGTGGTGATGGAAATCGCGTCGAAGCCTGGAGCCCGAGCGAATTCTGCAAGCGTGGCCTGAATGAAGGACCAGAGCGCTTCGATATCATAATGCGGATAGGGCGGCGCGGCGATGACGGTGTTGGGCGTCTTGCGCACTGCGATTTCGGCGCCGCTTTTCCCATCCAGCAAGACCACCTTGGCATTGGTCTTGCCGATATCGATGACGGCAACCCGTTCGTATTTCGTATCCGTCATGGCAGGTGGAACACCGTGACCAGATCGGTGGCGACCGG
Organism: Rhizobium sp. ACO-34A; assembly: GCA_002600635.1. Classification (NCBI taxonomy): domain Bacteria; kingdom Pseudomonadati; phylum Pseudomonadota; class Alphaproteobacteria; order Hyphomicrobiales; family Rhizobiaceae; genus Rhizobium; species Rhizobium sp. ACO-34A. The sequence goes on along the minus strand of CP021374.1, from coordinate 93,216 downwards.
TGAATTGTCCGGATTGCTCGCCATGATATCGGCCATGTGAGCCCACCAGCGCTTCATCACCGGATGCTCCGGAAGGCTCGCCATGCCATGGGTCTTCGGGCGCGTCAGGACACCGAACAGCGTGTTGGTCTCCCGGTCCAGATGAATAGAATAATCGCTGACGCCGGCCTCATGCAGAAGGTCCACGAGATCCGGCCAGATCTCGTCATGACGCTTCCGGTATTCGGCCTCCATCCCCGGATTGAGCTGCATCTTGAAGGCGTGCTTTTCCAGCTCGGACATCAGCTCTTCCTCGCGTTGCGAATGCGGCGGCCGATGATGGGCAACGCGATGGTGACAATCAGAAGCAGGCCGATAAAGATCGACATGACGATGCCCGGAACGTTGAGAAGGCCAAGGCCGAAGGTGACGAGACCCATGACGAAAGCGGCGATGACGACGCCCGCGATGGTGCCCGCACCGCCGAGGATCGAGACGCCGCCGAGGACCACCATGGTCACGACCTCAAGCTCCCAGCCCTGAGCGATCGAAGGACGGGTCGAGCCGAGGCGAGAAGTGAGGCAGACGGCCGCGATACCGCTCATCAGGCCGGTGAGCACGAACAGGATGAATTTCACCCGCTCGACCGGAATGCCGGAGAAACGTGCCGCAAGCGGATTGTTGCCGATCACATAGACCTGCCGGCCGAAATTCGTCGCATGCAGAAGAATGGCGAAGGCACCGGCGAGAACGAGGAAGAGCACGAATTCGAAGGAGAACACCCAGAAGACATAGCCCTGGCCGAAATAGCCGAAATCGGCAGGATATTTACCATAGGCCTGATCGCCGAGCACGATATAGGAAATGCCACGGAAAAGGCTCATCGTGCCGATGGTGACGACGATGGACGGCAGTTTCAGCCCCGCAACCATCAGCCCGTTGAACGCGCCGCAGGCAAGGCCGACGCCGATGCCGATGACGACGAGGCCGGGCGTGCCGACACCCATCTGAACGGCGGCGCCCATGGCGGTCGATGCAAGCGCGATGATGGCGGCGACCGAAAGATCGATTTCGCCGGCGATGATGAGCAGCGCCATGGCGAAGGCGATCATCGCCTTTTCGGTGAAGTTGAAGGTCGCGTCCGACAGGTTCCAGGCATCGAGGAAGTAGGGCGAAGCCAGCGAATTGGCGATGAAGATCACCACGGCGACGCCGAACAGCAGAACTTCCCAGCTTCCCATCAACCGCTTGAAGGGTGTGCCCAGCCGATCCGGAATCTGGCGGCGTGTCACGACGTTTTCCGAAGCTGCGACGGTCATGCGGTCACCTCATGGGTATCCTTGGCTGCGCGGTCGCGCAGGATGATGCGGCCCTTCTTGCGCTCGGCGCGGGCGTTGAAGACAACGGCCAGCACGATGACGATGCCGGAAATGGCCATCTGGGCAAACGGCGAGATACCGATCACCGGCAGTGCATTCTTGATGACGCCGAGAAAAAGCGCGCCGAGAACGGTTCCGACCACGGTCCCGATACCACCGGCAATCGATACGCCGCCGATCACATTGGCCGCGACGCTGTCGAGTTCGAAACCGGCCGCGATATCGACATAGGCAACCGCATAGCGCGAAACCCAGAGATAGCCGGCAAGCCCCGCAAGCGCACCCGACACCACGAAGGCGAGAAAACGCGCCCGGCCGATATCGATGCCGGCATAGACGGCAGCCGTCGGGTTGCCGCCGGCGGCGTAGGTCGAGCGACCGAAGGGCGTGCGGGTGAGCACGAACCAGATGAGGAAGACGATGGCGATCGCCACCCAGGACAGGATCGGCAGCCCGAGCACAACGAGACGCGGCAGATTGAGGAAATCGGGGGTCATCTGGTGCGCATTGACCCAGCTGCCACCGGAAAGCACGAAGGCCATGCCCCGATAGATCGTCAGAGTGCCGAGCGTCACCACGATCGGCGGGATCTGCAGGAGCCAGACGAGAAAGCCGTTGATTGCGCCAAGGGTCGCACCGATCAGGACGGCCAGAACGATCAGCAGCGCCAGCGGCAGGCCCGGATAGGCCGCGTCGAGCATCGCGACCGCCATGCCGGTAAACGCGAGATTGGCGGCAACCGAGAGGTCGATCGACTTGGTCAGGATGACCGTCATCTGGCCAAGCGCCAGAATGATCAGGATCGACGTGTCGTTGAAGATGTTGGCGAGGTTTCCGGGCGTGGCGAAATTGGATGCCCGGGTCGAGAAGCCGGCGATCATCACGATGATGATCAGGCCGAGCAACAATTCGCGGTTTTTCAGGAGACGTTGCATTGAAATGTCCTTACGCATTGCCGGTCGCGGCGCGCACCAGCGTCTCGGCGGTGAGGCCTTGACGCGGGTAGATGCCGGCCTGAAGGCCTTCGCGCATCACCATGACGCGATCCGACATGCCGAGGATCTCGGGCAGTTCGGAAGAGATCATGATGATCGAGAGGCCTTCGTTCGCGAGTTCGGAGATGAAGCCGTGGACGGCGGCCTTGGAGCCGATGTCGATGCCCTTGGTCGGTTCGTCGAGAATGATGACCTTCGGCTGGGTGGCGAGCCACTTGCCGATAACCACCTTCTGCTGGTTGCCGCCCGAAAGCGTTCCGACCGGAACGGAAAGGGCAGCGGCGCGAAGATCCAGCCGTTCGGCATATTTGCGGGCGAGAGAAAACTCGTTGATCGCTTTCAGAAAGCCCCTTGCCGATGTGCGGGCAAGCGACGGCAGCGACATGTTCTGGTAGATCGGCATTTCGAGCGCCAGACCATGGCGACCACGCTCTTCCGGCACATAGACGATGCCGGCGGCGATGGCGTCCGCAGGGGAGCGGATCACGACGTCTCGTCCTTCGAGCTTCAACGCCCCGGACGCCGGCACGGTGATGCCGAACAGCGACTGACAAAGCTCAGAACGACCGGCGCCGATCAGGCCATAAACGCCGAGGATCTCGCCCTTCTTCAGCTCGAAGGAAATGTCGCGAAATTCCGTCTCATGGCAGTAGCGCTCAACGGCAAGCACCGTGCCGCCAATCGCAACCTCCACCTTAGGGAAGACATCATGCACGTCGCGCCCGACCATCAGGCGGACGATCTCATCCTGCGGCGTATCCTTGAGGACGCCGGCGCCCACCATCTTGCCATCACGGAAAACGGCATAGTTCTCGGCAATCTCGTAGACTTCATCGAACTTGTGGCTGATGAACAGGATTGCCTTGCCCTGACGTTTCAGGCCTTCAACGATGCGGAAAAGGTCGTCGATCTCCTTGCGCGAAAGAGCGGCGGTCGGCTCGTCCATGATGACGATGCGCGCTTCGACGGAGAGAGCCCGCGCGATTGCCACGAGATGGCGCTGCGCGATCGAAAGATCCTTCAGGCGGATCGTCGGGTCGATATTGCTTTCAAGCTCCGCCATCAGCTCGCGAGCACGCTGGTTGATGGTCTTCCAGTCTATCAGGCCGAAGCGCGTGCGGGGCGCATGGCCGAGGAAAATGTTCTCTCCGACAGTCAGCTCGTCGAAAAGCACGGTTTCCTGATGGATCGCGGTCACACCCGCATCGATCGCGGCCTGCGCGCTGGCAAAGGTCATCGCCTGGCCATCGATCAGGATCTCGCCCTCGTTCGGGCGATAGATACCGGTCAGGATCTTCACGAGCGTAGACTTGCCCGCGCCGTTCTCGCCGATCAACGCCGTCACCTTGCCGGGATAGAGCGCGATGTTCACGCCATCGAGCGCCTTCACTCCGGGAAAGATCTGGGAAATGCCACGCATCTCGAGGATGGGCGTGTCAGCGGGCGATGGCGTAATATCGAGAGACTTGGCTTGAACGGTCATGGTCTTTTCGGTTCCTATAAGCCCCTCATCCGCCTGCCGGCACCTTCTCCCCGCAAGCGGGGAGAAGGACGCAAGCCACGCAGCGTCATCCTGTTATCGGGGCACATCCCCTCTCCCCGCTTGCGGGGAGAGGGCTAGGGTGAGGGGCACGAGGTCCTCGCGTTCGGAGATGCAGGATCAGAAGATCTTCGAGAACTGGTCGATGTTCGATGCGTCGTAGACGAAGGGATCCGCCATTGCCGCTTCGCCGGTATCGCCGATCTTGATCTTGCCCATGCGGCCGGCTTCGATTTCCGAACCCGGAGCGCCGTCCGTGTCGCCCTTGATCAGGTGGTAGGCGATCTGAGTTGCCGAGTAACCGAGGTCGATCGGGTTCCAGATGGCGAATTCCTTGGTCGCGCCGGACTTGATAGCGCCTGCCATTTCCGAGGGAAGGCCGAGGCCCGTCACGTAGACGTCACCGATCTTGCCCGCATCCTTCACGGCCTGCGAGGCAGCAAGAACGCCGACGGTGGTCGGAGCAACGATGACCTTCACGTTCGGCGAGGACGACAGCAGGCCGTTGGCTTCGCGGTAGCTCTTGTCGGCAAGGTCATCGCCGTAGACCGTGGTCACGAGGTTGAGGCCGGGGAAGTCCTTCAGCTGCTTCTTCATTTCCTCAATCCAGATGTTCTGGTTGGTCGAGGTCGTGGTGGCCGACAGGATGGCGAAGTCACCCTTGCCTTCCGGCAGGTGGTCGGCGGCAAGCTTGAGGCACATCTTGCCGATCAGCTCGTTGGAAGACGGGTTCAGGTGCATGATGCGGCCTTCCGGAGCAACGCCGGAGTCCCACGAGATGACCTTGATGCCGCGCTGGGCAGCCTTCTTCAGCGCCGGAACGACCGCATCCGGGTCGTTGGCGGAAATCGCGATGGCATCGACGCCCTGCGCGATCAGCGAGTTGATGACTTCGATCTGGCCTTCTGCCGTCGTGGACGTCGGACCGGTGTAGATGATCTCTACGCCGCCGAGTTCCTTGGCGGCTTCCTGCGCACCCTTGTTTGCGGCTTCAAAGAAGCCGTTGCCGAGCGACTTGACCACGAGCGCGATCTTCATGTCGGCGGCGCTTGCGGCAGAACCCATGGCCATGGCGGCAAAGGCGACGCCTGCCAGCAGTGTCTTTGTAAATTTCATCTGATATTCCTCCCAGGTTGATAGACTGCTTGAACTCCCCACGCAGCCGCGGCTCTCATGCGACCGACGTGGTATCCTCCTTCTCGGTCGAGGCCATCGGCTTGACCGTTATGAGCTTTATGCCGGCATTGGTGACCATCGCGGCCGACTCCTCCGGGATCTTGTCATCCGTAATGATCGTCGAGACATTCTCGAGCGAACACAGGATCAGGCTTGAACGCCGTGAAAACTTGCTGGAATCGACCATGACGATCAGTTCCTCGGCCTGCCGGACCAGCTTCTGCTCGCTCTGGATCACCAGTGCATCCGATTCCATCACGCCGAGCGCGTTGATGCCCTGCGCGCCGATGAAGATGCGGCGAGCGTAGAAATTGCGGATCGCGTCGTTGTCGAAAGGCGAAAGGATCAGGCTCTGGTCGCGATAAATCGCGCCGCCGGGAACCGAAACCGTGCATTTCGAATTTTTGACCAGATGCTCGGCGATGGCGAACGAATTGGTCATGACCTGCAGACGGCGGGCGGACATGAAGTGCACCATCTGAAAGGTGGTCGTACCGCCATTAATGATGATCGAATCGCCTTCTTCGCAGAGATCGACGGCTGCGCGCGCAATTGCGCGTTTCTTATCGATGTTGACCGATTCCGACACCCGGAACGGCCGTGCCGCGAGATTTCCAAGCTGCGGAGGATGCACCGCCTCGGCCCCACCGCGCACCCGGCGCAGTTTGCCCTGCACATGAAGCGACGCGATATCCCTACGGATCGTGGCCTCGGAAGCCTCCGTCAGTTCAGCGATATCCTGCACGGTGATGACCGGCTTTTCCTGGATCGCGCTTAAAATAATGCGATGTCGTTCGCGTTCGTGCATGGGCTCCTCCTGAGTTTGATTTATTCGCATTGCTTTTATGCTGTCAATCAAAAACGATCAAAAAAGATAATATTGCACCGCACAATGAATATTTATGATCGAAATTGATTGACAACTATCGGATCGATGCGCGATACCGTCGACCAGAAGGAGATGGGCCGTTCAGTGAAGCGGTCCATGAATCGACACGCAAGGGAGGAAGCAATGACGGGCCAAACCCGCCTTCTCGAAAACCGTTGGGACGACGCTTACGCTGCAAAGCTCGATGAACCGGGCAAGCTGCTCTATCGCTCCAATCTGCTCGGCGCAGACAAGCGCATCACCAATTACGGCGGCGGCAACACCTCCGCGAAGGTGCTCGAAACCGATCCGCTGACGGGCAATCAGGTCAGCGTCATGTGGGTGAAGGGCTCCGGCGGCGACGTCGGCACCATCAAGCTCGACGGCTTCGCCACCCTCTACATGGAAAAGCTCGAAGCTCTCAAGGGCATCTACAAGGGCGTTCACGACGAAGACCGCATGGTCGGCTTCCTGCCCCATTGCACCTTCAATCTCAACCCGCGCGCAGCCTCGATCGACACGCCGCTGCACGGTTTCGTGCCGTTCACGCATGTCGACCACATGCATCCGGACGCGATCATCGCGATCGCCGCTTCGAAGAACTCGAAGGAACTGACCCGGAAGATCTTCGGTGAGGAAATCGGCTGGCTGCCGTGGCGCCGCCCGGGCTTCCAGCTCGGCCTCGACCTTGAAGCCTTCGTCAAGGCCAATCCGAAGGCCAAGGGCGTCGTGCTCGAAAGCCACGGCCTGTTTACCTGGGCGAACGACGCCAAGGAATGCTACCTCCTGACGCTCGAAATCATCAACAAGGCGATCGAATGGTTCGCCAGGGAGACGGACGGCAAGACGATCTTCGGCGGCGCAGTCGCCAACAGCCTGCCGGAAGCCGAGCGTCGCGCCATCGGCGCACGGCTGATGCCGGAAATCCGTGGCCGCATCGGCAAGGCTGAGCGCAAGCTCGGTCATTTCGACGACCAGGCTGCTGTTCTCGAATTCGTCAATTCGAAGGACCTGAAGCCGCTCGGCAGCCTCGGTACGTCCTGCCCCGACCACTTCCTGCGCACCAAGATCCGCCCGCTGATCGTCGATTTCGACCCGGCCAAGCCGGATGTCGACGCGATCATCGCCGGCCTCGACAAGGCTCTCGAAGACTACCGCGCCGACTACACGCGCTACTACGAGACCTGCAAGCACGACAATTCGCCTGCCATGCGCGATCCGAACCCGGTCATCTTCCTGGTTCCGGGCGTCGGCATGCTGTCCTTCGCCAAGGACAAGGCAACCGCCCGCATCGCCGGCGAATTCTATGTCAACGCCATCAACGTCATGCGTGGCGCCTCGACGGTCTCCGAGTATCAGGGCCTGCCGGAACAGGAAGCCTTCGACATCGAATACTGGCTGCTTGAGGAAGCCAAGCTCCAGCGCATGCCGAAGCCGAAGTCGCTTGCCGGCCGCGTGGCCTTCGTCACCGGCGGCGCCGGCGGCATCGGCCGGGCAACGGCCGAACGGCTGATGTCCGAAGGCGCCTGCGTGGTGCTCGCCGATATCGACGCCAACGCACTGTCCGATACGCTTGCCGACTTCTCCAAGCGTTACGGCGCAGATGCCGTTCGCTCCGTCACTCTCGACGTGACGAAGGAAGAAGCCGTCGCTTCGACCTTTGCCGAAGCCTGCGTCGAATTCGGCGGTGTCGACATCCTCGTTTCCAACGCCGGCATCGCCTCCTCGGCACCGGTCGAGGACACCACGCTTGCGATGTGGAACAAGAACATCGACATCCTGGCGACCGGTTATTTCCTTGTCTCTCGCGAAGCGTTCCGCCTGTTCCGCCGTCAGGCGCTCGGCGGCAACATCGTCTTCGTCGCTTCGAAGAACGGCCTTGCTTCCTCGCCGAACGCCTCGGCCTATTGCACCGCCAAGGCGGCCGAGATCCATCTCGCCCGTTGCCTGGCGCTGGAAGGGGCAGACGCCGGTATCCGCGTCAACACCGTCAATCCCGACGCCGTCCTGCGCGGCTCCAAGATCTGGAATGGCGAATGGCGCGAACAGCGTGCGGCTTCCTCGAAGATCGAAGTCACCGATCTGGAGGAACATTACCGCAAGCGTTCGATGCTGAAGCTCAATGTCTTCCCGGAAGACATTGCGGAAGCGATCTACTTCCTCGCGTCCGATCTCTCGGCCAAGTCTACCGGCAACATCATCAACGTCGATGCCGGTAACGCCCAGAGCTTCCCGCGCTGATCGACAGCAATTGCCTGCTGCCGGCGCTCCCAAGGTCGGCGGCAGGCCCCTTCGCGGTTTGGAAAGTTGCAACGTCTTCGACGCGACCTCATGCTCGCGCGGCGTTGCAGGGAGGATGACATGACAGAACAGAAGATCGCCGCCGACGTAATCTCGGCCGAGAACGAAAAGCGCGCCGGCGCGCTCAAGTCCGACTATGCAGCCCTTGGCGAAAAGCTCGCCCGCAACAATATCGACATCGACGCCGTCACGAAGCAGGTCGCCGAGTTCTTCGTCGCCGTTCCCTCCTGGGGTGTGGGCACCGGCGGCACGCGCTTTGCCCGGTTTCCCGGCCTCGGCGAGCCGCGCAATATCTTCGACAAGCTGGAAGACTGCTCGGTCATCAACGAACTGACCCGCGCCACGCCAACGGTTTCGCTGCATATTCCGTGGGACAAGGCCGATCCGAAGGACCTGAAGGCAAAGGGCGATGCGCTGGGCCTCGGCTTCGACGCCATGAACTCCAACACCTTCTCCGACGCGCCGGATCAGGCTAATTCCTATAAGTATGGCTCGCTCAGCCATGTGGACGCGGCAACCCGCGCGCAAGCCGTCGAGCACAACATCGAATGCATCGAGCTTGGCAATGCCATCGGCTCGAAGGCGCTCACCGTCTGGATCGGCGATGGTTCGAACTTCCCGGGGCAGTCGAACTTCACCCGCCAGTTCGAACGTTATCTTGCCTCCATGGCCGACATCTACAAGGCTCTGCCGGACGACTGGCGGTTGTTCTCCGAACACAAGATGTACGAACCGGCCTTCTATTCGACCGTCGTGCAGGACTGGGGCACCAACTTCCTGATCGCCCAGACGCTCGGTCCGAAGGCTTTCTGCCTCGTCGACCTCGGTCATCACGCTCCGAACACCAATATCGAGATGATCGTTGCCCGCCTGATCCAGTTCGGCAAGCTCGGCGGCTTCCATTTCAACGACTCGAAATACGGTGACGACGACCTCGACGCCGGCTCGGTCGAACCTTACCGCCTCTTCCTCGTCTTCAACGAACTGGTCGATGCCGAGCATCGCGGGGTCAAGGGCTTCCACCCGGCCCACATGATCGACCAGAGCCACAATGTCACGGATCCGATCGAGAGCCTGATTTCCAGCGCCAACGAGATCCGCCGCGCCTATGCCCAGGCGCTTCTGGTCGACCGCACGGCACTGGAAGGCTTCCAGGGCGACAATGATGCGTTGATGGCGACGGAAACGCTCAAGCGCGCCTATCGCACGGATGTTGAGGCGATCCTCGCGGAAGCCCGTCGCCGCGCTGGCGGCGCCATCGATCCGGTCGCCACCTATCGCGCCAGCGGCTATCGCGCGCAGGTCGCCGCGGAACGGCCGGCGGTCAAGGGTGGTTCGGGCGGCATCGTCTGAGGTTCTTCCCTCTCCCGAAGATCTGATTGCGCAAGCAATTGAAGAGAGACGCCGGTAGCCCTGCTGCCGGCGTCTTTCGTTGATGGACTTTGCCATCGTTTCCATCAGTCGGCTGCGGAAGTGTTACTCTTCTGCGACAGAAGACACATTGCTCTCTGGACAAGATAGTGGATGTCATCCACTATCTTGGTGCCGGCGACGGTCAAAAGGCCGCGCGGCACATAGCGACGATACCAGAAAACAAGGGGAACCTATGTCGCAAGCGTCCATGCCTCCCAACGTGGTGCTATCCGTGCGTCATCTGACGGTCAGTCTGCCTCCCAAGATGGAACGCGCCCACGCAGTCCACGATATTTCCTTCGATCTCAATGCCGGTGAAATCCTCTGCATCATCGGTGAATCCGGTTCCGGCAAATCCGTCACCGCCAATGCCATCATGGGCCTGCTCGCGCCCTCCATCAAAGTGACCGGCGGACAAATCCTGTTCAAGGGCATGGATATCATCGCCACGCCTGAGGAAAAGATCCGCCCCTTACGCGGACGGGCCGTCTCCATCATCTTCCAGGACCCTCTCTCTGCCCTCAATCCACTGATGACCATTGGCGACCAGATTGCCGAGGTGATGGAGGCGCATGACGTCGGCACGCCCGAAACGCGCACTGCCAGAGTGCTTGAACTGCTCGAAGAGGTCGGGCTTCCCGATCCGGCGCTGATGCGCCTGCAATATCCCTTCCGTCTTTCCGGCGGCCAGCGGCAGCGCGTGATGATCGCCATGGCGCTGGCGCTCGATCCCGATGTCCTGATCGCCGACGAACCGACAACCGCGCTCGACGTCACCACGCAGGCGCAGATTCTGGAACTCATCCGCAAGATCCAGCAGCGCAAGAACATGAGCGTGATGTTCATCACCCACGATTTCGGCGTGGTGGCGGAAATCGCCGACCGCGTAGTGGTGATGGAAAAGGGCATACTGGTCGAGCAGGGCAAGGCCGAGGACGTGCTGACCCGCCCGTCGCATCCCTATACCCAACGCCTCGTGGCTGCGGTTCCGCGCATGCGCAGCGATGACCGCTCAGCGGTGGAGGAAGCTCCCGTCGTGCTCAAGGTGGAAAACCTGCAGAAGGAATACCGTACGACCGGAACCTTCCTCAGCAAGGGCCGCACCGTGAAAGCCGTCAACGACGTGAGCTTCGTCATTCACAAGGGCCAGACGCTCGGCGTGGTCGGCGAAAGCGGTTCGGGCAAATCGTCTCTCGGACGCGTGTTGCTCAAGCTTCTGGAGCCGGATGCGGGACGCATCCTCTTCGACGGACGCGATGTCGCGAACATGCCGGAAGAGAGCTTCCGGCTTCTCAGGCCCTACATCCAGATGATCTTTCAGGACCCCTTCGCGTCGCTCAATCCGCGTCACACGATCGGGCGCATCCTGACGGTCGGACCGATTGCCCACGGCCTTGCCGTCCACGAAGCGAAGACCAAGGCCTTCCGCCTGCTGAAACTGGTCGGCCTCGACGAAGCGGCTTACGACCGCTTCCCGCACGAATTCTCCGGCGGCCAGCGCCAGAGGATCGGCATTGCGCGCGCCCTGATGTTCGATCCGGTCCTGCTTGTCGCGGATGAGGCCGTTTCGGCGCTCGACGTCTCCATCCAGGCCCAGATCCTCGAATTGCTGGCGCGCGTGCAGAAGGAAATGAAGGTCGCGATGATCTTCATTACCCACGATCTGCGCGTGGCGAGCCAGATCTGCGACAACGTGATCGTGATGTACAAGGGAAGCGTCGTGGAGCACGGTCCGCCCTCGAAGATATTCCGGGCGCCCGAGCACGAATATACGCAACGTCTGGTCTCAGCCATCCCCGGAGCAGACTGGGAACCGGCCGAGAAGATGGCCGAAGCCTGACGGGGTCACCCCGCAGGAGATACACCGGAGGTAACCCGCTTCCGCTCCGGCAGAGGAAGCGGTTTCGCCTCGGCCACGATAAAAGCGCGAAAGAACCGGCTGGATCAGCAATGAATCCGGGGGTTGTCGAGCGCGCCCAAAACTTTCCAATCAGGAGAAAAAATTTCCCATCATTCACAATAATATAGTTGCATTCATCCACTATTTGTCCTTTCCTATTCATCACAGTGACACATGACATGCCGGACGGATTTCCCCGGCAACCCGATGCAAACCCGGGTTGCCGATGGCTTTCCTCATCCATGAGAAAACAGGAACATAATGCCGAAACCACCTGTAAAGCCGCCGACAACCGTCAAGGAGATCGATCTCGATGTCCTGGGGGATACGCTGAGCTTCTATATCCGGGCGCTCAGCCTCGCAGTCTCCCGGGATCTCGACGAATGTCTCGACGGTCTCGACGTGGCCAAGGGCACGGGGAAAATCACCACTCTGCTGCTCGTCGACAGCCATCCCGGCATCAGGCCGTCGGTGCTCGCCCATCTGACCATGAAGGACCGCTCGGCCATGGGACGGATCATCGACCAGATGGAAGCCCATCATCTTCTCCGTCGCGAAACGTCCTCCGAGGATAACCGCGCACAGGAGCTTTACATCACCGAGACCGGCGCGGCGCTCGCCGTGAAGATCCGCGAACTCGTTCCGAAACAGTCGCGAGACTTCTTCGATTTCATCCCGGAACACGAACAACAGCAACTTATGGACATACTGCGGCGCGCTTACCGCCGCATAGTGGGGCTTAGCGAATGACAGACAAGATCGAAAGGCGCGTCGCGCTGATATCGGGTGCCAGCAGGGGCATCGGCGACCATGTGGCAGCCGAACTGTTCCGGCAAGGCTGGGCGGTATCGCTCGGCATGCGCAAGCCCGTCATGCCAGCCTGGGCCGGCTCGGGCGACGCAGCAGATTTCGTGCATCTTGCGGAATACGACGCCAACGACACCGGGGCGGAAGCCCGCTGGGTAGCAGACGCAATGCAGCGTTTCGGTCGGGTCGATGCCATCATAGCCAATGCCGGCATCATGATCCCCAAGACGGTGATCGAGGCGGAAGACGAGGACATCGACGCGATGCTTGCCGTCAACGTCAAGGCACCGCGCCGATTGGCCAAGGCCGCCTGGGAGCCGCTGTGCGAAAGCGGCCAGGGTCGCGTCATCATCCTCGCATCGCTTTCCGGCAAGCGCGTCAAGTCGGCGGGATCCGGCAGCTATGCCGTCTCCAAGTTCGCCGCCGTGGCGCTTTCCCATGCGATTCGTCAGGCCGGCTTTGAAAAGGGCGTACGCGCCACCGCGGTCTGCCCCGGCTTCGTCGCCACCGACATGGCGGCAGGGCTGACCGCACGCCCGGCCGAGTTGCTGACACAGCCTGCCGATCTGGCTCGCATCATCACGCTGCTGGTTTCCCTTCCGAACGAGGCCTCGGTCGCCGAATTCGCCATCAACTGCCAGCTCGAGGAGTCCTTCTGAGATGCCGGGTCCCTATGTCGTTCCCGTCCATGGCGACGATGAACTGCCGAAGGAAGTGGACGTCGTCGTAATCGGCGGCGGGATCATCGGAACCTCGACGGCGCTGGAACTGGCCGAAGGCGGCCTGCGCGTCGCGCTTTGCGAAAAGGGTGGCATCGGCCACGAGCAGTCGAGCCGCAACTGGGGCTGGGTGCGTATTTCCCGCCGTGACCCCCGCGAAGTGCCGCTGATGGCGGAATCGCTCAGGATCTGGGCCGATCTCAATCGCCGGACCGGCCGCGAAACAGGCTTCAAGCGATCCGGCATCGTCTTCACCTGCGCCGACGAAAAGCAGTTCGAGGAGCATGCCAGCTGGAACCGCAATCTGGAGGGTTACCAGATCGAATCCCGCATGCTGAGTTCTGCGGAGTTCAAGGCGAAGTATCCAGACTCCAACATGAAAATCGCCGGCGCCCTTTATACCGCCGGCGACTGCCGCGCCGAACCGCAACGGGCAGCACCGGCGATTGCCGAGGCCGCGCGTGACAGGGGTGCGCATATCCTCACCGAATGCGCGGTGCGCGGCCTGCAGCTTTCCGCCGGCCGGGTCTCCGGCGTCGTGACCGAGCGCGGGGAAATCGCCTGCAGGGCCGTGGTTCTGGCCGGCGGCGCATGGTCCAGCCTCTTCCTCGGCAATAACGGCCTCGACCTGCCGCAGCTCAAGGTGATGAACTCGGTGCTCAGAACCAAGCCGCTGGAGGGTGGACCGGAGGAAGCGCTGTGGTCGAGCGGCTTTGCTATCCGCAAGCGGCTCGACGGCGGCTACACCATCGCCGACGGCTTCCAGAACATCGTCGACATCGTGCCCGCCTCCTTCCGCTACGCCACGAAATTCCTGCCCGCGCTCGGACACGAATGGCGCTCGCTCCGCTTCCGTTTCGGCGGCAGGTTCTATGACGAGTTCCGCATGCCGCGCCATTGGGCTCTCGATGAGCCTTCACCCTTCGAGTATAATCGCGTCTTGGACCCGATCCCCTCGAAGGCGATGACCGACAGCGCGCTCGCCAAGCTGGCGAAGGCTTTCCCGGTCTTCGAAAAGGCGGAGATCGCACAACGCTGGGCGGGAATGATCGATGTCACGCCGGACGCGATCCCGGTGATCGACGCGATCGATGCAATCCCCGGCTTCCATGTCGCGACCGGCTTTTCCGGCCACGGCTTCGGCATCGGCCCGGCGGCCGGCCGTTTGATGGCGGATATCGTGACCGGACGCCCGCCGCTCGTCGAACGCGATAACTTCCGCTTCAAGCGGTTTTCGGACGGATCGAAGATCGAGCTGATCAGCGGCTTCTGACAGGTTTTGGCCGGCGGCATCGATGCCGCCGGCACCGGAACAGGCGGTAGAGAGGGTTCACCGCCTTGCTGCGCAAACTGCCCGAAGAGGCAGAGCAGGAATGCAAACTGACGTTTCATCCAATCCAAGAACAAGGGGAACTGACATGTCTGATCAAAATAACCCGTTCATGAAACCCACGCGCCGTCAGGCGCTTGGCCTCATGGCTCTGGGAGCCTCGGGGCTCGTTCTTTCCGGCATGCCCGGCATGGGCAAGGTTCTGGCCGCCCAGCCGAAAACCATCAAGGGCCAGCTCACGGTCGGCTTCTCGCAGGAGCCTACCGTCTTCAACCCGCATATGCTGCATATCGAAGTAGATGAAGGCATCCACTTCAGCATCTACGACACACTGTTTTCCGTCGATCCCGAGGGCAAGTTCGTTGCCGCTCTGGCCGCCGAAGTACCGACCGTCGAGAATGGCGGCGTTTCCGCCGACGGCCTGAACTGGAAGGTCAAGCTGCGCGACGACGTCAAATGGCACGACGGCAAACCGTTTACCGCCGAGGACGTGAAGTTTACCCTCGAACTGCTGGTCGATCCCAACTTCCGCAGCTGGCGCAAGACCGGCCACGAACTTGTGCGCGATCTGACCGTGGTTTCGCCGACCGAAATCACCTGGCGGATGGAAAAGCCCTTCGCGCCATATCCGTCCATTCTCGCCTCGACCTTCATCACACCGAAGCATGCCCTTGGTGCCGAAGCCGACAAGAATACGGCCGCCTTCAACAATGCTCCGATCGGCACCGGGCCGTTCAAATGGTCCGAGCGTGTCGCCGGCGACCACATCCTGCTTGAAGCCAATGCCGACTATTTCGGCGATGGCCCCTATGTCGAGAAGCTGATCTACAAATACGTGCCCGACCTCAACGTGATGTACACCCAGTTCAAGACGGGCGACATCGACGTCGTCGGCCTGCAGTGGATCACGCCCGACCACTACGAGGAGGCCAAGGGGCTGGAGGGCAAAGATGTCGCCCCTGTGCCGGGCTCGACGGTCGAATCCTTCACCTTCAACATGGAACGGCCGCAGTTCAAGGACCCGGCCGTGCGCGAGGCGCTCTACCACGCCATCGACAAGCAATCGATCATCGACGCACTCTATTACGGCCTGCCGACGCCGACCGAAAGCTACATGCCGCAGCAGTCCTTCTACTTCAACCCGGATCTGCCGAAGCATGAATACGATATCGAGAAGGCCAAGAAGCTGCTCGACGATGCAGGCTGGGCAGCGGGCGCTGACGGCATCCGCGCCAAGGACGGCGTGAAGCTCTCTTTCACCTGCTCCACAACCGCCGGCAACCACATCCGCGAACAGGTGCAGCAATACATGCAGCAGTCGTTCAAAGACCTCGGCGTCGAGATGACCATCTCCAACCTGCCGCCAGCCGTCATGTGGGGCGATTACTGGATGCTGTCGAAGTTCGACACCGTCATCGTCGGCCTCGACTTCCTCACCGGATCGGATCCGGATACCTCCGACTACTTCCGCTCCAATTCGAGCCCGGCCAAGGGCGGCGCCGGCCAGAACACCTGGCAGTTCGCCAATACCGAAGTGGACGACCTGCTGACCAAGGGCGGCGAAATCTTCGTGCCGGAAGAACGCAAGGCGGTCTATCTGAAGATCCAGGAGATCATGCGCAAGGAACTGCCGTTCCTGCCGCTCTTCCAGTATGCGACCGTCCGCGGCCACAAGAAGGAGGTCGAGAACGTCATTCCCAACGTCAACGTTCGCATCGACACCTGGAACGTCGCGACCTGGCGCTGGGCCTGAGGCTGAAGATCCGGCCGGCGCCGCATCGGCACCGGCCACGGAACCTCGACCGGCCGCGCGACACGCGGCCGGCCTGACGTGTCCCTCGGTGTGACCCGGAGCCCCGCACATGCTGTCCTATCTTCTTCACCGGCTGTGGCAGAGCCTCGTGCTCATGCTGCTCGTCTCGGTCATCGGATTCGCCATCCTCAACCTCGCGCCCGGCGGGCCTTTGTCGCAATATGCGCTAAGCCCCGGCATGACCCGCGAGGCGCTCGACCGCATCGCCCACCAGATGGGCCTAGACCGTCCCTTGCCCATCCAGTACCTCGACTGGGTCTGGCGACTGCTGCAGGGAGACTGGGGTAAATCCTACCGCGACCAGAGACCGGTTCTGGAGATCATCTCCGGCCACCTGTTCGCCACCCTGTTGCTGATGGTCTCCTCGACGCTAGTCTCGATCCTGATCGGCACATGGATCGGCATCAAGGGCGCAACCAGCCGCTACTCGATCTTCGACTATGCAGCGACCGTCGGCGCGATGATTGCACTTTCGATCCCGACCTTCTGGTTCGGCCTCGTCGCCATCTACGTCTTCTCGCTGAAGCTGAAATGGCTGCCTGCCGGCAACATGTACACGATCGGCAACGGCTCTTTCTACGACTACGCAATCCACCTCATCATGCCGAGCCTGGTGCTGGCGCTGGTCAACATCGCGGTGTGGAGCCGCTACATGCGGACCGCCACGCTGGATGTCATCAATCAGGACTTCGTGCGGACGGCTCGCGCCAAGGGGCTGAAACCCAACAGGGTGTTGATGAAGCATGTGGTGGGCAATGCGCTGCTGCCAATGATCACCCTTGCCGGCCTTCAACTTCCGACCATCCTCGGCGGCGCTTTGGTCACCGAGACGGTGTTCACCTGGCCCGGTATGGGACGCCTGTTCCTCGACAGCCTCGGTTACCACGACTACCCGGTCGTGATGGGGCTCCTGATGTTTTCCGCCATTCTCGTTCTGCTCGGCAGCCTGATCGCCGACCTGCTGGTCGCCTTTGTCGATCCGCGCATCCGCCTCGGATAGGAGACGCACCATGTCCGCAACGACGCTTCCCTCCCCGGACCTTGCGCCGCGTTCCCGCTGGTGGAACAACCGCACCGTCCGCCGCTTCGCCCGTCACAGGCTGGCCGTCGTCGGCCTCGTGATGATTACCGCGCTTGTCATCGCCTGCGTGGCCGGCCCCTATCTCCTGCCCTATGACGAACTCTATATCGATCTGAGAGCCCGCTTCGCGCCGCCGTTCACCGGCTACCACATCTTCGGCACCGATCCTCTCGGGCGCGACCTCGCAGCACGGCTCTTCAATGCCGGGCGCATCTCTCTCCTGGTCGGCTTCTTCGCCATGGTGCTGTCAACGGCGCTCGGCACGGTGATCGGCATCATCGCGGGATATTACGGCGGTCGCCTCGGCGCCATTCTGATGCGCCTCGTCGATGCCTTTCTCTCCTTCCCCAGCATCTTCCTGCTGCTCGCGCTTGCCGCCTTCATCAAGCCGAGCCCCTTCATGATCACCGTCATCATCGCGGTGACGAGCTGGATGGAAATCGCCCGTCTGGTGGAAGCCGAGGTACGCTCGTTGCGCGAACGCGACTTCGTGCTCGCCGCCCGCATGCTCGGCCTTTCCAACACCTGGATCATGTTCCGTGAGCTGCTGCCCAATGCCATCGGCCCGATCATCGTCGCCGCGACGCTCACCGTCGCCCGCGCCATCCTGCTCGAGGCCTATGTCAGCTTCCTCGGCTACGGCATCCAGCCACCCTTGCCAAGCTGGGGCAACATGCTGAACGGAGCCCAGCAATATCTCGACAGCGCCCCATGGCTCGCCATCGTTCCCGGCATCGCAATCACGCTTGCGGTGACCAGTTTCAACTTCATCGGCGACGGCTTGCGCGACGCGCTCGACGCCCGCAGCGACCTGAACTGAGGTGTTCTAATGGCCACGTTTTCTCCTTTCGACGTGACGCTGTGGTATGCAACGGCTACCTCAGCACCCAAGACCGAACCGCTGGAAGGCCGTGTGCAGGCGGATGTCTGCATCGTCGGAGCCGGCTATACCGGCCTGACGACCGCTCTCGAACTGGCCCGGGCCGGCGTCAAGGTCGTGCTGCTGGAGCGGGCTGAAGCGGGCTTCGGCGGTTCCGGCCGCAATGCCGGTCACTGCACCCCCACCTTCACCCACTACAGCCTGCCGGAACTGCGCACCATGCTGGGCGCGCCCTGGGCGGAACGCCTGATCGAACGCCAGACGCGGGCGAACGACCGCGTTTCCAGCATGATCCGCGACTACCAGATCGACTGCGAGTGGGTGCAGAACGGCTATGTCATGGGAGCGCCCTACAAGGGAGCGCTTGCCGGCCTCGACAAGAAGGTCGAGACCTATAACGCCGTCGGCGCTCGCACTCGGGTCCTCGACCGGGACGAGGTGGAAGCCATGACCGGCAGTCCGCGCTTTTATGGAGGCTGGCTGCACGAGGAAGGCGGGCATCTCAATCCGCTGGGCTATGCGCGCGGTCTTGCCCGCGCCGTCATGCAGGAGGGCGGTGTCATCCATACCGGTTCGGCAGTCATCGCCTGTGACCGCAACCCGACCGGCGGCTGGTCGGTTAAGACGGACAAGGGCGAGGTGGTCGCGGACAAGGTGATCTTCTCCACCGGCGCCTACACCGTGGGCGGATGGCCGAAACTCGACCGCACCTTCAAGATCCAGAAGGTATTTGTCGCGGCAACCCAGCCGCTGGACGAGGAAACGCGCCGTACCGTGCTGCCGAACAACACGACGATCCACGACGGACGCGGCGACATCTACGTCTACAAGTACAATGCCGAGGGACGCATCGTCGCTTCGATGTTCCCGATGGGTCGGCGCGGCCGCGACATGGCCTATACGCGACAGGTGATGAGCGACCGGCTGAAATGGCTGCACCCGCAGATCAAGGGCGAGATCCGCTGGGACTACTTCTGGTTCGGCGAACTCGATATGCAGTATCGCACGGTCCCGCGCTTCTATTCCCTCGCCCCCGGCGTGGTGGCGCTGACGGGTCTGTCTGGACGCGGGGTTCCGACCGGTTCCATGCTCGGCTCCATCCTGTCGGAATGGGCGCTCGGCAAGCCGGAAAACGAACTTGCCCTGAAGCTCGAGCCACTGACGGAAGCGCCCTTCTACATGAGCTTCGGCCCGGCCCTGACGCTTCGCTACTACCGGATCAGGGACAACATCACAGCGAGGCTTTCCGGCACGCCGCTACCGCCGCACGCCTGAGTATTTTTCATCACCATGCGCCATGACGGCGGGAGCCGTGCTTCCGTCTGCGCTACCGATTGCCCCGAAGGAGACCCGCAATGACCATGCAGATTTTCAACATTTCCGACGACATCGACCTGACGCCCGGACTGCCGGCGGATGGCCGTGATAGCGGTTCCTACAGGCGCTCCATCTGGCAGGATGATGTCGAAAACGGCACCATCGTCGCCGTCTGGAAGGCCGAGCTCGGCACCTACAGCTATCCGGGCCGCGACCTTGAGGAAACCTTCGTTGTGGTGGAAGGCGAGGCGCTCTATTCGCAGGAAGGCTCTGAGTCGGTGAAGATCGGACCCGGTTCCATCGTGCGTGTCGCCAAGGGAGTGGCGAGCCGGCTGGAGATCCTCTCGACCTTCCGCAAGCTCGCGACCGTCGTGCCCAAGCCCTGACGGGCGACACAGCCTGACCGGCGATTTCAGCGCAGGTCAGGCTCGATCATCCGTTCTCACTGACCGATGATCGCGTCGATTTCCTCCTTGAGGAGAGCGGCATAGTGCTCGATCACGCCCGGCGTCAGCTTTGCGCAGAGCAATGTGAAGCTGAGGGCAGCACCCGGCTTTTCTCCCGGAAGTATGATCGGCATCGCAACGCCTGCGATACCCGGGATGAGTTCACCGATATCCACAGCATATCCGCGCGTACGCGTGTCGGCGATCAACTGGCGGACCTTCTCTTCCGTCAGGTTGCGATAAGCGCCGTAACGCTCGATATTGGCGCGGATGATGTAGTCCTGCTCGTCCTCATCCAGGAAGGCGAGCATCGAAATTGAGCCCGGCCCGGCCCCAAGCGGCACGAAACCACCGATGGAACCCGTCAGAGTCGGCACGATGCATTCCCCATCGCGCCTGTCCAGACAGACCAGATCGTGGTTGAATCGAGCCATCAGGTGAGTGGTGTCACCGGTGCGTCGGCGCAGTCTCGACAGCGCCACTTCGCACCGGCTGATGATGCCGGGACCGCGCGCCGCACGCACCCCGTAAATGGCCATCCGGGCACCTAGTCGATAGCGCCGCTTCTTGTCGTCCCGCGCCAAAAGCTTGTGTCCGACCAATGTGTTAAGGATACGGTGACAGGTCGCCGTATTAAGCCCGGAACGGGCTGTCAGTTCCTTCAGGGATATGCCCTCGACACCGCCATCGGCGACGAGATCGAGGAGGATAACGGCACGGTCGAGCAGCTGAGCTCCGCCTGTGGGTGATACGACGATCTCGGACATGAAATCTCACATTATGAAAAAACAACAATACATAACTTGTATAATGAGAAAAATACGTCTTCAATGATGAAAATTGGATCGCGACAGGGAAATGCGCAATTTCTAGGCGACCCAATCTCCGCATCCGCGAAAGCCGAGGGCTGAAGCGGCGCTGCTTCTAGCAACAGCGCCGGAAGGCGCATATTTACTCAGGGGAACTAAATGACAAAAATCAAGAAACTGACCGTTTCGGCTGTGGCGCTCGCCGCCGTGTTCGCCGGTAGCGCTGCCGTCGCCGGTACGCTCGAGGACGTGAAGTCCCGCGACAAGCTGATCGTCGGTGTGAAGAACGACTATCCGCCCTATGGCTTCCTCAACGACAAGGGCGAGATCGTCGGCTTCGAAGTTTCCCTTGCCAAGTATGTCGCCAAGGAACTGCTCGGTTCCGAAGACAAGATCGAACTCGTTCCGGTCGTCGCCGCCAACCGCATCGAATTCCTGACCGCCGGCCGCGTCGACACGATCTTCGCCACCCTCGGCGTGAACGCCGACCGTGACAAGGTCATCGACTTCACGACGGAATACGTATCCGCCGCCGGACCGTCGGTGCTGATGGCCAAGGAAGGCACGATCTCCAAGTGGGAAGAACTCAAGGGCAAGCCCGTCTGCGGCATCCAGGGTTCCTATTACAACAAGAAGATGACCGAGGAATTCGGCATCAACCTCGTCGCCTTCAAGGGCCAGCCGGAAGCCTATCGCGCGCTGAAGGACAACCGTTGCATCGGCTTCGTCTTCGACGACATGACCCTCCAGCAGAAGCTGAAGGAAGCCGACTGGTCGAACTACAAGATTGCCGTCGCTCCCTATGAATTCACTCCGATGGCCGGCGGCATCCGCGAAGGCGACGCCGAATTCAAGGCTGCCATCGACAAGGCCATCGAAAAGGCCGAAGGCGAAGGCAAGCTCATCGAGTGGGAAACCGAATTCGGCATGCCGCACTCCGACTACATTGCCGAGCGCGCCAAGGCCGCCGCGGCAAAGAAGAACTGACGGACACGGAGCGGCCCTTGTTTGGTCTCGATTATTCCTGGCTCGCGGACCCAGCCTACCAGCAATGGCTGCTTACCGGTGTCATCAACACACTGAAACTGGCGGCGCTCTCATCGAGCGCCGCGATCCTGATCGGCTTGCTCGGCGCCCTTGGCCTGACGCTGCGGATCTTCTGGCTCGACGCATTGATCGAGCTCTTCGTCGAGGTGTTTCGTAACACCCCGCCGCTTCTGCAGATGCTGTTTGCCTACTTCACTCTCTCGACGCTCGGCCTCAAGGTAACCGATCCGTCGACGGGCCTGTCGGTTCCTTTGCTCAGCGCCTTCGCCTGTGCCTCGATCTCGCTCAGCCTGTTTGGCGGAGCACTGGCCATCGAGACCTTCCGCTCGGGCATCGAAAGCATGCCCCGGTCGATCATCGAGGCCGCCCGTTCCCTCGGCTATGGCCGCTGGGCCCGGTTCTGGCGCATCGAAGCTCCGATCGCCACCCGCATCTGCCTGCCCGGCCTGACGAACATCCTGACGAACCTGTTCAAGACGACGTCGCAGGCCTCGGTCATTACCGTGCCGGAACTGATGTACTACGCCGGACAGATCTACAACGACACCTTCCGCACACTTGAGATGATGATCCTGTTGCTCTTCATCTACGTTGTGCTGGTCTCGATCATCACCTTCGCGATGGCAAGGCTTGAAGCCTTCATGGCCTTCCCCGGCTACGGAAAGGGGCACTGAACATGAGTTTCCCGCTTTCCTACGAAGACAAGAAACGCGCCGTCCTGCTGCTGATCGTCGCTGTTGTGCTAGCCTGGGTCGGCATCGACGCGGCCTCCGGCGGCGCCGAGCACTGGCAGCGGGTATTTGCCCGTCTTCCGCTGCTGCTCACCGGCTCCGGTTCGGGTTGGCCTGTCGAGGGCGGCTTCGCACTCAACATCCTCCTGTCCATCGCCTCCATGGCTCTGGCGACGCTGATCGGCCTGATCCTCGGTCTTTCGACGCTCGCCCGGTCCGCGATCATTCGGCTTCCGGCGCTCGCAGTGATGAACTTCCTGCGCAACTCGCCCTGGCTCGTACTGCTGTTCGCGATGCTCTACATCCTGCCCTTCGAGATGCGCATCTTCGGTGTCTCCGTATCATTCCCGCCTTTCGTCAAGGCCGTGATCGGTCTGGCGCTGCCGACGGGTGCAAACCTCTCGGAAGTCATCCGCGGCGCGGTGCAGTCCATCCATAGCGGCCAGTGGGAGGCAGCGCGTTCGCTCGGCTATACCACCGGCCAGATCTATCGCTACGTGATCATGCCGCAGGCCCTGCGCCGCATGATCCCCGGCTGGATGAACCTCTATGCCCTTCTGATGATCGCAACAGCGCTCGCAACGGTAACCGGCATCCAGGATGTGCTGACCATCCTGAGCACGTCGCTCGCCATGGAGAGCGAACGAGTCATCGTCTATTTCTATCTCACCATCCTCTTCCTGTTCTTCGCCTACTGCTACCCGATCGCGGTCTTCGCGCGCCGGCTGGAACGTGCAGTCAAAGGAGACAATCTATGAACCGTTCCGACGCTCTGATCGAGATCGACAACATCCGCAAATCCTTCGGCGACTTTCAGGTTCTGAAAGGCATCTCGCTGACCGTGCAGAAGGGCGAGGCCGTGTGCATCATCGGCCCCTCCGGCTCCGGCAAGTCGACCATCCTGCGCTGCATCAACGGGTTGATCCCCGTCGACGAAGGCTTCATCCGCGTGGGCGAGCACCGCGTGCACGAGATGAAGACGGAAAAGGCAATGCGGCCGCTGCGCCACCAGGTGGCGATGGTGTTCCAGCAGTACAATCTCTTCCCGCACCGCACCGCGCTTGAAAACATCATGATGGCGCCAATCCAGGTGCTTGGTCACGAGCGCGCCGAAGTGGAAGACCGCGCCCGCAAGCTCCTGAAGAAGGTTCGCCTCTCCGAAAAGGCTGACAACTACCCGGGCCAGCTTTCCGGCGGCCAGCAGCAGCGTGTGGCGATTGCCCGCGCGCTCGCCATGCAGCCCGAAGTCATCCTCTTCGACGAGGTGACGGCAGCGCTCGACCCGGAAACGGTCAAGGAAGTGCTCTTCACCATCCGCGAACTGGTGGACGACGGTCTCACCTGCATTCTCGTGACCCACGAGATGAAGTTCGCCCGCGAGGTTTCGCACCGCGTCTGCTTCACCGATCACGGCCTGATCGTTGAAAGCGCGCCGCCTGCCGAACTCTTCGACAATCCGCAGGATCCGCGCACCCGCGAATT
Source organism: Rhizobium sp. ACO-34A (assembly GCA_002600635.1). Classification (NCBI taxonomy): domain Bacteria; kingdom Pseudomonadati; phylum Pseudomonadota; class Alphaproteobacteria; order Hyphomicrobiales; family Rhizobiaceae; genus Rhizobium; species Rhizobium sp. ACO-34A. Next base: position 69,203 of record CP021374.1, on the reverse strand, counting down.
CCTCGGTCAGGTTCTCTGATCGCGCCACCGGGCCGGCGCTTCCAGCGTCGGCCCGGCGCATTCGACTTTAAGGGGCGGTCCGTGCGCTGCGCGGCGCAAGCCTTCTCGCGTTCTATGAAAGGCGAGCCTTCGGGCTCGATGCCATCATGTCCCGTTTTGACGATATCTATGCAGAGGACTTCAAGGAGGCGCCCTACTGGTGGGAAGGCGCCGAGCCGGAGACCAATCTCGATCCGCTGCCCGAACGCGCCGACGTCGTGGTGATCGGATCCGGTTATGCCGGAATGAACGCCGCGACCCATATGGCGCGCGCGGGTCGCTCCGTCGTCGTGCTGGATGGCGACCGCATCGGTTCCGGCTGCTCGACGCGCTCCGGCGGCATGGTTTCGAGCGGACAGAAGCTCGTGGTCGGCGGCGCCATCAAGGGCATCGATCCCGCACTCGTCTCCCGCCTCATCGGCGAGAGCAATGAAAGCTTCGAATACCTGAAAATGCTGGTCGAGACCGAGAAGCTGGATGCCGGGCTGAAGCTCACCGGCCGCTTCTTCGGCGCTCATGCGGCCAAGGACTACGAAACACTGCAGCGCCACGGCGCGCTGCTTGCCGAAAAGACCGGCGTCAAGGTGCACTTCTATGATCGGGAGCACCAGCGCGCCGCCATCGGCTCCAGCTATTATCACGGCGGCATGGTGATCGACGATTACGGCGGGCTGCATCCCGGCCTCTATCACCAGTCGCTGCGCGAGCGGGCAAAGGCTGCAGGCGTTCAGCTGCGCTCGCATGCGCGCGCCGGCATCGTGAAGGACGGCCCCAATGGCGAGAAGATCGTGCCAACGGCGCGCGGAACCATCCGTGCGACCAATGTGATCGTCGCCACCAATGGCTACACCTCCGCCGATACCTCGCCGGAACTCGCCCGGCGGCTCGTTCCCGTGAAGAGCTACCAGATCGCGACCGAACCGCTTCCCGCCGATCTTCTGGCCGAGCTGATCCCGCAGGCGCGCATGGTCTCCGATACCCGCCGCGACCTCATTTACACCCGCCCCTCCCCTGACGGAACGCGTCTGCTGTTCGGCTCGCGCCCGGGTATTTTCGAAATGTCGGAAAAGCAGGCCGCGAAGCGGCTCTACGCCCGCATGCTGGCGATCTGGCCGCAACTTGCCGGCGTCAAGGTCACCCATGCATGGGTCGGTAGCGTCGCCATGACCGTCGACAAGCTTGCCCATATCGGCGAGCGTGAAGGCACGGATTTCGCGGTGGGCTGCAACGGCAACGGCGTCGCCCTGATGACCTATCTCGGCTATCAGACCGCCCGCAAGATCCTCGGCGAGCAGAACATGCCATCAGCCTTCGACCGCAAGAAGTTTACGCCCGTTCCATTCTATTCGGGCAAGCCGTGGTTCCTGCCTGTCTTCACCGGCTGGTATCGCCTGCGCGACTTCATCGACCGCCCGGACCGCTGACATGGACCGGCCTGCCATCGCCACCCGCATGGAAGAAGACGCGCTCGGCACGCGCCTTCTTCCCGATGACCTCGCCTATGGCATCCAGACGGCGCGCGCCGTCGACAATTTCTCGATTTCAGGGCGAACCATCGCAGACATCGAGGGTTTCGTCCTCGCGATCGTCGCCATCAAGCGGGCAGCAGCACGTGCCAATCTGCGCACCGGCGGACTGGAACCTGCGATTGCCGAGGCAATCGAGAAGGCAGCGATGGAATACTCGGCCATGATCCGCCGTGCGGATTTTCCGGTCGATATCTATCATGGGGGCGGCGGCACCGCCGCCAACATGAACGTCAACGAAGTGCTGGCAAACCGGGCAAGCGAGATCCTCACTGGCCGCAAGGGCGCCGATCCTGTGCATCCCAACACCCATGTGAACATGGGGCAATCCACCAATGACGTGATCCCCTCCGCCATGAAGATGGCGATCGGCGGCCAGCTTGCAGCGCTGAAGGCCGAGATGAACGGCTTGGTCGACGTCCTGCTCGACAAGGAAAAAGCCTTCGCCGATATCGTCAAGCTGGCGCGCACCTGTTTGCAGGATGCGCTGCCGATTACGCTCGGCCAGCAGTTTTCCGGCTATAGCGCGGCTTTCGAACGCCAGATCGCCGACATCCACATGCTGGAAGAATCCTGCCTTGCCCTGCCGCTCGGGGCGACGGCCGTCGGAACCTGTTTCGGAGCTTCGGCGGAATACCGCACGGCCGTCTTTCAGGAACTCTCAGGCGTGACGGGCAAATCCTATCGCGCCGAGCACAACCTTTTCGACGCGCTGCAGAACGCCGATCACTGGATACATGTTTCCTCCGCGCTGAAGGCGACCGCCGTCACGCTGTCGAAATTTTCCGCCGACCTGCGCCTGATGTCTTCCGGTCCCCGGGCCGGCCTTGCCGAAATCGTGCTCCCGGCCGTGCAGCCTGGATCCTCGATCATGCCCGGCAAGGTCAATCCCGTCATGCCGGAAATGATGATGCAGGTCGCATTCCGTGTAATCGGGAACGACGCGACAGTGACGCGGGCGGCGGAAGGCGAGCTGGACCTCAACGTCTGGGAATCGATCATTCTCGAGGCCGTAAGTGAATCCGTCCGACTGATGTGCCGCGCCATTCCGCTCTTCGTCCAGGGCTGCGTAGCCGGCATCGAGGTCAATGTCGCGCGCTGCCTTGCAGATGCCTCCGGTTCGCTGGCGCTCTCCACCGCGCTTGCATCGATCTACGATTACCCGACCGCGTCCGCGGTCGCCAAGCATGCGGCAGCCCACAACCTTTCGATCAGGGACGCCTCGGTTGCTCGCGGCCTCATGACGGTTGAGGAGGCAGACCTCCTGTTCGGCGACATTTCGGCGTTCACCAATCCCGAACGTACCGAACAGTTGATTGCACGTTTCCGGGAGATGCGGCGCTCCTGACCGGTCGGGCGCCGGCATTACGTCCGGCGCCTGATCGTTTCTGGTACAGAAACGTCAAATAGAGTTCAAAATATTCCAAAAAGTGCCACATTGTGATTTCATCACTTGCAATAATCGCCATATACGACCATAAAATTCCAACAAAGCGCAAAACCTCCTACGCGCTTGATTTCAGGAGCACGACGTGTCCAGAATTATTCCCGATGTTGTTGTCACACCGCAGGAGCTGCCTGCGCAGGTAGATGTCGTGGTGATCGGCGGCGGCATCATCGGCGTTGCGACGGCGCTTTCACTGGTCGAACGTGGCGTCAGTGTCGCCCTTTGCGAAAAAGGATTGATCGGGGCCGAACAGTCCTCGCGCAACTGGGGCTGGGTGCGCCAGATGGGCCGTGACCCGGTGGAACTGCCGCTTGCCATCGAAAGCCTGCGCCTCTGGCGCGGCATGAACGAGCGCGTGAACGGCGAAACCGGCTTCCGTCAGCAAGGCATCGCCTATCTCTGCGATACGGACGCCGATGTGGCCGCCTATGAGGACTGGTTGAGGCACGCGACCCCGCTTGGGCTCGATTCCCGGCTTGTCACCGGCGAGGCGCTGAAGACGCTGATCCCCGGCATGGCAAAGCCATTCCGAGCGGCACTTCACACCCCGAGCGACGCCAAGGCGGAACCGTTCATCGCCGTACCGGCCATGGCGCGGGGAGCCGCAGCCAAGGGCGCGCACATCCTCACGAACTGCGCCGTTCGCTCCATCGAGCGGTCGGCTGGCCGGGTCAGCGGCGTCGTGACCGAGCGCGGCGAGATCCGCTGTTCGTCCGTCGTGCTGGCGGGCGGCGCATGGTCGCGGCTCTTTGCCGGCAACATGGGCATCGACCTTCCTGTCCTGAAGGTTCTGGGCAGCGTGGCGCGTGTCTCCTCCGTTGAAGGCGTTTCGGACATGCCCGTGGGTGCGGCCAACTTCTCCTTCCGCAGAAGGATGGATGGCGGTTTCACGGTTGCCCAGCGCAACGCAAACATTGCCCCGCTGACGCCGGACAGCTTCCGCCTGTTCTGCGATTACATTCCGAGCCTCATCAAGACGTGGAGAGAGCTGACGCTTCGTGTCGGCGGCCAGTTCATTCGCGAGGCGACGATGGCCCGCAGCTGGAGAAGCGATGAAGTAACGCCCTTCGAACAGGTCCGCATTCTCGATCCGGATCCGTCGATGCGGTTCGTCAACGGCGGCGTCAACCATCTGCGCGATGCCTTCCCGGTCTTCCGCGGCGCGAAGATCACCCAGATGTGGGCCGGCCTGATGGATGTCACCCCGGATGCCGTGCCGGTCATTGCGCCGGTCGGCTCCGTTCCCGGCTTCTATCTCGCGACCGGTTTTTCCGGCCACGGCTTCGGCATCGGTCCGGGTGCCGGCGCACTGATGGCCGACATCGTGACCGGCGCCAAGCCCTGCGTCGATCCCGCGCCCTTCCGCATGGAGCGCTTCAAGCGCCTGCGCAAGGACGCATGACTTTCACTGTCCGGTAAAACAAGAGGCCGGCAAACAAGAGGAATGAGCATGAGTGAACTCGAGGTCGTCAAGATCAAGACCAGCAGCCTTTACGAGGAAAAGGCCAGCTACTCCCGCATCACCATGGTCGGGGACATGATCTTCGTCGCCAACACCGCCGGCATCGACTACAAGACCCGCGTCATGTCGCCCGATCCCCGCGAGCAGACCCTGCAGTGCTTCAAGAACATTGAAGCCGCACTCGCTTCCGTCGATGCAAGCCTTGCCGATGTCGTGCGTTCGCGCGTCGCCATTCCCTATGCGGAAGACAAGGAAGCCGTCATGGCCGTTCTCGGCGAGAAGTTCCGCGGCATCGACCCGGCCTCGACGATCACCGCAACGCCGCTTGCCGGCGAATACCGCGTCGAAATCGAAGTCACGGCCTATCGCGGCGTCGGCAAAGCCCAGGCGAAATACGTCAAGATCGACATCTGATCGCAATCAATGGCCCGGTTTCCCCAATTCTCCGGGCCATCTCAAACGGGCGAAGCCTCGGCTTCGCCCGTTTCCCTTTTCAAGCGCATTGCCATCCGCGCCGGACGGTGGCATGACCCCATTGGGGAGACATGCCATGACTGACGAGGCCGAATTCCAGAACGCAGAAGACATGCTGCCCGCCGAGCGGCGGCAGAAGATTCTCGACTGGTTCGAACACAGCGTGGCCGCAAGCAATCAGGAGCTTGCCAGACTGGTGGGCGCTTCCGTCTCGACCATCCGCCGCGATCTCGACCAGCTCGACAGCCAGGGACTTGTCCGGCGCACCCATGGCGGCGCGGTCCGCATTCGCCGCAACGCAGCCTTCGAACCGACCACAGATCAGGCCCGCCAGACCGCGGTCGAGGAAAAGCGCGCCATCGCGGAAGCTGCGGCCGGGCTTCTCGAACCGGATATGAGCATCCTCATCGACACCGGTTCCACCCTGCACCAGTTCGCACAGGTCGTCGCCGGCCTCTCCATACCGCTCACCGTCGTCACCAGCGACCTCTTCGTCGCCGGCACGCTGGCCAACAAGAACCACATCCGGTTGATCGTGCCCGGTGGCCATTGCCGCCCAGGCGCCTTCACACTGCTCGGGGAACCGGGACTTTCCTTTCTCCGCGACCTTCGCTGCGACCGGCTTTTCCTCTGCTCGCAGGCCATAGATAGCGAATGCGCCTCCGATACCTCATGGGATCTGGTGCAGGCGAAACGCGCCATGATGGATGCCGCGGCGTCGACGGTGCTGATGGCCGATTCCAGCCGCTTCGGCGCCCGCGCCCTTTACCGCATCACCGCGATGGACCGCGTCGGAACCATCCTTACGGATGACGGGCTGGACATGGAGGAGCGCCAGCGCTTTTACGACAGCGGCGCCAATCTGGTCATCGTTCCGGTTTCATCGCAGGAAGCCTGAGCGGAACAGGCCTGAGACGACTAATCGGTGGAAGTGAGAAGTTCCGCCATCTTCGTATCCGTGACGAGATGATCGACGAAGCCGCCACGGAGCGCGGCCCTTGCCGCATCGAGCTTGAAGACACCGCTCACCACGAGCAGCCCTTCCATCTTGCGCAGGAGATCGTGGTCGGCGCCGATGATGCGTTCATCGAGATCGCCGAGAACCGCCTGCCCCGCCTCGTCGATGAACCGGCCGGCGATGATGCCGACTGCGCCCCGGTTCCGATATTCATCGATTTCCTCGACGGTCGCGATCTTGAACTGCACCACATGAGTATCCGGCGTGCAGGGGCTAAGCGAGAAAATCGACTTGTTGCACTTGTGCAGATTATCGAGCTGCTCACGGATGATCGGCTCCGCTTTCAGCGCTGACGCCAGCGCCGAGCTGGAACAGACGGCCGGCGCATTGAAGTTGATGCAGTAGGCATCAAGGCGCCGGGCGATTTCGGTGGTACAGCTCTCCGATGTGCTGAGCAGCGGATTGGCGATGGACCCGAGAAGCTGGCGTACCGTCAGCTCCTCGATCGGCCAGTGCGGCACATATTCCGAGACGAAGGAAACGGTCTGCCCCCAGGAAACGCCGAGTACATCGCCCTTTTCGAGGAAATTCGGCAGATGGTGCGCTGCGACCTCGCAGACAGCCCGCGTCAGTATTTCGCCCTGCATCCCGTCATCGGGAACGACATGCACGCTCTTCAGACCATATTTCTCGGTCAGCGCATCCGCCATGGCATTGATGCGGTAATGCTCCGGAGCGACCTGGATGCAGACGATGTTCCGCTCCTTGGCCAGCTTCAGGTAGCTGATCACGGTCGGCCTCGACAGGGAGAGCGCATCGGCAATCTCTCCCTGATTGAGGTTCTTGACGTAGTACATCCACGCCACCTCGGCGACGATCTTGTTGGACGGATGTTGCGGTCGGTACATGGATGTTTCCCGGTTACCCTCTTACCGCTCTGCGGCGGTCATCAGCACCTCTTCGGTGATCAGCAGATCGTCGTCAACAGAGCGGTCCGCCGCAAGGCCGAGATTGGCGAGATCGCCGTGGTAGCCGCGAATGGCCTGAACGGGCGTGGCGTCGCCATCCGCCACGGCACGCATCCATTTGATGAAGGTGGGCTGATGCTCTGCCATGTTGATCTTGCGGCCGAAAAGCGCAAGACGGGCGCCGAACTTTTCCGCCTGCCAGACGAGTTCGAAAGTGTCGCGATGCGTGCCGGTGCCACCGCCGAGCACGCCGATCACGACGGAACTGTCGTGAGCCACGAGTTCCTCCAGAGCAGCGGGGCCGTTATAGGCGACCTTCAGGAATTCCGGCCGCTCGTCCACCGTCAGGCTGGCAAGCGTGCGGGCGATGCAGTCGTTGACATACATGCCTGTTTCAGCGGCGCTGAAGCCGGTCGGCATGTTCGGGTTGAACACTTCGAGGAAGTGCTGCTTGCCGGCCGCCCGCGCCTTCGGGCGGAAATCGCGATAGGCCTCAAGCGTTGCTGTGTCGGCCGCGGTGTTGTTGTTGAAGGTCATCGAATAGAGGCAAAGCTCGGCCTGCGCCCGCGTCAGGTCCGTACCGCTGTAGGGCAGGGACTGCGTCGCGCGATAGTTGCCCCCACGAATGACGCCCCATACATCGGTCGTGTCATTGGCCCGGAAAGCCGGCATGATGCGCGAGCCGGAAAACACACCGCGCGATTGCAGGTTTTCGATATTGGAGGTGGAAGCCAGCATGATGTCCACGACATCCTGCTTCACCAGCGCCTCGATTTCGGCGAGAAATTCGACGCGGGTGCGGTCGCCGATCACGCGGCCCCTGGTGTCCCTGCGACGGCCGGTCGTCTGGATGCCGCCGGAAAGATCGGCGTCCTTGGCGTCGGCGATGATGAAATCACCCTTCGCGTACCGGCCGGCACGGATACGTTCCATCTTTTCTTCGTAACGGGTTTTCGTCATGTCATGATCCCTCCTGCTGTCGAAGACGTTCAGGCCGCAGTGCGCAGAAGCGAGCGGCCGTCTTCCTTCGAGAAAATGTGAATGCTGTCGGGATCGATCGAAAAATCGATCCGCTGTCCGGCTTCAAGCGTGCGGAACGCCTTGGTGACGAAGGACATCTCCCGGCCGTCGACATCGACGATCACCTGTCCTTCGCTGCCCATGTTTTCAACGAGCACCACCGTTCCGCTGATGACGTTCACATCGCCTGCGGCGGCAATATCCATTTTGGAAGGACGCAGGCCCACCTCGACCTTCGCCCCCGAACCGAGTTCGCGATAATCCTTCGCCGGCACCTTCAGGCGGATCGACCCCGAGGTCAGTTCCGCCTCGTCACCGTCGATTGCGACGCTGCAATCGCGGAAATTCATGGCCGGCGAGCCGATGAAGTCGGCGACGAAGCGTGTTGCCGGCCGGTCGAAGATTTCCGAAGGCGCACCCTGCTGTTCGATCGCGCCCGCCCGCATGAGAACGATGCGGTCGGCAATGGTCATCGCCTCGAGCTGGTCGTGCGTCACGAAGATGGTGGTGGTCTTCAGATCGAGATGCATGCGGCGGATTTCGGTCCGCAGCTTCTCGCGCAGCTTGGCGTCGAGGTTAGACAGGGGTTCATCGAACAGGAAGAGCTTCGGCGTCTTGATCATGGCGCGGGCCATGGCAACGCGCTGCTGCTGGCCGCCCGAAAGGTTCTTCGGCTTGCGCTCCAGAAGCTGGGCGAGACCGAGCATATTCGACACATGCTCGACGCGGCGGCGGATTTCCTCGGCCGGCACCTTCTGCCGGCGCAGGCCGAAGGCGATGTTGTCGAACACGGACATATGCGGATAGAGCGCATAGGACTGGAAGACCATCGCCACGCCACGCTCGCCCGGCGGCAGATGCGTCACGTCGCGGCCGCCAATGCTGACCGTGCCGTCCGATATCTCCTCGAGACCGGCGATCATGCGCAGCATGGTGGACTTGCCGCAGCCGGAAGGTCCGAGGAAGACCACGAATTCATGGTCGGCAATGTCGAGGTTGAGATCCGAGATGACCGTATGGCTGCCATAGGACTTGCGGATCTTGGTGCATTTGATGTTGGCCATTGTCGATTTTTCCTATTTCCGGCCCGTGGCGACCATGCGGTTGATGAAGCTCATCAGAAGACCGATGAAGACCAGCGGCGGCAGCACGAGGATGACGGTTGAGGCATTGATGACGCCCCATGGAACTTCCTTGCCGAGCGACGTGATGGACGCGGCCACGACGGGAAGCGTGGAGTTTTCGGCAGCGAGCGTGAGCGCCAGCAGCAGTTCGTTCCAGACCAGCACGAAGGTGAAGACGAGGGAGCCGAACAGCGAGGGTGCGGCGATCGGAAGCGCGAATTTGAGGAATATCTCGGCCTGCGAGCAGCCTTCCATCGCCGCCGCTTCCTCGATCTCCTTCGGTACCCGCTCGAAGGCCGGCACGGAGAGCCAGATGACCGTCGAGATGGTGGAGATCAGGTAGACCAGGATCAGGCCTGTCAGCGTGTCGTAGATGCCGCTGTCGAGATAGATGATGATGAACGGGATCGCGATTGCCACCGGCGGCATGAAGCGCAGGGACAGAACGAAGAACTGAAGGTCGTCCTTCTTCTTCTCCACATGCCGCGCAAGACTGTAGGCGGCGGGAATGCCGAACAGCGCTCCGAGCAGGACCGAGACACCCACAACCACCACCGAATTGCCGAGACCATCGCGGATGGACGGGTTCTTCAGGATGGTCGCGAAGTTCTCCAGCGTCGGCGTGAAGATGAGCGTCGGAACCGGCGTCACGATATCCTTCAGCTTCTTGAACGAACCGAGGATGGTCCAGACGATCGGCAACAGCGCGATCAGGATCATGAGGGCCAGGAAGCCCCGGGAGAAGGTGCGGCGGATCAGGCTGACCATTTGCGGATACCTCGCCATACGAGCGTGAAAACGACCGTGGTTATGAGAAGAAGGAGAATGGACATGGCGGAGGCATAGGAAACGCGACCGCCGAGATTGATACCGGCCTGATAGGCGTAAAGATCGAGTGTCTCGGTCGCCGTTCCCGGTCCCCCGCCGGTCATGACGAAGATCAGGTCGAAGGACCGCAGCGATTCCACCGCCTTGACGAGGGCAAGGCTGATGATCGGCGCCTTCAGCATCGGCATGGTCACATAGGCGTGGATTTCCCATGTCTTCGCATTGTCGAGCTGGGCGGCTTCAATGGGATCCTTGGGCAGGGTTTCCAGCAGCTTCAGCATGATGACGGTGAAGAACAGGCCCCACTGCCAGATGTCGACGACCGCGACCGAAAACAGCGCGAGCTTCGGGTTGGCCAGAAACTCGATCGGACCGAAACCGAACAGACCCGCGATGTAGTTGATGAGACCAAGCGACGGCGAATAGAGAAAGCGCCAGATGAAGGCGGCCGCGACGCGCGGAAGCAGGACCGGCGCGAGGAACGCCAGGCAGATCAGGTTGCGTGCGCGCGCTGAACGCGTGTTCTCGAATATGTAGACCGACAGGAACATTGCCACCAGCAACGAGCCCGCAACGGTCACCACCTCCCAGATCGCGGAGATCTTGAGGGCGTTGAGGAAGCGGCGGTCGCCGAGAAGACGCTGGTAGTTGTACAGCCCGACGAAATCATAATCGGGATAGCGCAACGACCGGTCCATCACCGAGAAGTACAGCGCTCCGGCAACGGAAACCAATGCCAGGATCGCGAGAATGGTAAAGGCGGGCGCAAGCGTCCAGAAGACGAATCTCTGTTTTTGCATTCCGTTGCTCTTTGAAAGTTGCGGACCGGGCCGGGCGCATACTCGCCCGGCCACGGCCTCTGCAGTTATTTTGCGTGCCGAAGCGTGTCCTCGGCGGCGAAGGCTGCCTCGTCGAGCGTTGCCTGAACGTCCGTCTTCGTACCGGTGAAGAGTTCTTCCAGCGCAAGGCCGAGATTGTCGCCGATCTCCGGCCAAACGGGGCTCGCCATGATCAGAAGCTGCGTACGCGAACCGGTCGCCAGCAGTGCCTGGATATATTCGGCCGGCACGGCCTTGGCGAAGGCCTCGCTCTTCAGCGTGGACTGGCGGCCGATATCCGAGGCGATGCCATCGGCAAGGCGATGGGCTTCCATCTCCTTGGAGGTTGCCCAGCCGACGAAATCGCCGGCAACTTTCTTCGTGCACTCGTCCTTGGCACCGACCGTCGAGACGGCGAAACCATGCGCCCAGCCGGCAGAGCCGAGCGGCTCGGGCGGCGGGGCATAACCGACCTTGCCCTTGACCACGGACTTCTCCGGATCTTCCATCCACGGACCGAACACGTCGGATTCGATCAGGTACGCGACCTGACCGCCGCGGAAGGCTTCGACCGAGTCCGACCAGTTGAACGTGCCGACACCGGGCGGCGCATACTTCATCAGATCGATATAGAGTTCGGTCGCCTGAACGCCCTTGTCGGAGTTGAAGGCCGGCTGATCGCCATTCATCCATTCGCCGCCAAGACCGCGGAAGAACGGTGTCCAGCGCCATACGTTCATGCCGGAGCCGCGCTGGCCGCGGGCAGCCCATCCGTAAAGCTTGTTGGCGGGATCGTTGACCGCCTTGATGCCGGCAACCATTTCGTCCAGCGTCTTCGGCACGGCAAGGCCAGCCTTTTCAAGCACATCCTTGCGGTAGATCAGGATATCGCCGCCGCCGACGAAGGGCGCGAAATACTGCTTGCCCTGATAGCTTGCGACATTGGCGAGGTCGACGCGGAAGTCGGCGATGTCGTATTCGGCCGGTAGCACATCAGCCAGCGGATAGATCCATCCGGCCGTCGCATATTCGGGCGTGTTTGCCTCATCGACATAAAGGACCTGATAGGCACCGGCGCCGGTGGAGGCATCGAGACGCGCCTTGGCGCGGCGCTCGTTCTCACCGAGAAGATTGATCTTCACCGTCGTCTGCCACTTCTTGTTGAACTCGCCGACATACTTGTCGAGTTCGGTGACGGACGGCATGCCCTGGCCGATCACGTTCAGCGTCGGCACCTTGCCGACGCAGGCATCTTCCTGCGCCCGGACGGCAGCCGGCACCGCCAGCATGCATACGGAGCATAAAAAGGCTGTCTTCAATTTCATCATCATTCCTCCTCCAAAGAACTGATTTTCCAGGTTGCCGATCGCTAGAAGAGATCGGCGAGTTTCTGATCGAGTGTCAGAAATTGCTGATAGCGTTCCTCGTAGAACTGGCGCACCGCCGCATTGGGCAGGGCCGTCCGGGTCACGCGGCACATGCCGCGCGACGCCGCCGCAAGATCGCTGTAATGGCCTGTTGCAACAGCCGCGCACATCGCGGCACCGAGCGCGCCAAGTTCCTCGCCCTCGGACACCTCGACCGGCAGGCCGCAGATATCGGCGAAGATCTGCGACCAGACCTCGCTCTTGGATGCCCCGCCTGCGAGGCGGATGGTCGAAGGCCGGAGTGGCGCGACATATTCCCCAACACTCTCGCCATGCCGGCGATGCTGGAAGGCAACCCCTTCGTAAAGGGCGCGCAGCATCGAGCCGCGGTCGTCGGAATTGACGATGCCGACGAAGGCGCCACGCCTCGGCGCCGGGCCATTGACGAAGGGCATGAAATGGCAGCGTCGGCCGGAAACCGGGCTTGCGGCAACCAGTTCGTTGGCCGTCGCCACGTCGATCTGACCACCGGCGGCGCGCGCAAGATACCAGTTGAGATTGGCCGCCGATGTCGGGCTGCCTTCCGCCAGAAGACGGCAGGCGCGGTCCCGGTGCAGCATGTTGAGGATGGGCGGCGGCTTGCGGACCTTCCTGTCCGTTTCGATCGCATTGATCGACCACGTTCCGGCAATCATGGTCAGCGCATCGCCACCGATCACACCGGAGCCGGTGACGCAGGCACTGACATCCATCATCGCCGCGACGACCGGTGTTCCGGCCAGCAGGCCTGTTTCCTCTGCCGCGGTCTGCGAGATCCGCCCGGCTATGCCGGTGTTTTCCACGAGCGGCGGCATGCGACTTACGAAGGCGCCGATACCCAGACGCTCGAAATAGGCGGTATCGTAATCGCCGCGCTCCAGATCCAGCAGGCCACCGCCGCTTGCATCGGTCGGATCCGACGCCGCAACGCCTGTCAGCCGCATGCGGATATAGTCCTTGCAAGCCAGCGCCCAGCGGGTTTTCGCGACCACATCGGGTTCGTTCCGTGCCAGCCAGATCAACTGCATGATCGTCTGGCCGCCCCAGATCCTGTGGCCGGACAGCTCTTCCATCACCTCGGCAGTGCCGTCGCGATGGAACTCCTCGACGATCGACTGCGCCCGGTGATCGACCGAGACGATGCCGTCGCGCGTACCGCGACCGTTCTCGTCGACCAGAAAGATGCCATTGCCGAAACCCGTGCAGGCGATGGCGGCGATGCGGCCGGGATCAACCTGCGTGGAGGTCAGTTCGCGGATAGCGAGCGCCGTGTTGCGCCAGAAAGCCTCCGGCTCGCGCTCCACCCAGCCGTTGTCGCGGTGGATCGTGGAAACATCGACGGCGCGGGATGTCACCAACCGGCCGTTTCCGTCGAAGATCGCGGCCTTGACCGCAGTGCCGCCAGCGTCGATTGCCAGAAACAGGTCACCCATGGCGAACCTCCTGCGTCTCGGCCCGCGCAGCACCTTGAGGCAGAACGGTCGGCATGGCGAGGCAGCGGGCGATTTCCTTCTCTGCCCATGCAGCATCGAGCCCACGCACCTTCGCCAGATGCAATCCAAAATCGCGCACGACGGCCTCGGTGCAGCGACCGTCGAGAACGATCTGCGTGCGCCGCAAGAGCAGGTCATCAAGGAAAACTGCCGCGCGCTTCTCGATCAGCCAGCGCAGTTCCCGCTCGGTGAAATCCGGAATGCCGGCAATCGCCGTATCGGCAGACAGGTTGCAGAACGTTGCGACCTCCTGTGCCACCGCGCCGTACCGGGCAACAAGATCGGACGCCCTTGCCGGTGCAAGCGACAGCCCGCTGCAAAGCCGGTTCACCAGTTCCTGCCGGCCCGCGCCGCCCGGTCCCATGCCGGCCGCACCCCGGTATTGCCGCCGGCAGGTGTCTACCCTGCGCTTGACGGAAAGGAGCTGGAAAATGCGGTCGGATGCCTGCTCGCCGAAGGCCCTGAAGGTGGTCCACTTGCCCCCGACCAGCGAGAGAAGCGGCTGGCCGGAAACGAGCCGGTCCTCGGCGATCAGATGGTCGCGGTTTGCCCGGTTGACGCTTGCGCCACCGCCGGCCTGCAGCGGACGAATGCCGGTCGTCACCGCCACGATATTGCGCTCGGTGACATCGATGTCGTCGAAAAGACTTGAGAGCGCGCCCGTGAGATATCTGGTTTCGGAGGCGGCAACGGTGTCGTCGTCAGGGCTATCGACCTGAATTTCCGTCGTGCCCAGCAAAATTGTGTGATCGAGCGGATAGCAGATCACCATGCGGCCCGTGCCATCGTCGAAGTAGAAGGCACGGCTGTCCATGCGCTTCTGCAACTCATCGTGCCTGACAAGCACATGAGCGCCCTTGACCGGCCGGATATAACCCGTCCTGAGGCCGAGCGCCCGGTTCACCTGATCCACCCAGGCGCCAGCGGCGTTCACGACGAGTTTCGGACGGACATGCGCCGTCTGACCGGAAATACGGTCCGAGATCGCGACCCCATTGCCGTCCTGCTTCCAGTCGACATGATTGAGGCAGGCGACGTTTTCGCTCGCCTGCAGCGCATCCTCGATCATTTCCATGACCAGCGCCTCCGGATTGCGGATGCGAGCATCGAAATAGCTGATGACGGCGCGGTAGCGCGAAGAGAGGGCTTTCGGAAAGGATCCGCGACGCAGCGCCGTGCGATGCGACGGCAGGACCTTGTCCACACGTCCAAGGAATTCGTAGAGGTAAAGCGCGCCCTTTAAGCCTGCCGTGCTCAGGGGACCGCTGCGGCCGCTGAGACCGAGGAAACGCAGGATCGAGCCGGCCAGTCCGCGCAGGTAATGGGAAAGCGGCACGACCACTTCCAGCGGCAGGGTGAAATGGGGGGCGTATTTCAGGAGGAGATTGCGTTCACGGGCGGATTCGGCAACCAGCTTGAATTCGCGGTTTTCCAGGTAACGAAGGCCGCCATGGGCCATGCGCGAGGAAGCACTCGTTGCGCCCTTGCAGAAATCCGCGCGGTCGATGAGAAGCGCCGAAACGCCATTCAGGGCCAGTTCGCGCAGAACGGCGACGCCGTTCACGCCTCCGCCGACAACAAGCACGTCAAAGTTCGCACCCGACGCGATGCGCGCCAGGCTCTCCTCCCGGATATTCATTCTCTCTCCCAGTGCCCCTCAGGCGGCCTCCGCCAGCTCCCGTTCGATGAGGCAAGCGGAACTTCGCAGCATATTTTATAAAAGTCAATCTATGTTTATCTTTGTAAACATTAGCGCCGTATAAATATCAACCATTTGAGAAACATGCATTTTCCGGAACCGCTGTTGCCGGGAGGCGTCATCGGTGTCTCAGACGTGAGACACAATGTTCAGGAAACCTCTGACGTTTCGCCTATCGTCAGCGGTCCGCAAAAAGCCGATCCACGCGCCGCGTTCATGCCGCTGACTGAAAGTTGACTTGACTATTCATGTTATGTAATGCCCCTGATTATTGGCGACAGTTAAATCAGGAAACGCTACCCGATCCTTGCCGGCTCCGGGCCATCGGCAATTCATCGGCGTGAGCGACCGCATCGACGAGGACGGGACCATCAACAAGAGCGTGGAACGCGACGCCGGCCTCCTGCTGGACCGGTTGGAGAGCGGTCGGTTGATCATTGCGCTGGACATGCTGCTCGAGACCGCCAGCGTGAGCAAGGCAGCGCAGAATTTGGGCCTGCAGGCCTCCGCCGTCAGCCGCCAGCTTGGTCAGTTGCGTGACGCTTTGGGCGATCCGCTGTTCGTCCGCTCCGGACGCGGGCTGGTGCCGACACCCTTCGCGGAATCCCTTCGCCCGATGATCCACGCGCTATCCCGGGGCATAGATGCCGTCTTCGACCAGAAGCGACTGGCGAGGAGTGGCCTGGCCCCATTCGACACCGCATGGAACGTTCCGGCAAGCCTGAAGGCGCCCGATCTTTCCGTGCGTCCGGCACATCTTGCGGACGGGGAGCCATCGGCCGACCAGCTCGCGGCGAAATACGCTCATATCGGGTCAAACTCGCCGCCCCATTCCCGGCTACAGAAATACTGCGCCACGATCAGCCGCGGGGCTGGGCATCGTCGTCCTCTCGCAGTCGATGAAGCCGCTGACATGATGGCGCTCATTCTCGATGGCGAGGCCGATCCGATACAGATCGGAACACTGTTCGGCATTCTGCAGCATCGCGCTATCACCGCCACGGAATTTGCCGGCTTCGTTCAGGCCATCCGCGCCCATGTGCAGGCATCCTTTGGCCTGAAGACCCGCGCCGATATCGACTGGCCCTGCTACACTTCACCCCGAGTAAATTCCCCGCCATGGTATTTCCATGCCGCCCGGCTTGTTGCGCTTGACGGACATCGCGTGCTTCTGCACGGCGCCTCGGGTACCGGCGAAGCAGGCGGCCGTCTTGAAGTGGTGGCCAAGGCGGCAGGCATTCCCGTCTGCCTCGATGCGGCAGAGGCAGCGGAGGCGCTCGATAGCCGTGGCATAGCCTTTCTTCCGCTCGTCGCGCTCTCTCCGCAGATCTATCGCCTGATCGGGCTTAGCGGCGTCATGGGCATGCGCAATCCGGTGCACGACTCCATTTCGCTGCTCAACCCGGCAAATGCCGGCGTCAGCTTCACGGGCGTTTCCAGTCGCTCGCTCAAGGAAGTCCAGCTCGACGCGGCCACCCTCATCGACCAGAACGACATTGCACTCCTTGCCAATGTGCGGGGGGCCGCCCAGGTCAATCCCTTCCGGGCCACCACCATTCATCGGCGTGTCGGCGGGCAAGCGCTCGATACTTTCGTCAAGAGCGTGACGGAGCCGAGGACCGAAGCCGTACCCTACGCTACCACGCTGGAATTCTGGCAAGGCGTGTGGTCGGGCGCGATGGCCGATCCGCGCGCCGAGCAGATCATCGTGGCAACCGCCGCTGTCGCGCTCGTGGCACGCTCCGGCTCCGCTTCCGCCAGCTATAAAGAAGCGTTGGAATCGGCCCGTGGCCTGTGGCGCGACCGGCTTACGCTGGCCGCCAACCGGCAGCCGGTTTAGCTTTCGTCACAATCGTTGCATTGCGGCAACACTTCAGGCGCGGCATCGGCCCGATAAGCATTGCGCATTTGTGACCGTACGCTTTTTGCAGCCAGCAACATATTGAAACAAATTATTTTTGTCAGAAGAAGGCGCGGGTGATGAGCGGCACTCGCCTCTTCCCGCCACCCTGCAAAGCATGTTTTTTCCACGAAATTCGGATAAAAACAGTCATGTTTTCACGCGCCAATCATGCGGCTCATGAAATTTATAATAATTATAAACTATAGTCGTTGCGACCGGCTCCTGACACGCCCTATTCGCCAGAAGGCACCCCGTCCAACGGGTGCGTTATCGGTGTGGGGCAAGACGTGAAAGAAGGGCCTATGACGCAAGAAAATCATTCCAGAAGAATTCATCCTCTCGTATCCGGCGCGGCAAAGGCCGGACTGGCCATGACCATCTCGTCGCTGCCGGCCGTAGCCTCGGCCCAGCAGGCAACCGACACCACCCCGGCTTCGAGCGATGACAGCACGACCCTGAAGCCGATCGTCGTGACCGGCCAGAACGCGGCCAATACCAATTCCGCCAAGACCGGCATTTCGCGGCTTCCCGCGACCGTCAAGGAAACGCCGAAGGTCATCAACGTCGTTCCGGCCGAGATCATCGAACAGCAGCGCGCCACGACGCTCGAGCAGATCCTCAAGAACGTGCCGGGCATCACTATGTCGACCGGCGAAGGCAATGGCGGGCAGAGCGGCGACCAGTTCCGCATCCGCGGCCTCACCGCAAAGGGCGACATCTATGTTGACGGCCTGCGCGACTTCGGCGCCTACAAGCGCGACGCCTTCAACACGGAAAGCGTTGAAGTCATCAAGGGCCCGTCGGGCGAAAGCTTCGGCGTCGGCAATGTGGGCGGCCTGATCAACCAGTCGTCAAAGAAGGCGCGCCTCGGCACCAGCACCAGCATCGACCAGGGCATCGGTTCCGCATCGACCTATCGCACGACGGTGGACAGTAACATCCAGGTGAACGACACCACCGCGATCCGTTTCAACGGCATGTTCCAGGACGGTAATGTAGCCGACCGCGACCATGTCGAGGATGACCGTCGCGGCGTGGCCTTCGATATCGGCATGGGCCTCGGCACCGATACGGAATGGCATCTGAACTACTCCTACCTGCATCGCGACACCACGCCGGATTACGGCGTGCCGATGGCGCAGGGCGCAGACGGCATCTACCGCCCACTGACCGAATATGGCGTACCGGGCATCGATTCCTCGACCTCCTATATCCGCAGCACCGACCGCGACATCAGCGACACGCACATGTTCACGTCGAACTTCGCCAAAGAGCTCGACAACGGCATCACCATCACCAACGACACACGCCTCGGCATCTACAAGCGCGAATTCTCCGCCACCAACCCGGCGGGCGTCACCGCAGCAAACCTGCAGAGGCTTCTTAACGGCACCAATGTCGCGCTCTCCTACGGTGCAGGCGGCGGCATGGCGTATGAGCAGGAAGGCTGGGCGATCCAGAACGTACTGGCTGCCAAGGGCGAGTTCGAGACCGGCGCGCTACGTCACCGCGCGATGATCGGCCTGGACATGAATTACCAGGAAGACAATCGCGATCTCGGCACCTGGACCGGCCGCGTCAACAACCAGACGGTTGTCAACCCTGCCTACGCCATGACCAGCGGTGCATCGCTCGCCTTCACCGGCGCCAGCCGTGATGCGACCGCCCAGAACGTGGGCCTCTTCGCCAGCGACAGAATGTGGCTGACCGATCAGGTTTCACTGCAGGGCAGCCTGCGCTGGGACTATTTCCGCAGCGAATATGAAACCAGCGCATCCTCCGTTGGCGGTGCTGCGGAATCCCGCGAACTCAGCCCGGCCATCAGCGCGATCTGGGAACCGACGAACGACGCCATGCTCTATGCGTCCTTCGCCCGCACCTATCGCCCTGTTGGCACGGACATCGCGGTCGCCGTCGGCGGCGTCGCATCCGAAGTGCCCTCCGACGGCGTCAGCAACGAGCCGGAACGCTCCGACACCTTCGAAATCGGCGGCAAGATCGACCTGCTCGGCGGTCGTCTCGGCCTGACCGGCGCGATCTTCCAGATCGACAAGGACAATGCCTATACCGTCGATCCGGTTACCGGCGAAATCACCGCCGGCTTCTCCGACAACGGTGAAGCTCGCCGCATCCGGGGCGTGGAACTCGGCGTCAACGGCGAGATCATGCAGGACTGGACCGCCAATATCGCCTATGCCTATCTCGACGGCGAAGTGACCTATTCGAGCACGGCCGCCAACATCGGCAACGATGCACCGGGCGTTTCCCACCACAACGTCTCCTTCTGGACCAGCTACACGCTGCCGGAAAATCTGGTGCAACTGCCCGGCCGCATCTCCATCGGCGGCGGCGCGCAGTACTCGTCGTCCTACTGGGCTGACTCTTCCAACACCGCCAAGATGCCGGAAAACTTCTCGCTCGACGCCATGGTCGGCTACAAGCAGGATAACTTCCGCGTCTCGCTCAACGCCTACAACCTCACGGATCACCTGAACTACCAGTCGTCCTTCAACGCCGTGCGCGCAGTGCCTGCTTCCCGCAGGACCTTCATGGTCAACATCGGCACCACGTTCTGAGGCGATAAAGCGATCCACCGCCAACCGGCCATGCCCGTCACCCGACGGGCATGGCCTGCATGTCATACGGGGTTATGGAAAATGCTGGTTCACGTTCCCGACGTTCTCACGCCTGAAGAAGTCCGGCATTGCCGGCAGGTCCTCGAAAGTTCCTCATGGGTCGACGGTCGCGTGACCGCCGGCGATCAGGCGGCAAAGGCGAAGAACAATCTGCAGATCCCAGTCGACAGCACTGAAGCGCGCGAACTCGGTGAACTCGTGCTGCATGCCCTGGCCCGCAGCCCCGCCTACAATTCCGCGGCTCTGCCGCTTCGCGTGCTGCCGCCGATGTTTAACCGCTACGATGTGGGCATGACCTTCGGCGCCCATGTCGACAATTCTATCCGCATGATCCCGGGCTCCGGCGGCATGCGCCTCAGGGCAGACGTTTCCACCACCATCTTCCTGTCGGAACCGGAAGATTACGACGGCGGCGAACTCGTGGTCGAGGACAGCTACGGCAGCCATTCCGTGAAGCTGCCGGCCGGGCACATGATCGTCTACCCCTCCTCCAGCCTTCACCGCGTCATGCCGGTGACCCGCGGCAGCCGCTGGGCTTCCTTCTTCTGGGCGCAGTCCATGGTCAAGGACGACGGCCAGCGCACCATGCTCTACGAACTGGACGGCTATATCATCGAAACCCGCCAGCAACTCGGAGACGAAAACCCGGCGGTCCTCGGTTTCGTGAACCACTACCACAACCTCCTGCGCCGCTGGGCGGAACTCTGAGGCATGGCCATGGAGGCGACAGAACCGCCGCCTGAGCTGCAGGGCGACCAAAGCAAGGCCGACATCGTGGAAGCACAGCTCATGCTGGGCCAGATGGCGCTGGACCGAGGAGAGCACGATGCGGCCTTCGAATGGTTCCGCGTCGCGGCCATGGGCGGCGATGCCCGCGCGCTCAACATGCTAGGGAGATGTTTCGAACGGGGCTGGGGCACGGCACCGGACCTCGCCAGGGCACACGATTATTTCTTCCATGCTGCTGAGCGCGGCGATGCCTGGGCGATGTTCAACCTCGCCGATCTCTGCAGCCAGAGCGGCGCATATCGCGACGACGCGAAAGCCTATGCGCTTTACGTGGAGGCCGCACGCCGAGGCGTCGGCAAGGCCCTCAACATGATCGGCCTCTTCCATGAGGATGGCAGGGTGGTGCCGGCAGATCGCGAACAGGCCGCCACCTTCTTCCTCGCGGGCGCCGAGGGCGGCGACTGCTGGGCACAGATGAACCATGCCCGGCTTCTCATTGAGAATGGCAACATCGACAGCGCCCTTCCATGGCTGGAGCGCAGCCTCGAAAGCGGCTTTCCGGATTTCTGGGCTACGCTCGGCACTGGCTTTGCCGAACATGCGGAACCGCGTCTTCGCGACATCTGCCGACGCGCGCTTGCACTTGCCGCCTCTTCCGAACGGAACGCATGACGATGAGCATACCGCCAGATACCGTTTCACTGGCAGATTACGAGCGTCACTTCCATGAGCGCGCGGATGCGCAGGTGCGGGCCTATTTCGGC
Organism: Rhizobium sp. ACO-34A; assembly: GCA_002600635.1. Classification (NCBI taxonomy): domain Bacteria; kingdom Pseudomonadati; phylum Pseudomonadota; class Alphaproteobacteria; order Hyphomicrobiales; family Rhizobiaceae; genus Rhizobium; species Rhizobium sp. ACO-34A. Next base: position 47,909 of record CP021374.1, on the reverse strand, counting down.
GGAGCGGCCGCCGATGGCGTGACCCAGAGGGAAAACCGCGCTGCCTTCGATGCCATTCGTCTCCTGCCCCGCGCCCTTGCCGATCTCTCAGGCGCATCAGCGGCATCGTCGCTGTTCGGCGAGACACTGCACTATCCGATCATTCTTGCGCCCACAGCCTACCACCGGCTGGCGCATCCCGAAGGAGAACTGGCGACCGCCCAGGCCGCGTCGCTCACCCGGACATGGATGACGGTCAGCACACTTGCCAGCGCGAGCCTTGAGACAATCGCCTCGACCTCGACTTCTCCCTTGTGGTTCCAGCTCTATTTCCAGCCACAGCGGGAATACACTCTGACACTGGTTCGCCGGGCCGAACAGGCGGGCTACCGGGCAATCATGGTCACGATAGACGCCGTGGTGAACGGCATCCGCAACGAGGAGCAACGGGCGGGGTTTCGCCTTCCGGCAGGTATCCGCGCCGTCAATCTCGACGGCATGCCGGCACCGGTATCCTCGACCGCCACCACCGGCAGCCCGGTGTTTTCCGGCATGCTCGCCCATGCGCCCACATGGGTAGATATCGAGTGGCTGTGTCGCCAGACCGAACTGCCGGTTATCGTCAAGGGATTGCTGAGCCCGTCGGACGTTTCACCGGCGCTCGATGCCGGCGTCTCCGGCATCGTCGTTTCCAACCATGGCGGAAGGGTGCTCGATACGCTGCCTGCGACAATAGAAGTTCTGCCGGCAATCGCGGAAATCGTGGCGGGTCGCGTGCCCGTCCTCATGGATGGCGGCATCCGGCGGGGAACGGACATCGTCAAGGCGCTGGCGCTCGGTGCTTCGGCGGTGCTGATCGGCCAGCCGGTCATCCATGCACTCGGCGTCGGCGGCATGGCCGGGGTTGCGCATATGCTGACGATCCTGCAGACCGAGCTGGAAGCAACGCTCGCACTGCTCGGACGCCCAAGGCTTGCCGATATCGACCGCTCGGTGCTTTGGACCCGCAATTAGTTCACGGATGTCAGAAAGCCGGCGCAGCAGTCGAACCCCGCCTGACGAGTTCGACCGGAAGGGCGACCTGCTGCAACGGACGATCCGGTTCCGCAAGCCTTGCCATCAGGATATCGACCGCCCGCCCGCCGAGTTCCGCCAGAGGCTGGCGAACCGTCGTGAGATCGACCAACGGCCAGCCCGACCATTCCATGCCATCGAAACCGATGACGGAAATATCATCCGGCACGCGAATGCGGTTGTTGTGGAGAATTCCGAGCGCGCCGATGGCGACAAGATCATTGGCGCAGGCGATTGCCGTCACGCCATGCCTCGGCGCGCTGGAGATCGCGACGATCGCTTCGTCATTCAACTGCGGCCGAAGCGGCACCTCGATATCCCAGGTGATTTCCAGCCGGCCGCGCGCGCCGTCCAGAAAACCCTCGCGACGTTCGAGGCTGGAGGCAACGCTCTGCTCGCCCGAGAGCAGGCCGACGCGGCGATGACCGATCCGAACCAGCTCCTCGGCCATCAAACGCCCGCCAGTCCAATGGTCGGCGCGCACGCTATCCAGTCCTTCGAGCCTCTGGTCGAGCACGACGAGGGGAAAGGCCGGAGGAAGACGTTTGCGCGGGCTGGCGCTGAGAACCGCCACCGCGCCATCCACGCCATGCCGCAGCAGAAGCTCGCTTGCCTTTTCCTCCCGCGAATGATCCTGACCGGAATCCACCACGAAGGTGGCGTAGCCATAGCTTTCGGCGCGGGCCTGAACCGCCTGGGCAATTTCAGGAAAGACCGGGCTCACCAGCGTGGGCAGGATACAGCCGATGACGTTCATCTGCCCCGTCTTCAGCGCCCGCGCGGCGTTGTTGCGAGAATAGCCGAGACGCGCGGCAACCTCCCGGACGTGGCTATCTACCTCCGGCGTCACCTTGTTCAGGTTGTTGAGCACATAGGACACCGTGGCCGAGGAAACGCCTGCGGCGCGGGCCACATCCTTGATGGTCGGGTTTCGATGCGGCCTTCGCTGGCCGTTGTCGTCTTCGGTCATATTCCCTTGCCCAATTCGCACAAACCGGAAACGGCGGCAACGAAACCACTTCCCCGGCATTTAGCCAAAGCATTCCAAATTTGATCTTGACAAGACGCGTGTCACATCGTTTCTTTATTTACACGTTTAAACGACTGGTTTCCAGCGGTTTTCGGAGTGTCATATCCGAATGCCCGAGAGGAAAAGTCGTGCAGCCCTCCCGCTTAAACCCTGTTCGTTCCGGAGCTTCAGAATGTTCAAATCGACCAAGCGAGACCTGATCCGTCTCTCCTTCGCGCTTGCCACCTCCGTCTCGGTATTCACCGGGACCGCAGCGACCGCCGCCGCGCAGGACAAGATCCTGCTCATCATCAACGGCGCGCTGGGCGACAAGTCCTTCTTCGACTCCGCCGCGCACGGCATCGAGATGATCAAGGCAAAATACGGCGACAAGGTCGAAACCAAGATCCTCGAAATCGGCGACGACGCAACGCGCTGGGAGCCGGCGCTGCTCGACGCTTCCGAACAGGATTGGGATCTCATCATTGCCGGGACCTATTCGATCTCCGAGCCGCTGGGTGAAGTCGCCAAGCAGTATCCGGATAAGAAATACATCCTCTTCGATGCCGCGGTTCCCTATGAAGACGGCGGCTACGACAACATCTATTCGATCCAGTACAAGCAGAACGAAGGCTCCTATCTCGGCGGTATCTATGCCGCGAGCCTCCTGAAATCAGGCGCGATCCCGGCTGAGACCGGAACGGCCCTCGGCTTCCTCGGCGGCATGGATATCCCCGTCATCAACGACTTCCTCGTCGGCTATGTCGCCGGCGCACAGTCGGTCAATCCGGACGTGAAGGTCGCGGTTTCCTATGTCGGCTCCTTCTCGGATGCCGCCAAGGGCAAGGAACTTGGCCTCGCCCAGTATCGCGGCGGCACGGCCATCGGCTTCATCGCCGCCTCGCAGGCCGGCCTCGGTCAGGTTTCGGCCGCCAAGGAAACCGGAAAATACGTTCTCGGCGTCGATTCCGACCAGGAAGCGATCTTCGCCGGCAGCGACCCGGAACTTGCCTCGCGCATCGTCAGCTCCGTCCTGAAGAATGTCGATGTCTCGCTGCTGCAGGCCTATGACCGTTATGCCGACGGCAAGCTCCCCTTCGGTCAGGCAGAAAGCCTTGGCCTGAAGGAAGGCGCAGTCGGCATCGTCGAGAAGGGCAATTTCGAAAAGCTCGCAACGCCTGAAACCATCGCTGCGCTGAAGGCTGCGGAAGAAGCGATCGCTTCGGGTGCCGTCACCGTTCCGACCGCCTTCGGCATGGCCAGCGAAGACATCGGCGCGCTGCGCGACAAGGTCCGTCCTTGATCACCCCGGCTGACGCCCCGACCATTGAGACTGAAGGCGGCGACATCGTCGCCTTCAGCAGTATTTCCAAGCGTTACCCGAACGGTACGCTTGCGCTTGAGGGCGTGTCCTTTTCAGTTCGCCGTGGTTCGATCCACGCGATATGCGGCGAAAACGGCGCGGGCAAATCGACCCTGATGAAGATCCTCTTCGGGCTGGAACAGCCGAGCGAAGGGGAAATCCTCGTCGATGGAGCGACGGTCGGCGGCATGACGCCCGAGCGCGCAGCCCGGCTCGGCATCGGCATGGTGCATCAGCATTTCTCGCTCGTCCCGACGCTGACGGTCAGCGAGAACATCGTGCTCGGTCACGAACCGAAGCGCGGCCCTTTCATCAACTGGCAAGCTGCCGAGCGGCGCGTTCGCGACCTCGGAGCGCGCTTCGACCTTCATGTCGATCCGAAAGCCATCACCGGAACCCTGACGGTCGCTGCCCAGCAGAAGGTCGAAATCCTCAAGGCGCTTTCGCGCGACACCCGCCTTCTCATTCTCGACGAACCGACGGCCGTCCTGTCGCCCCCGGAAATCGAGGAGCTGATGGGGCGTCTCCACGATCTGCGCCGAGCGGGCGTGACCATCATCTTCATTTCCCACAAGCTCAATGAGGTTCGCGCGCTCGCCGAAACGGTGACGATCCTGCGCGAGGGGCGCGTCAACGCGACAGTCCCTCTTGCCGACATCTCCGACAGCCAGATCACCGAACTGGTGATGGGACACGCAATCGACATCCCGGTTCGCGACCATCATCGTCCCGCAGGCGAAGCGCTTGTCCTCATGGACAATGTTTCCACAAGTGCCAGCGATCCGGCCGACAGGATCGAAAACATCAGCCTGTCCATCCGGCCGGGAGAAATCCTGGGTATCGCCGGCGTGGACGGCAGCGGGCAGCGAGGCCTCGTCTCCGTTCTGACGGGATTGAGGACCGCTGCCCGCGGTTCCATCCGCTTCTCCGGCCGCGACATGTCACGGGCGGATAGTGCCGATTGGCGCAAGGCGGGCCTTGCCCACCTTCCGGCCGACCGTTTCACCCAGGGCGGTTCGCCGGGGTTGACGCTGGCGGAGAATGCGATCGCCGGCACCGATGGCAATCCGGATACCGACTGGGGGCCGTTCCTTCGCCGCCGTCGTATTGCCCGGCGCGTGCGTGAGATGATCGCGCGCTATTCGGTGCGGGCCTCCGGCATCGGCGAGAGACTGGATTCCCTTTCCGGCGGCAATGCCCAGAAGCTGATCGCGGCACGTGAACTCGCGACCAACCCGCGCTTCCTGCTCGCCGACCAGCCGACCCGCGGCATCGACGTTGCAGCTGCCGCCTTCCTGCATCACCGGATCGACGAGGCCGCGCGCAACGGCTGCGCCGTCCTGCTGGTGACGGCCGATCTCGATGAACTCCTGCGGCTGAGCGACCGTGTGATCGTCCTGTTCAATGGAAGGATCGCAGCCGAATTCGACAATTCGCCGGAGCTGACGCCCGCCCGCCTGGGGCCGGCCATGCTGGGCGTGGAGAAAACCGCCTGATGCGCAAACTGACGGCCCAACTCGTTCCTATGTTGCTGACCGTGGCCATCGTCATCGCCATCATGCTGGCGCTGATGGTTCCGCTCGCGCTGACGAAGGACGATCCGGCAGCTGTGCTGCAGATGTTCTTCCTCGGCCCGTTCGGCAGTCTGCGCCATCTCGGCAATATTCTCGAGGCGGCCACTCCGATCATGCTGACAGGGCTTGCCGCGACGATCATCTTCCGCTCCGGCCTGTTCAATCTCGGCATCGAAGGCGGTTTTTTTCTCGGCGGCCTCGGAGCGACCGCCTGTGCGCTGATGCTTCCCATCGGCGGCTTTCTCGCTGCGCCCATCGCTATTTTCTTCGGCGCAATCGTCGGCAGCTTCGCCTGCACCGTGCCCGGCTATCTGAAGCTCAGGCACGATGCCAACGAGATGGTCGTTTCGCTGGTCCTGAACTACGCCTTCCTGTTCGCCGGCCTGTTCGTCCTGAATTACGTGCTCAGGGACCCGAACGCGGGCGCGTTGATGTCGATGAAGATCCCGGCAGATGCGCGGCTGGAACGCCTTATGCCCGGCACGCGCCTCAACAGCGGCGTCATCATCGCCTTCCTCGCCTGCATCGCCGGTGGAATCTGGCTCTATGCCTCGCGTTCGGGGCTCAATATCCGCATTGTCGGCTCGAGCCCGGGCCTTGCCCGTCACCTCGGCCTGCCGCTTTCGCGCATAGCCATGTCGGCGCAGCTTCTCGGCGGGCTCGTCGCGGGAATGGCCGGTGCAATCGAGGTGCTCGGCCTTTACCCTCGGTTTTCCTGGGTGCAGCTTCCCGGCCATGGGTGGACCGGCATCATCGTCGCGATCCTTGCCCGCGAAAATCCGCTTGCCATCATCCCGGCGGCTCTTTTCGTCGGCTATATGCAGATCGGCGGCGACCTTCTGGCGCGCAACATGGACATACCGAACGAGGTCGTGGGCGTCATCACCGCCGTCGTCCTGATCGGGGTGACCGCGAACGCCATTCATCGCAATCCGGCAGTGCTCCTGTTCATCCGCAGGCTTCGTGGCCGCGAGGAGACCGTCTGATGCACGGCTTTCTCGACCAGCTTCTGGATCCGGCACTTTTCGCAACTCTTCTCCGTGTCGCCACGCCATTGTTGCTCGCAGCGCTTGGCGTGATGATCTCGGACCGCGCGGGCGTGCTGAATATCGGCATGGAGGGCATGATGCTCTCCGGCGCACTGACCGGTGTTCTCGTGAGCGCCGCGACGGGAAGTCCATGGATGGGCTTTTTCGGTGCGCTGCTCGCATCGGCTTCCATCGGCCTGCTGATGGCCCTCGTCGTCCATCGACTGGGAACCGATCTCATCATGACCGGCATCGCGGTCAATCTCGCGGCGACATCAGCCACCACGCTCGGCCTTTACCTTGCGACGGGTGACAAGGGCATGTCGGGTGCGCTGAAGAGCGGTGTCCTGCCCTCGATCGACATTCCGGTCATCGGCGACATCCCCGTTCTCGGCGCCTATCTCTCCGGCCATCACGTGCTGACCTATCTGGCGCTTCTCTGCGTGCCCGTCATGTCGGTGCTGATGTCGAGAACGACATTCGGCCTGCATGTGCGCGCAAGCGGCGTCGACCCGAAATCGGTGACCGCCGCCGGGATTTCGGTCCGCCGCGTGCAGACGATAGCACTGATGATTTCCGGCCTCTTCGGTGGCGCAGCCGGCGCCTATCTCTCGATGGGCTATGTCAGCTGGTTTGCCCAGAACATGACCGCCGGCCGCGGCTTCATCGCCGTCGCCGCCGAGGTCATGGGCATGGGCACCGCCTGGGGCACGCTCGCCGCGAGCATCGTGCTTGCCGCCGCTGAAACGCTCGCCATCACCATGCAGAGTCTCGGCCTGCCGCACGAGCTCATGCAGATGATCCCCTATGTCGTGCCGGTGGTGGTGCTCACGCTCCATGCCGGCCGCAGGCGCCGCCCGAAGCGGCAAAGCCTTACCTGAAAACCCATGAAAAGGATCGATCCATGAAGGCCTGGGAACTCGCCCGCGACCTGCTTCGCGATACAAAACCCGTCGTGCGGACTGCCGAGGAGCAGACCTGGGACGCGAGCGCGGTGATGAAGGGGCAGGACGACCTGATGACGCTGTTCTGGAGCAGCAACGTGCCGGGCTCCGCCGCGCCCGAATGCCTGATGGCTGGCGCCCTGCAATCGATGGAAAGCAAGGGCTATGTGCTCCCGCCTTACGAGGACCTGCTTGCCGAAGGTCGCAAGGTACTGCTTGAAGGCGATTTCGAGCGGCTCTACGTTATCGACATGCGTCTGCGCGTGATGATGCGCGAGGCCAAAGTCGATCCTGCGCATCCCTCCCAGAAGACACTACGCTACGGTTCGTGGGAAGAGTTCGACAAGGCCGTGGCATGGCCCGCCGATGTGGCCGTCGATTTGTCCAGCGAAGATGTAGCCGATCGCCTGCGCGGCGGCTGGCTTGCCCAGCTCGTCGGCGCGGCAGCCGGCACCGCGCTGGAAGGCTACACCGCCGAAAACATCCTTGAGGCCTTTGGCCCCATCCGCGACTACGTACGCGAACCCAATACCTATAATGACGACATCACCTTCGAGATCGCCTTCCTTGAGGCCTTCGCTGAAAAGGGACCGGATGTTACCGGGGTGGATATCTGCGAGCGCTGGACGTCGTTGATCCCGCTCGGCTGGTCCGCCGAGGCGATCGCACTTGAAAACATGCGGCGCGGCCTCGTTCCGCCGGAGACCGGCACCACCGGCAATCCCTTCGACGAATGGATCGGCGGGCAGATGCGCGGCACGATCTGCGGCATGGTCGTGCCCGGACGGGCTCGCGAAGCCGCACGGCTCGCCTATATCGATGCGGAAATCTCCGCCGCCGGCAACGGCATTCTCGGGGAAGTGTTCAACGCCGTTCTGGCGGCCAGAGCCTTTGCGGTTGCCGATACCCGCAAGCTGCTGGAATCGACCATCGCCCTGTTCTCGACGAAAACCGAATACGGAAACGTGCTGGATTTCGCTCTCAATGCCTGCCACCTCTCGCCCGACTGGCAGTCGGCATGGGCGCTGTGCGATGAGAAATATGCCGAGTACAACTGGATCCACGTCTATCCCAACGCCGCCGCGCAGGTCGTCGCACTCTGGTTCGGCGAAGGCGACTTCGACCTGACACTCGAGATCATTTGCGGCATCGGCCACGACGTGGATTGCAACGCGGCGCAGATCCTGTGCGTGCTTGCGCTGCAGAAGGGCTCCTCGATCATCGCGGAACGCTGGGCAAAGCCACTGCTTTCAGACGATATCGTGACCTATATGCGCCGCCCGGCCAAGATCGCCTTCGATGATCTCGTCGGCATGACGGTAGATGCCGCCCGCCGCTGGAAGCCCTGAGACATTCCCGTCGGAAAAGAGCAGGCCTTCCGGAAAAACAGGGCGCCCGCATTTGCCGGGCGCCCCTGGATTGCATCAATAGATGTCGAAGTCGAAATACTTCGAAACGACGGTCTTGTAGGTACCGTTGGCGACAATCGCCTTCATGGCGGCATTGAGCTTGTCCTTCAGCGCCGCGTCGTCCTTGCGCAGGCCGATGGCGATCTTGGTTTCGCCTTCCGTCAGGTCGCCAATCAACTTGCAGCAATCCTTGCCGGCTTCCTTGAGCCAGGAATCCAGATAGAACTTGTCGGCGACCACACCGTCCAGACGACCGTTGGCGAGGTCCATGTCGGCCTCATCCTGCGTCGGATAAAGCTTCACCGTCGCGCCATGGGCACCGTAGAGATCATTCAGGAAATCGGCCTGCGGCGTCGAGGACTGTGCGCCAAGCGTCTTGCCGGCGAGATCTTCCGCCTTGATGCTGGCAGGCGCGCCGTCCTTGCGCCCGACGAAGGCAAGGCGCGAGGTGTAATACGGATCGGAGAAGGCGATCTGCTGCTCGCGCTCCGGCGTGATCGACATCGATGCGACGATGGCGTCGAACTTCTTGCCCTGAAGGGCGGGAATGATGCCATCCCACTCCTGCGTGACGAAGGTGCACTTCGCCTTCATCTCGTCGCAGAGAGCCTTGGCGATATCCACGTCGAGACCGCCGACATTGCCAGCGCTATCGACGAAATTGAACGGCGGATAGGCACCTTCCGTGCCGATCACGATCTCGTTCCACTCCGGTCCGGCTGCGTGTGCCGCGGCGGCAGCGCAAAGCGAGAAGATCCCTGCCGCGAGGGTCAGTCCCAGTTTCTTTCCAGTTGTCGTCATGGTTCACCCTTTTTTGTCGAACGTCCGTAGCCGCAGGGGCATCACGACGCGGCGTTCATGGTTTCAAGCCCCTGTCTCAGCCGGCGGTTACGGGCGACAGCATCGTCGAGCCAGCCGGAATCCATCTGCGGCACCGATGCCAGCAGCAATTGCGTATAGGGATGTTGCGCCTCCTCGATCACCGCCCGGCGCGTCCCCTCCTCGACCAGACGCCCGCGCTGCATGACCACGACCTTGTCCGCCATGGCGTTGACGGTCGCGATGTCATGGGTGATGAAAAGATAGGTCTTGCCCATCCTTTCCTGCAAATCGAGCAGGAGCTTCAGGATCTGCTCCTGAACCAGCCTGTCGAGCGCCGAGGTTATCTCGTCGCAGATGAAGATGTCGGGATCGGCCGCCATCGCACGGGCAATGGCGACGCGCTGCTTCTGTCCGCCCGAAAGCTCGGAGGGCAGCCGCGAGGCGAACTGACCGCCCATTTCCACGAGATCGAGCAGTTCCACAACCCGCCTCGTCCGTTCGCGACCGTCCATGCCGAAATAGAACGACAGCGGCCGCCCGATCAGTTCCGCCACCGTCTGGCTCGGATTGAGTGCCGTATCGGCGGACTGGTAGATCAACTGGATGCGCCGCAACTCGTCACGACTGCGTGCCTCCGCATTGGCGGCAAGTTCGCGACCTGCGAGCGACACCGAGCCGCTTGCAGCAGGCAGGAGACCGGCGATCACCCGCGAAAGCGTCGACTTGCCGGAACCGGACTCGCCGACGATCGCCACCGTGCCGCCGAGCGGCACATCGAGATTGATGCCATCGAGCACCTTGAAGCTACCGTAATAGGCATCGACATCGGCAACCCTGAGGATCGGAGCGGCAGGCGCCTTCTCCTCCTTGGCCATGTCGCGCACTGCCCAGAGCGAACGGGTGTATGCCTCTTTCGGCTCCGTCAGCATGGTTGCCGTCTCGGCCTGCTCGACCACCCGGCCATGCTTCAGCACCACGATGCGGTGAGCCATCTGCGCCACCACCGCGAGGTCGTGGCTGACATAGAGCGCGGCGGTGCCGTGTTCCTCGACCGCTCGGCGGATCGCGGCCAGCACCTCGACCTGGGTGGTGACGTCGAGCGCCGTGGTCGGCTCGTCGAAAACGATGAGATCGGGACGACAGATCATCGCCATCGCCGTCATCACCCGCTGCAGCTGGCCGCCGGAAACCTGATGGGGATAACGGTCACCGATGGTCTCGGGGTTCGGCAGCATCAGTTCGCGGTAAAGCGCCTTGGCCTCCGCAACGGCCTCTTCGCGGGAGATGTCGCCACGCTGAAGGGCACATTCCACCGTCTGGTCGATCAGCTTGCGGGCCGGATTGAAGCTCGCCGCGGCACTCTGGGCCACATAGGCGATGCGCTTGCCACGAAGGGCGCGGAGCTTGCGCTCCGGCTGACGCAGGAGGTCAGTGCCGTCAAAGACCACCTCGCCGCCGGCAAAACGGCAGCCGCCGCGCGCAAAACCAAGTGCTGAAAGACCGATGGTCGATTTTCCCGCACCGGATTCACCGATCAGCCCGACGACCTCGCCACGTTTCACCGAAAGGCTGACATCATTCACGATACCGTGCCAGCCGTGCAGCGTTCGGGCTTCCATCTTCAAATGGCGGATTTCGAGAAGGTTTGCCGCAGGAAAAGACATCGCGCTCAAACCGGTCCTATCGTTCATCTTTCAGCCCGCTTGCTATGTCGAGGAACCAGTCCACGACGAAATTGACGCTGACGGTCAGCACCGCGATGGCGGCTGCCGGCACCAGGGGCGTGATGTCGCCATAGCTGATGAAGGTCGCGCCCTCGCGGACCATCGTGCCCCAGTCCGCCGACGGCGGCTGGATGCCAAGCCCGAGGAAGGACAGGGCCGAGATCGTCAGGAAGACGAAGCAGAAACGCAGGCCGAATTCCGCAATCAGGGTCGGCAGCACGTTGGGCAGGATTTCCCGCGAGGCTATCCAGCCAATGCCCTCGCCACGCAACCGCGCGAACTCCACGAAATCCAGCGCCGCCGTGTTTCGCGCGGTAGAGCGCGAGAGACGGTAGATCTGCGTCGCGTTGAGCAGCGCGATGATCAGGATGATGCTCGGGATCGAGGAGCCGAACAGGGCCAGCAGGATCAGTGCGAAAATGAGCTGCGGAATGGACATCAGCATGTCGGCCACGGTCGACAGCATGTGGTCGACCCAGCGCGGCGCAACTGCCGAGACGAGGCCGAGGCTCGCCCCGGTGACGAAGGCAAGCGCCGTGGTGATGAAAGCGATACCGGTGGAGTTGCGCGCGCCATAGAGCAACCGGCTCAGCACGTCGCGACCAAGCTGATCCGTTCCGAAGGGAAACTCGGCGCTCCAGGGGAGGAAGGGCTGTGCCGAGACGACTTCCGCCTCACCATGCGGAGCAAGAAAGGGCGCAAGCAGGGCGACGACCGCATAAACGAGGATGATGAGGAGCGCCAGCGCCGTCACGCCGGGGATCCGGCGCAGCCTTGCGATCACCAGATGCCCTCGTGCGGGAATGAGGTCGGACGGGTCAGTGTCAAACACGGTCATGGAACCTCACGAAGCCGGTTGCCGCAGGCGCGGATTGGAGGCGACTGCGAGCACATCCGCCAGGAGATTGAGGATGACGAAGGTGGCGGCGAAGATCAGGGCGCAGGCCTGCACGACTGGAATGTCGCGCGATTTCACCGCATCCACCATCGACTGGCCGATGCCCGGATAGACGAACACCACTTCCACCACCACGACGCCGACGATGAGATAGGCGAGGTTGAAGGCGATGACGGCGACGATGGGCGCCCAGGCATTCGGCAGGGCGTGCAGGAGGATGATTTTCCAGGGTGCAACACCCTTGAGGCGCGCCATCTCGATGTAGGGGCTGGCCAGGAGACCGATGATCGTCGCCCGGGTCATGCGCATCATATGCGCTACGATACCGAAACAGAGCGTCACGATCGGCAGGGCCATGCGTGCGAGCATTTCCATCGAACTCATATCCGGGCTGATGCGCGCCAGCGAGTAGAACAGCGGGATCTTCACCGCGAGAAACAGCATCAGCACATAGGCGACGAAAAATTCCGGAAAGGAGATGCAGATGAGCGTCGCCGTGTTGAGAACGCGGTCAAGCAGGCTGTTGCGGTACATCGCGGCCAGAAGTCCAAGCCCCAGCGCCAGCGGAACGGCAACGCAGGCCGTGACAGCTGCCAGCGTCAGGGTATTGGCGATACGTGGACCGATGATGCTCGCCACGGTTCGCGGAGTACCGGTCCCGGAGGAAAAGGACAGGCCGAAATCGCCACGCGCGACGCCCCCGATCCAATGCATGTAGCGTAGCAGTGCGGGTTGATCGAGGCCGAGCAGATGGCGGAAATTCGCGACCGTTTCCGGCGTGGCCGAGCGACCGAGGGCGACCTTGGCGAAATCGCCGGGAAGAACGGCAATCGCCGCAAAGATGATGATGGACACACCGAAGAGCGTCGCCAGTCCCAGAAGGAGGCGAACGATGACGGTCCGGGCAATGATGTTGGGCACGAGGCGAACGAACACGGCAGTTTCCTGTGTTTCGGCCGGCCGGGAAAGATCGGCCGGCTTTCAAGCGGCTGGCGTCAGGCCATCCACCAGCGTTCGGCCATGCGGAAGTTGTCGCACTGGAGCATGTTGCCGATCGGGCCGTGGCCGATCTTCTTCGACATCGCGTCGATGAAGAGGGCATAGGCGATGACGAGCGCACCACCGTCGTCCTGCAGCAACTGCTGCATCTCCGCGTAGATCGCCTTGCGCTTGGCCGGATCGGCCTCGGCGCGGCCGGCAATCAGCAGTTCGTCGAAGCGCGCATTCTTCCAGTGCGTATCGTTCCACGGACCATCGCTGGCATAGACGGTGGTAAACAGGCTATCGCAGGTCGGCTTGCCGAGCCAGTCGACGCCGACGAAAGGCTTCTGCATCCAGACATTGTCCCAGTAGCCGTCATCGGGTTCGCGAACCACGTTGATCTCGATGCCAGCCTTGGCGGCGTGTTCCTTGAAGAGAAGGGCCGCGTCGATGGCATTCGGAAAAGCGGTTTCGGCAACGGAGAGGTCGACCTTCAGGCTTTCGAGGCCTGCCTTTGCCAGATATTCCTTAGCCTTCTCAATGTTGTAGCTGTGCACCGGCTCCGGATTGGTGGCGAAGGCGATCTGCTGGGCAATCGGGTTGTCATTGGCTGCCTTGGCATTGCCGAGGAAGGCCTTGGCGACGACGTCTTCACGGTCGATGGCGTATTTCAGCGCCTGCCGCACGTTCGGATCGTTGAACGGCGCCACTTCGGTGTTCATGCTGAAGGTAAAGTGGCGAAGGCCCGCGACCTTGGAGATTTCGACTTCCGGGTTGCGCTCCAGCAGCGTCAGGGTCTTGATGTCGGCATCGACCATGTAGTCAATCTCGCCGGTCATCAATGCGTTGGTGCGGGCGGCGACATCGATGATATTGACGAATTCGACGCTGTCGAAATAGGGCTTGCCCGGCTTGTGATAAGCGGGGTTCTTTTTCATCTTCACCGAGACGCCCGGCTGCAGATCGTCGATGATGTAGGGGCCGGTCGCAATACCCTTGCCCCATTCGATCGTGCCGTCGGGCTTGGCCGGGAAGACGGCGAGATGGCAATCCGAGACGATATAGGGGAAGTCGGCGTTGCCGCCGGCAAGCGTGAAGACGACGGTCAGATCATCAGCCGCCTTGATGTCCGTGATGGCATCGACGATCGCCTTGGCGGCAGAGCTCGATTCAGCACCCATGTGATGCTTGAACGAGGCGACGACGTCGGCCGAGGTCACGTTCTTGCCGTCGTGAAACTTGAGACCGCTCCTGAGCTTGAAGGTCCAGGTCTTCATATCGTCGGAGCTGGAGAAACTCTCGGCCAGATCCGGCTCGGCCGAGCCATCGACGCCGAGTTCGGTCAGCGCATTGCACAGCGTTCCGCCGAAGACGACCTGCGTGAATGAACTCTGCCACGTCGCGGGATCGAGCGCGTCCGTCTGGGCTCCATCATTGATGGCGAAACGGGCATGGCCGCCGGATTTTGCTTCGGCGAAAACCATCGACGGGAACGACGGCAGGATCGCAAGCCCGACAGCGGCGGTTGCGGCGCCCGAGAGGAAGGCTCGCCTGGTGGCCGACAGACCCGCGATGCGGCGATCCGTCGTTGTGCTGTTTTCATTGTCACTCATGAATTCGTTCCCCTTGTTCTCTTTAAGCGTCCCGCCATCCGGCAGGCACGCGCTGGCATGCAGCATCCGCGACCCTCCCAGCCGCCGATGTCGAGTGCTCGCTTGCCGGGCGGCCACGCCGTCCCGGGTTCGCTCACACGAGGAGCCTGCAGCGTCTCCGTTATCTTCGGGATCGCTGCCGATGGGGCAGATAACAATTCAGTTTGATTGATCCGTCAATAAGAATCTGATTGATCGATCAAAATTCTTGTAAAAAAAGATAATTGACACCAATGAGTTACGTGGATATCGTTTTTATATGACGGAAAAAAATAAAAAGATTTCAAGCCAAAGTGCAGCACGGCAGCAGCAATTGCTGAAGGCCGCGCTGGATGTCGTGGCGCGCCGGGGACTGTCCGGAATTACGATCAACGACATCGCCGACGAGGCCGGCTGCAGCTATGGCGTCATCGCTTTTCACTTCAAGACGAAGGAAAAGATGCTGCTCGCCGTGCTCGATTTTCTGGCCGAAAGCTATGAGGAAATCTGGCGCAGCACGATCAGCGCCTCGGTCAGCTCGCCGGCCGAGCAGCTCCGCAAGCTGGTCGATCTGGATTTCGACGCCCGCGTCGCGAAATCGAAATACCTGGCCGTGTGGATGGCCTTTTGGGCCGAGGCGAGCCGGGTTCCGGCCTACCGCAAGCGCTGCAACGAACTCAAGTTACGCTCGCTCGCCGTCATAACCGAACTGGTGGCCGAACTTGCCGCGTTGCGCGCGGTGAAACTCGACCCCGATCTGGTGGCGCAGGGGCTCTACGCCATCACCGACGGACGCTGGGTATTCAGCCACGTCACGGGACAGAACGGGCCGGGAGATCGGGAGAATTCCCGCCGCGTCTGCCTCGCCTACCTCGCATCCTATTTCCCCTCGGATTTTTCCGTGGAGGAGCAGAAAGCCTGAAGCACCTTTCCGGGCACGCCCTGCCCGGCCGGCTGCCAACGATCTGGAGACAGGGAATGTATATCGAAAAGGGATCGCAGTGGAACGCTGCCGAACTTGAGACTGCCGCGCACGAACACCTGATCAGCCCCGCCGAGGAAATGGCGAAGCTTGGAACATCCGGCGGACGGCCGATGTTCGCTTCCGCCGACGGCGTCCACATCTGGGACAATCGCGGCCACAAGCTGCTGGACGGTCCGGGCGGCATGTGGTGCACTCAGGTCGGCTACAATTCGAAGCCGATCGCGGACGCCATTTCCGCACAGGCATTGCGCCTCTGCTACAATTCGCCCTGGTATTCGCTCAGCGGACCGGCGGCCGAGCTTTCCAAGCGCATCTCCGATTTCGCGCCGGGCGATCTCAACCATGTGTTCTTTACAACCGGCGGCTCGTCTGCAGTCGATTCCGCCCTGCGCTTCGTGCAGTTCTACAACAACGTTCTTGGCCGTCCGACCAAGAAGGCCATCATCTGCCGCATCGACGGCTATCATGGCAGCACGCACCTGACGGCCGCCTGCTCCGGTCGCGCGGGCAACCGCCCGAATTTCGATCTGGCGCTTGAGAACGTATCCTTCATCTCCGCTCCGAACGTCTTCCGTCGTCCCAAGGGCATGACGGAGGCCCAGTTCCTCGAGCACCTCATCGCCGAATTCGAGGAGCGCGTAAACACGCTCGGCCCGGACAATGTCGGCGCATTCCTTGCCGAGCCGCTGCTTGCTTCCGGTGGCATTCTCATCCCGCCGAAGGGCTATCATGCCCGCATTCTGGAAATCTGCCGCAAGCACGACATCCTCTATATTTCCGACGAGGTCGTGACCGGCTTCGGCCGTTGCGGTCACTGGTTCGCGTCGGAGGAAGTCTTCGATATCGTCCCCGACATCATCACCTTCGCCAAGGGTGTGACGTCAGGCTACGTTCCGCTCGGCGGCTTCGTGATTTCCGACAAGGTCCTGTCGCGCGTCAGCGGCGAGAACGCCAAGGGCAGCTACTACACCAACGGTTATACCTATAGTGGTCACCCGGTAAGCTGCGCCGCGGCACTCGCCAACATCGAGGTCTTCGAGAAGGACAACATCCTCGAGCACGTTCGCGATATCGCCCCCTACTTCCAGGAAAAGCTGCAGGAACTGACGGCGCTTCCGCTGGTCGGCGACGTGCGCGGCACTGGTCTTCTCGGCTGCGTCGAATGCGTCACCAATCCCGAAGACACGGAAGCCTCGGAGTTCGACAAGCAGGTCGCGCTCCGCGTCGACCGCTACTGCTACGAAGGCGGCCTGATCGTGCGCCCGATCGGCAGCATGTGCGTTCTCTCGCCGGCGCTGATCATCACGAAGGAACAGATCGACGAAATGGTCCGCATCTTCCGTGACAGCATCGTCAAGGTACAGGACGAACTGAAAGCCGAAGGCCTCTGGGGCTGACACCACAATGAGAAAGGCGCGGGCATCAATGTCCCGCGCCTTTCCCGCTTTCAAGGCTGCCGCTGTGCCAAGAAATGCCCGCAGAGCAGCAAGCAAGGTCGAACGGTGAGGTTCGCAAGCCATGAATGCCGATGCCGCAATGTCCAGAACCATCTCCGAAGGCCGACGCCTCGATCCGCTGCTGCAGCCGCTGACCATCAAGTCACTGGTTCTGAAGAACCGCGTCATGAGCACCAGCCATGCGCCGTTTCTGGAAGAGGGCGGCATGCCGCTGGAGCGCTACCAGCGCTATCATGAGGAAAAGGCGAAGGGCGGACTGGCGCTGACCATGTTCGGTGGCTCATCCATGGTCGATAATGACTCGAGTTGGGGCGGCGCCGGGCAGCTCAACATGGCGACCGACGACATCATTCCCCACCTTCAGCAGTTTTCCGAGCGCATCCATGCGCAGGGGGCCGCGATCATGTGCCAGATCTCGCATCTCGGCCGCCGCGCCGATGCGACCGTGCTCAACTGGCTTCCGGCAATGGCACCCTCCCGCTCGCGCGAAACCCAGCACCGGGCATTTTCCCGCGAAATGGACGAACACGATATCGCCCGCGTGGTGAAGGCCTATGGCGAGGCAGCCAGACGTTGTCGCGAAGGTGGACTGGACGGTCTGGAAACCCTGACCGGCGGCCATCTGATCGGCCAGTTCTTCTCGCCGCGCACCAATTTCCGCCAGGACCGCTTCGGCGGGTCGCTGGAAAACCGGGTTCGCTTCGGCCTAATGGTGCATGAGGAAATCCGCCGCAACCTGCCTGATCACATGTTGCTCGGCATCCGTTTCGTCATCGATGAAGCCATCGAGGACGGGTTGAATTTCGAGGACTGCCTGAGGATCGCGGAAATCTTCGAACGGGAAGGCCTCGTCGATTACTTCAACTGCATCTTCGGACGCATGGATACTGTGATTGCGCTTGCGGAGCAGAACATGCCCGGCATGTCGGTTCCGCTCGGTCCCTTCCTCGAACGGGTCGGCGCATTCCGCCAGCACACCAAGCTGCCCGTATTCCATGCTGCCCGCATCGCCGATCTCGCGACCGCCCGTCATGCCGTCCGCGAAGGCCTTGTCGACATGGTGGCGATGACACGGGCGCATATGGCCGATCCGCAGATCGTCAACAAGCTGATGCGCGGGGAGGAAGACCGCATCCGGCCTTGCGTCGGCGCATCCTACTGCATGCACAAGAAGGCGAACTGCATCCATAACCCGGCCTCCGGCCGCGAGACGCTGCTGCCACAGGTGATCGAGCCGACCACCGGTGAGAAGAAGAAGGTCGTCATCGTCGGTGGCGGTCCGGCCGGTCTCGAGGCTGCACGGATCTGCGCAGAACGGGGCCATTCAGTCGTGCTGTTCGAGGCATCCGGCCAGCTCGGCGGACAGTTGCTGCTGGCAGCCCGCGCCATCTGGCGTCGCGATCTTCTGGCCATCGTCGGCTGGCGCGAACAGGAGCTTGCCCGTCTCGGTGTCGATGTCCGCTTCAACGTCTATGCCGGAGCCGAAGAGGTCGAGGCGGAAAGCCCCGATATCGTTCTGGTGGCAACCGGCGGACTGCCCGATCTCGACTGGCTCGATGGCGGGGAACACTGTCTGAACGTCTGGGACGTGCTGGGCAGCTCGACCCCGATGACCGGAGACGTACTCTTTTACGACGGCACCGGCCGCCACGAAAGCGCAGCCACGGCGCTGCAGCTTGCCGAAAACGGCGCGGCCATCAGTTATGTGACCATGGACGAGGTACTGGCGCAGGAGGTCGAATATTCGACACGCGCCGTCTATCGCAAGCAGTTCAAGCAGGCCGGGATAGACATCACATTCGACCACCGTCTCGTCGCCGTCACCCGTGGCAGCAACAACCGGCTGAGAGCACTCTTCCATCACGAACTGACGGATGAACCGCTGGAAATCGAGGCCGCCGCCGTTGTGGTGGATCACGGAACCGCACCGCTAGACGAAGTGTTCCAGTCGCTTGTCGAGGGGTCCCGCAATGCCGGCGTGACAGATAATGCGGCCCTGATGGCGGCAAAACGCCAGCCATACGATGCGGCCGGTTCCGGCTATGAACTCTACCGGATCGGCGATGCGGTCGCGAGCCGCAACGTGCACGCGGCCATGTTCGAGGCCTTCCGCCTCTGCGTACCGTTCTGAACTCAGGAACCGGATACGGGCAATATGGGAGCGCGAACATGCAGATGATCTCCGGTGAAGACGTTCATCGCCTGCTCGACTATCCCTCGCTGGTCGAGGCCTTGAAGAAAGCGCACCGGAACCCGGTCTATTCCGCCGGCGAGGCCATTCTTTCAGAGCCTGCAGATGGCGATCCGAAACGTGCCTTCATTACCCTGCCCGCCTGGCAGAAGGATGGGCTGATCGGCGTGAAGCTGGTCACTGTCTTTCCCGAGAACCCCTCAGGACATCCCGCCCGTCCTGCCAATCAGGGTCTCTATGTCTGCTTCGATCCGACGAACGGGACGCCGGCTCTGGTCGCCGACGGCACTGCGCTAACCCTGCGCAAGACGGCCGCGGACACCGCACTCGGTATCGACTTCCTCGCATCGCCGGATGCACGCACGCTTCTCGTTCTGGGTGCAGGCGCCCTTGCCCCGCATGTGATGGAGGCGGCACTTGCGGTCCGCCCCGGTCTTGAGCGGGTGCTGATCTGGAACCGCACCATGGAGAAGGCCGAAAGGCTCGCTGCGTCGCTCTCCTTCGGCAACGCGACTATCGCCGCTGCTCCCGATCTGGCCAACGCTTTGCCAATCGCCGATATCGTGGTCAGCGCCACCATGGCGACCGAACCGCTCGTTCGCGGCGCGTTGTTGAAGCCGGGCAGTCACGTCAACCTGATCGGTAGCTGGCGGCCAGACATGCGCGAATGCGACGACGACACCATCCGCCGGGCGGAACTCTACACCGACAGCCGGGAAACCTGCAGGGATTGCGGAGAATTCGTCCAGTCGATCGAAAAAGGCCTGATGGCCTGGGACGACATAAAGGCGGATCTTTTCGACCTTTGCAGAGACGACGCGAAATCCTATCTATCCGGGAATGGCATAACACTGTTCAAGAATGCCGGCGGTGCCCATCTCGATCTCTTCACGGCGCAGGAATTGCTGGCCCGGCACGTCGCGGGCCTGTAAGGAATGCCCACCCACCTTTCAAATCTACCATCAGTCAGGATGCCCCCATGCTGCAGAACAAGACACTGATCGAAAAGCTCAACTTCTATATCGATGGCGCCTGGGTCGCTCCGGCTGGCGGAACGCGGATCGACGTCATCAATCCGGCGAACGAAGAAGCCTATGCCGTCATTTCCGGCGGCACTGCGGGCGATATCGACCGGGCAGTTGCAGCCGCACGCAAGGCATTCGACGGCTGGAACAACACCAGCCGCGACGAACGGCTCGCCTATCTGGAGAAGCTGGTCGCCATCTATGAGCGCCGCATGGAAGAAATGGCCGAGGCGATCACCGCCGAAATGGGTGCGCCGATCAAGCTTTCGCGCGAATCCCAGGCCGTCTCGGGCACTTTCCACCTGAAGGCTTTCATCAAGGCATTCAAGTCTTACGAATGGGAATCCCTGCCGGACGAAAGCCGCCCGAACCAGCGGATCGTGCATGAAGCCATCGGCGTCTGCGGCCTCATCACCCCGTGGAACTGGCCGATGAACCAGATCGCGCTGAAGGTCATCCCGGCGCTTGCCGTCGGCTGCACCGTAGTGCTGAAGCCGTCCGAAATCGCGCCGATGTCGGCAATGCTGTTTGCCGAATTCATGGACGAAGCGGGTTTCCCCGCCGGTGTCTTCAACCTCGTCAACGGCGAGGGTGCAGTGGTTGGCGAAGCGCTCTCCAACCATCCTGACGTGGACATGATGTCATTCACCGGCTCCACCCGCGCTGGTGCCGCCGTTTCCCGCGCCTCCGCATCCACCGTGAAGCGGGTATCGCTCGAACTCGGCGGCAAGTCGCCGAACATCGTCTTCGCCGACGTCGATCTCGCCGCAGCCATCGAGCGCGGCGTCAGGCATTGCTTCGAAAACACCGGACAGTCCTGCAACGCACCGACCCGCATGCTGGTCGAGCGTTCCGTCTATGACGCAGCGGTCGAGATTGCCGCCAAGGCTGGCGCACAGGTCATCGTCGACGATCCGGCCAAGGAAGGCGATCACATCGGCCCGCTTTCTTCCGGCGCACAGTTCGAGAAGGTACAGGGCATGATCGAGAAGGGCATTGCCGAAGGCGCAAAGCCGGTCCTCGGCGGCCTTGGCCGTCCCGAAGGCTTCAACCGCGGCTATTTCGTCCGCCCGACCATCTTCGCCGGCGTCAACAATGACATGGCGATTGCCCGCGAGGAGGTTTTCGGACCGGTGCTGGTCATGATCCCCTTCGATACAGAGGAAGATGCTATTCGCATCGCCAACGACACCGAATACGGTCTTGCCGCCTACATCCAGACCGGTTCGCCGGAACGCGCCCAGCGCGTCGCCCGCAAGCTGCGCGCCGGCATGGTGCAGATCAACGGCACATCCCGCGCGCCGGGCATGCCCTTCGGCGGCTACAAGCAGTCGGGCATCGGTCGTGAAGGCGGCAAGTGGGGTCTCGAAGACTTCATGGAAGTCAAGCTGATCGCCGGCTGAGGCCGGCACCCGGCAGCTGTCCACAAATCGCTGCGCTATCGATAAAACATGTAGACCCGGGCTTCATGAAAGCCCGGGTCTTTTTATGAACCGTCAGCACGAGGCAGGTGTAGCCTCTACCAGCTTGCTATCACGCCCGACCCGTCACTCGACGAATTTGGCGATAAGGAATTTCCGCTTCTCCAGCTCGGGGAAATAGGTGGCCACGTCGAAATAGCTTTCCGGCGCGTGAACGCCCGGCTTTTTCGGCAAGGCAAGGATGAGCTGCGCCGCAATCGAGCCATTCATCGACGTGCAGGCATCGACATAGGGACCATACATGTCATCGGGCGAAACCGTGACTTCGACGCGGACAATGCGTTCGACACCATCCTTGCGACCTTGGCCGATGGCGAAATGGATTTCGTGACTGTCCTGCGTCGGGATCCTGTCGGCGTTTTTGCGGATGTTGCGCTCGATCACCTTGTTGAGAACATCGAGCGGCTTCACCTTGACGCCACCGATCTCGACCGGCTCGTCGAAGTCGCCGAAGCCAGCCTTGACCAGGCCGACCCAAGCCTCATGCTCGCGATGCGGCAGATGCAGCTTCCACGAAAATTCGCGGATGCCCTTCTCGCGGATGCCGTCGGCAAGCGGAACGGTGAGCTGTTCGGAATGGGGTGAATGCATGAATTCGCAACGCCCCCACGGCTCCGGCAGGTCGAGGAATTCGCTGCCGCTCATCGGCGCGCATTCCACATGCCTGCCGTCATAAAACTGGGTGCTCGGATGGGCGTATTCGGCAAGCACCGTCGAGACGCTGTAAGGGGGCACCAGCACCGGGTTTTCGTCCCCTACCAGTTCTGCGGCCCAGTAGAGGTTGATCCGGTCGATCTCGTCCAGTTCATCGGCCACGGCCCGGCAGATGACGTTCGACATGCCCGGATCGGCACCGCAGCCAATGACGGCGGGCACGCCGGCCGCCTTGAAGCGCTCATGTTCTGCAAGCTGCTTGACGGTATACGTGCCAAGGCCGCCAAGGTCCATGTATGGCACCTTGAGTGCGAGGGCGGCCTCGAAAATGGTCATCTGGAAACCGAGCAGGGTCGGCACGCAGTTGATGCACAGATCGGCACCGGCAATCGCCGCATTCAGTGCCTCGGCATTGGTCACATCGAGATTGACCAGTGTGATGCGCGGATCGCCGAGTTCAGTCGCCAGCGCTTCCATCTTTTCCCGCGAGGCGTCGCAAAGACGGATGGTCTTGATGTCGATGATGGCGCGGTCCGAGAGGAGGTCGCGCGCGATGCCCGCGCCCATGAAGCCGGCGCCGCCGAGAAGGGTGATAATCATAGATCTTTCCTTTGCATGCATATCTCAGACGTGCTTGCGCCCGCCCTCTTCGTAGAACCAGTCGTCCGGATAGGGATACCACCAGCCCTGCACCACCGGCTTGTGGTCGATGATGACCATCTTGGAGCGCCGGAAGGTGTCGAGGCCAAGCTTCGACAGCTCCCGCCCGAGGCCGGATTTCTTCCAGCCGCCAAAAGGCAGGGCATCGTTATCGATCAGCGGATTGTTGACCCAGACCATGCCCGCCTCCAGCCGGTCGGCAGCCTCCATGGCTTCCTCCAGCGACGTGGTGAAGACGGAAGCGCCGAGGCCGAATTCGCTGTCATTGGCGCGGTCGATCGCCTCGTCGAAATCCTTGACCCGCATGACAGCGGCAACGGGACCGAAGCATTCCTCCCGCATGATCGCCATGTCGGGTGTGCAACCGGTGAGAATGGTCGGTTCGTAGAACCAGCCGGTCGGCTCGCTTTCGGGAATCTTGCCGCCAATGACCACCTTGGCCCCCTTGGCCCTGGCGTCTTCCACCAGCCGGATGACCTTGGCCCGCGCCGCTTCGCTTACCAGCGGGCCGATTTCGGCGCGGGTGAGACCGTTCCCTATGCGCAGCCGCTTTGTCTCGGCGACGAACTTCTCGATGAATTCGTCATGCACGGCATCGACGACGAAAAACCGCTCGGCAGACGTGCAGACCTGCCCGGACATATGAAAGGCGGCAGTGACGGCACCGGGCGCGGCGACATCGAGCGGCGCATTCGCCGTGATGATCATCGGGTCGGAACCGCCCGCCTCGATCACGGCGGGCTTCATCTGGGCTGCGGCGGCCATGGCCACGGCCTTGCCGGCGGCAACCGAACCCGTGAAGGCGACGGCATGCGTTTTCGGCGATGCGATCAGCGCGCTTGCAAGCTCGACACCTCCCGGAAGGCAGGCGATCAGGCCTTCCGGGAGGGCTTCGAACACGGTCATGAATTCGAGCGTGGAAAGCGTCGTTGCGGGAGCGGGTTTGATGATGCAGGCGTTACCCGAGGCAAGCGACGCCGCAACTGTCCAGCACATCAGCAGGATCGGGAAGTTGAACGGCATGATATGCACGCTGACGCCGAGCGCCTCGTAACGCGCATGCTGGAACGATCCGGCCTGGGTCGTGCCCGCGACCTTGCCCGCCTCGTCGCGGGCCATCTCGGCGAAATAACGGAAGGCGCCTGCACAGTTCGCCACCTCGCCGATCGCCTCTGGATAGGGCTTGCCCATCTCGCGCGACATCAGTTCCGCGCAGCGCCGCATGTCGGTTGCCTCGATGCGGTTTGCAACGCGATGGAGGATGGTGGCGCGCGTCTTCGCGTCGAGCCGCTTCCAGTCGCGCTGCGCGGCGGTTGCGGCAGCAAGTACGGTTTCCATCTCGGCGGCCGTCGTATCGGCAAAGCTGCCGACGGGCGAAAGCCTCGCCGGGTCGATCACCACATGGCGCTCGCCCTCGCCCGGAACATAGACGGGGTGCCTGTAGAAAACGGGTTCGGCTGGGTTGAACATGTCAGTCATTTCCTTGGCATTCTGCGGATCGGAAAGGCTGCCTGCCCCTCACTCCGCCCTCTCCCCACAAGCGGGGCGAGGGAGACGAGGCGTTACAGCAAGTCCCTTCTCCCCGCATGCGGGGAGAAGGTGCCGGCAGGCGGATGAGGGGCGGACACCAACCCCCGTTCAGCGGATCATGTAGACCTTCTTCACCGTCTCATGGACGGTGCATTCGCCCTTCCAATCCTTCGGGAAGAAGGCTGCGGTATCCGGCGTGATATCGATCACCTCGCCGCTCTCATGCACATAGGTGCAGCGTCCCTCGAGGAAGTGGCAGAACTCGTCGCTCGTGACATGGCAGAACCACTTTCCCGGCGTGCAGATCCACAGCCCGCTCTCGGACTCTCCGTTCGGGCCCTTGTAGATGACCTTGCCGGAGGTATGGCTCTCGCCCTCGATCATGGTAGGGATCACGCCCCAGTCCTTGAGGTCGGTTTCCTCGAGCGGCTTGCGCATCAGGGGTGTTGCGGTCATGGGGAGTTTCCTTTCATTTTCTTGTTGAGAGCATTTCCAGCAAAAGTGCGAAGCGGTTTTGCGTCCGGGAATGCGTTAAAACAAAGGGATAGAGCGTTTTCACGTTTCCGGGAAAAGCGGAAACGCTCTAGGTCAGACCAGCATGTAGATGTTGCGCATGGTCTCGATCACAGTGCATTCGCCGGTCCAGCCGCCGGGGAACATGACGACGGTGCCCGGCTCCACCTTGATCACCTCACCGGCATCCGAGCGGTAAACCGCACGGCCGGCAACGAAATGGCAGAATTCGTCACGCGGAATGGAAAGCCGCCAGCGGCCGGGCGTGCAGACCCAGATGCCGGATTCCGGCTGGTTGTTCGGCCCCTTGAAAACGAGCCGGCCGGAAGAATGGGACTGGCCCTCCAGACTGTCCGGCTGGTCACCCCAGTCCACGAGATCGGAGAAGGTCGTCGCGTCATAGATATGCGGCGCCGAGGATTGCGTGGTCTCAACCATTATAGGCACCGGTCTTTACGAGTTCGTCGAGGATGCCGGCTGCCTTTTGCGGGCCGTTCCTTGCCTGCATGTGAGCGCTGGTCGCCGCAAGCTTCGCCTTCATGGCAGGGCTGTTGATGCAGGCCTCGAGCTTTTCCGCGAGGTCCGCATCCGTCCAGTCGTAACGCGGCATCTTGAAGCCGTGGCCGGTCTCGTCGACGCGCATCGCATTGTCATGACCATCCCAGACATACGGCATGATGATCGCCGGCTTGCCGAAATAGAGGCACTCGGTGAACGAGTTGTTGCCGCCGTGATGGATCACGGCATCGACCTGAGGAATAACCGAAGGTTGCGGGAACCAGCTGTCGACGATGACATTGCCCGGCAGGTTCTCATACTGGTCCTTGTAGTCGCCAACATTGACGAGCGCCCGGTAGGGCAGCTTGCCGATCGTTTCGATCAGGCGCTTCAATAGGTCCGTATCGCCGGCACCGAGTGAGCCGAAGGAAATGTAGAGGAGCGGCTTGTCGTTGTTTTCAGCGAATGCCGGCACCTCATAGGATTTCTCCTTGCGGACACAGCCCTCGAGATACTGGAACTGCTTCGGATCGAGCGGATGCTCACGCTCGAATTTTGCCGGCTCGGGATAGAGCAGAAGGTTCATGAAGGGCGACGCCTCGAAGAACTGGCCTATCGGATAGGCCTCCTCTCCGCTCTCGGCAAGAAAGCCGTTGAAGTCGTCGTGGATCGGTTTGATGACATCGTTGAAGTGATCGCGATAGGCCGCATGGCCTTCGAAATCCTTCTCGCCGCAGCCGGAAAGATGGGGCGGGATCTTGGGATCCTCGATCTCGTTTTCCGAGCAGGAGATGATGCGCACCCACGGCGTGCCGAACTGCTTGATCGCCGGGAAGAGGATGACATTGTCGACGCAGATGAGATCCGGCTTGATCTTCGCCAGCACACCCGGCAGGTCCTTCTGCGCCCACTTGGCGCTGTCGACGATCGCTGTCCAGCAATCCTTCACGTAGTTATCGACCTGATCGTAGGGCGATTTGCGGAAATTCGGGATGTGGCCGTTGATGAAGTCTTCCCAGAACTTTGCCATCTGCTCCGGCGGCATCGGCTCGGAGAGGTTCACCGGATGAGCCTCGAAACCATATCCCTCATAGACCGAAACGAAACCGGGATCGGAAAGGAAGACGGCCTTGTGGCCGAGCGCCTCGACGGCCTGGGCAATGCCGACCGAATTCAGCGCCGGGCCGAAAGCCGCCTCCGGAAAGAATGCAATTGTCTTGGACATGGTGTTCCCCTGTTCTCGTTTATTGGAAGAGCCGGCATTTCGCCGGGTCGATGCCGAGGCTGAGTGTTGCGCCGATCTGCCAGGACCCGGCACCGCTCGCGGGCACGCGAACCTGAAGCGGTGTTTCCGCCGCAGCGGTCTTCACATGCAGCACACGGTCGAGGCCGTGATAGGCGACATCCGCGATCACACCGGCGACCGGCAGGTTGCCGGAGGCCTCGACGGCCATGTTTTCCGGCCGTACCGCAAGCGTCGCTACGCCGGGCCTGGCGTCAGGTATCGCAAGCCGCAGCCCATCCGCCTCGAAGACGCTATCCGAGCCGACCCGGCCCTCGATGAAATTCATCACGCCGATGAAGTTTGCAACGAAGCGGTCGGCCGGCCGCTCGTAGACGTCTTCCGGTGCCCCGACCTGCAGAAGGCGACCGTCCTTCAGGATCGCCATGCGGTCGGCCATGACCAACGCCTCTTCCTGATCGTGGGTCACGATGATGAAGGTGATGCCGGCCTCATGCTGCATGCGCTTCAATTCGAGCTGCATCTTTTCCCGCAGCTTCTTGTCGAGCGCGCCGAGCGGCTCATCGAGAAGCAGCACCTTGGGACGCTTCACCAATGCGCGGGCCAGCGCCACGCGCTGCTTCTGGCCGCCGGAAAGCTGTTCGGGCTTGCGCTCGGAAAACTGCGTCAGGTCCGTCATCGCCAGCGTCTCGTCGACGCGCCGGCGGATCTCGGCCTTGTCCAGACGCTCCATCTCGAGCCCGTAGGAAAGGTTCTGCCGCACGGTCATGTGGGGGAAAAGCGCATAGGACTGGAACATCAGGTTAAGCGGCCGCTTTTCGGGCGGCAGCGGCGAGATGTCATTGCCGTCGAGCAGGATGCGGCCGGCGTTCGGCGTCTCGAAACCGGCGAGCATGCGCAGCAACGTGGTCTTGCCGCAGCCCGACGGTCCGAGAAGCGCGAAGAATTCGTTCTCGCGGATATCGAGCGAAATGCTGTCGACGGCGGTGATCGGCCCGAAGGTCTTGGCGACACTCTCGATGCGCAGGATCGGTGAACTGCTCATGGGACCTGCTGTTCTCTGTTCAGCCATTGCGAGATCAGGAGCACCGTCGCGCTCACCGCCATGACGATGGTGGCGAGCGCGTTGACCTCCGGCGTGATGCCGAAACGGATCATCGAATAGATCTGCATGGGGAGGGTGATGGACGAGCGGCCGGCGCCCGCCGTGAAGAAGGCGATGATGAACTCGTCGACCGAAAGCGTGAAGGCAAGCAGCGCACCGGCGACGATCGAAGGCAGGAGGACCGGGAAGGTTACCCGCCAGAAGGTCGTCCAGCCGGAAGCGCCGAGATCGCGCGAAGCCTCGACGATGGAAAAATCGAAATGCTTGAGCCGTGCGCGCACGACCGAGCAGACGAAGGCGAGGTCGAAGATCACATGGCTGATGACGATGGTGTGCAGGCCCATCGTCAGGCCAAGCCGGGAGAAGAACGTCAGAAGGGCCACGGCAAGCACGATGTCGGGGATGACCATCGGCGCGAAGGCGAGCGCTTCCAGCCCGCTGCTCTTGCGCCGCCGCGTTTCCATGCCCAATGCCAGCAGAGTGCCGAGCACCGTCGAGACGACAGTAGCAAAGACGGCGACGACAAGCGTGTTCCAGGCGGCGCGCAGAATATCGGTATTGGAAAGAAGCGCTCCGTACCAGCGGGTCGAAAAACCCGACCAGGATGTCGGCAGGCCGCTGTCATTGAAGGAGAGCAGCACCAGAACGGCAATCGGCAGATAGAGGAAGCCGAACACCAGCAACAGGACGATGCGGCCCGGCAGCTTGCCGGAAAACGTGGCGTTCATTGCGCCGCCTCCCCTCTCCGCTCACCCGAAGCATGGGCAGTGGCGCGCGCCTGAACCAGCAGCAGCACGATCATCGTGGCGATCAGGGCCGCACCGAGAGCCGCGCCGAAGGGCCAGTCATTAGCCGTCAGGAACTGGTCGTAAACGAGATTGCCGACCATCTGAAAACGGCCGCCGCCAAGGAGTGCCGGCGTCACGAAATTGCCGATCGACAGCACGAAGACGAAGACACCGCCGGCCGCGACACCCGGCATGGTCAGGGGCAAGGTCACACGCAGGAAGGTTCGCACCGGCCCGGCACCGAGATCGCGCGAGGCTTCCATGAGCTCCGGGTTCAGCCGCGACAGCGTGGAATAGATCGCGAGGATGACGAAGGGCAGGTAGTTGTAGACGAGGCCGGTGATGACGGCAGCTTCCGTATAAAGCATCGACAGCGGCTCGCCGGTGTAGCCGAGCGAGCGCAGCAGATTGTTGATGAGGCCTTCGCGGTTGAGCAGCACGATCCAGGCATAGGTGCGGATCAGGTAGTTGCTCCAGAAGGGCAGCACCGCGAAGAACAGCAGGATCGGCTGGGTCATGCGCGGTGCGCGGCTGATCGCATAGGCCGCCGGATAGGCGATGAGAATCGCGACCACCGTCGCCGTCAGGGCGATGCGGGCGGAGTTGAGAAAGATCTTCGCGTAGAGCGGATCGACGACGCGGGCGAAATTCTCCAGTGTGAACGTGTATTCCACACCACCCCAGACGCCGCGCTCGAAGAAGGCGTAGCTCAGGACGAGCACGCACGGCACCACCATGAAGGCGACGAGCCAGGCGACGCCGGGCGCGGCGAGCAGGTTCGGTCTGGCGGCGTTGAAAGACAAAGGCATACTCCAGCGAAGCCACGGCCGGCTTTCGCTCATCGATGGTTCATGGATGAATAGTGGTCCCATGGCGGCGGACAATCCTCGCCGCCATGGGAGGATTACCGATCAGTTCGCGGCCTTGATCTCGCTCACGATGCGGGAATAGTCCTTCTGCGCAGAACCGAGGTCGCGCAGCAGCTCGTATTTGACAAGGTCTGCAGGCGCCATGGCCATGTTCGGATATTGCTCGGCAAGCGCCTTGTCGAGGCTGTCCATGGCGGCCTTGTTCGGCACCTTGTAGAGGATGTTCTGGGCGGCCCAGGCATGGTTCTTGGCGTCGAGGATGAAGTTGATGAACTTCATCGCGGCGTCCTTGTGCTCGGAGCTTTTCATCACGACGATGGTGTCGATCCAGAGGTCGGAGCCTTCCTTCGGCACGACGAACTTGATGTCCTTGTTCTCGCCGATACCGTAGTTGCACCAGCCGTCCCAGGCATGCACCAGCGAGGCCTCGCCGGAAACGAGCTTCGAATAGAAGGTCGTGTCGTCATAGGCGAGAAGCGTCTTCTTCGCCTCGATCAGGAGGTTCTTCACCTCCTCCAGCTTTGCCGGGTCCTTCTCGTTGACGGAATAGCCCTTGGCGAGTTCACCCGCCGCCATCAGCCAGCGGTCGGTTGCGAGCATCGTGGTCTTGCCCTTCAGCGCGTCCGTCGGCTGAAGCAGGTTCAGCCAGCTGTCCGGCGTGCCCTGAACGAGGTCGGAACGGTAGCAGAGACCGGTCGTGCCCCAGGTATAGGGAACGGAGAAGCTGTTGCCCGGATCATAGGCGAGCGTGGTCGCTTCCGGATAGAGATTGGCAAGGTTCGGCACGGCCGCCTTGTCGATCGGCTCCGCCAGCCCCTGCCCGTTCAGGATTTCTGCAAAAGGCGAGGAGACGAAGACGACGTCATAGCCCTTGCCGCCGCTCGCCATCAGCTTGCCCATGATCTCTTCATTGGTGGCGTGGTTGACCACCTCGATCTCCAGCCCGGTCGCGGCCTTGAAGGCATCGGCGATATCCGGGGCCATGTAGCCGTCCCAGTTCGAGATGACGAGATCGGCGGCGGATGCCGCGCCAGCCGCAAGGCTTGCAGCAAGAAGCATTGCGGCCGCAGAGGTCGCAGTCAGTCCGTTCTTCGCTTTCACGGAAGACTCCCTTGTTTCGATTGTTCCAGCCTCTTTGACGGGCGCGCCGGTTCTCCGGTCTCATCCCCAGTCGAGTGGCAGTATTATTTAGAAAAAAAATACGTCAATAGGGGTCGTGCATTTTTGTGTGCGGAAACGAAAACCGGTTTTGGCGGACTTGCTAAACTTCAGCGCAAAGGGCAGCATGCACGGTCATGGAGAGCAATTGCCGCCGATGAGCCAGGAACCGAAACGCACCAATTTCCGCCATGTCGAACTGGCGCAAAAAATACTGGACGTCGCCGGCGAGCGCGGCATGCTTCCCGGCGAACGGCTTGCCGAACAGGCCCTTGCCTCCCTGTGCAACGTTTCCAGAACCCCGATCCGCAAGGCTTTGCAGATACTTGCCGAACGCGAACTGGTGACGGCGGACACGGACGGCGGCTATCTGCTTGCGATTGATCCCGTCGCCACGGCGCGTCTTGAGGACACCTCGGAAGGCGAAGGCGAAAACGAAATCTACGCCGCGATCCTGCGTGATCTCGCAGCCGGCCGCATCGGCGAAAGCCAGACGATTGCCGCCCTGCAGCGTCGCTACGAAGTCTCCCGGCAGACGGTACAAAATGCGCTGATGAAACTGGCAGAGGAAAGTCTCGCGGAACGTGGTTCCGGCCAGCAATGGGTGCTGAAGCAGTTCGCCATCAGCGGTGATGCCACCGCCAGGAGCTATGAATTCCGCCTGGCGACCGAACCGCTGGCGCTGACACTGCCCGATTTCAAGCGCGATATCCCGGCCATGACGGCGCTGCGCCAATCCATGCTGATCCTGCGTGGGATGAGCGAGACGACCTTCGACCGGAAACTCTTCGACCGCACGGATTTCGATTTCCATCTGCTGATCGCCCGTTCCTGCGGCAATCCCTTCATGGCGGAGGCGCTCACCAACCATCACCGACGCCGACGCGCGACACCTCCGGCGGTGCACGTCAACGCCTTCCGCCTCATGCAGTCGAACCTCGAGCACATCCAGATCCTCGAGCAGATCGAACGTGGCCAGATGGAGCTTGCCGCCGATCTCATGCGTGTGCATATACAGCTTTCCCAAACCCAGCGCCCCCGGCTTGCCGGACGCGGCGTCCCTCCCGCCTTCAAGCTCGTCGCGCGTTAATCTTCCATGGCGCCAGTCAAAACCATCGCCCTCTTTCCTGAAGCGAGCTACGGCGCGGCGCTGAACTGCGTCGGCATCGCCCAGGAACTGCGGCGCATGGGCCATCGCCCGGTCTTTCTCTGTCATCCCGGTTTCAGCGGCGTTTTCGCGGAATATGGTTTTCCGGAATATCAACTCGCCGAGGCCGAGGCCGGCGCGCCGACGGACTGGAACGACTTCATCGAGCGTCATCAGGATGCCTTCCGGCAGACGCCACTGGAACAGGTGGAAAGCTATGTCGGCCCGACCTGGGACGCGATCGTGGACACCGCCATGCGCGTCGAGGAACCATTGCGCCAGCTTCTGGGGCGGCTGAAACCGGATGCGATCGTACTCGACAACGTCGTCATGTTTCCCGCCATCGCGAATGCCGGCGTGCCATGGATCCGCGTTGTCTCCTGCGCCGAAACGGAGATCCCGGACGAGGACATACCGCCTTATCTCTCCGGCTGCGGAGAAGACGACCGCGCCGCCTGGGCAGTTTATTCCGAGCTTTACGCGAGAACGGTCGCTTCCCCGCACAAGCGTTTTTCCGCCTTTCTCGCGGATTGCGGGTTGAAAGCCCCGTCAGCGCCGATTTTCCTTGATGCCTCGCCCTGGCTGAACCTGCTGCTTGCGCCCGAAATCATCCGGCATCGGCGTGGCCAGCCCCTCGATCCCGCACGTTTCGTCTTCCTCGATGGCTGCGTTCGCCATGAGGCGCCTTATACCCCGCCGCGCTTTGCAAGCCACAACGAGGCACCGCTGGTGCTGACGAGCTTCGGCTCGCTCGGGGCCATGGATGTGGACATGACGAAGCGCATGATTTCCGTCTTTGCCACCCTGCCCTTCCGTTTCCTCGTGAATGCCGGCAACTGGCGGGAGGAATATCGCGACGTGCCGGACAATGTCTTCATCGACAGCTGGTTCCCGCAGCCCTCCGTGGTCGAGCAGGCAAGCCTCTTCATTCATCACGGCGGCAATAATTCCTTCTGCGAAGCGCTTTATTACGGCGTTCCATCGCTCGTCATGCCCTATTGCTGGGACGGTCACGACAATGCGACGCGCGCCGCCGAAACCGGCGTCGGTCGAAAACTCGACCGCTACAACTGGAGCGAGGAACATCTCGTCAGCGCGATAAAAGAAATGCTCGGCGACGAGGGCATGCATACGCGCCTGAAGGCCAATTCGGCTGGCATGCGCAAGGCGGCCGGCGTGACGCGGGCGGCGGAAGAAATCGTCAAGGTCGCGACGGGCGCCAAGAGCACCGCGCGGGCTTCCATCTGAACCTATCGGGAGACATCGAATGCGTGACAGGCTCTTCATCGACGGCAAGTGGCAGGCCCCGGCGAAGGGCGGCACCTTCCCGGTCATCGACCCCGCAACCGAAGAGGTCGTGCATCAGGCGCCCGCCGGCACAAGGGAAGACATCGATGCTGCCGTGAAAGCCGCACGCCTTGCCTTCGATGAGGGACCATGGCCGAGGCTTTCCGGCAAGGAACGCGGGGCGGTCCTGCGACGCATTTCTGAGATCATCCTCGCCCACAAGCACGATCTTGCCCGGCTCGAAGTGATCGACAACGGCAAGCCCATGCCGGAAGCCGTCTGGGACATGGAAGATACGGCAGGCTGCTTCGCCTTCTATGCCGACCTTGCCGAAGAGATGGACGACAATCCGGAAGAAACGATCGCTCTCGCAGAGCCCCGCTTCTCCTCTAAGGTCGTGCGGGAGCCGATCGGCGTTGCCGGCGCGATCATACCGTGGAACTATCCGCTGCTGATGGCCTCGTGGAAGGTAGCACCTGCACTTGCCGCTGGCTGCACCATGGTGCTGAAGCCCTCCGAACTGACCCCACTCACCGCGCTGGAACTGGGGGCGATCGTCGAGGAAGCGGGTCTTCCGGCCGGCGTGCTGAACATCGTGACAGGCCTCGGCGCAGATGCCGGCCAGCCGCTTTCGGAGCATCCCGGCGTCGACAAACTCGCCTTCACCGGCTCGGTTCCGACTGGTGCGAAGATCATGGCGGCGGCAGCGCGCGACATCAAGAATGTCAGTCTGGAACTCGGCGGCAAATCGCCTTTCGTCATTTTCGCCGACAGTGACATCGAGAAGGCCGTCGAATGGATCATGTTCGGCATTTTCTGGAACCAGGGGCAGGTCTGCTCGGCAACCTCGCGCGTTCTGGTGGAAGAAAGCCTCTATCCAGCCCTCATCGAGCGGCTCGTCGCTGAGTCCGCGAAAATCCGCATCGGCAACGGGCTTGAGGATGGAACGCTGCTCGGCCCGCTCGTTTCGAAGGGCCAGTATGAAAAGGTTGTCGCTGCCATCGAACGCGGCAAGGCCGAAGGCGCAGTCGTCGCAGGCGGTGGCAAGCGGCCCACCGGTCTCGACAAGGGTTACTTCCTCGAGCCGACAATCCTGACCGACATGTCAGAGGACAGTTTCGTCTGGACCGAGGAAATCTTCGGCCCCGTCGTCTGCGTCAAGCCGTTCAAGGATGAAGCGGATGCGATCCGCATGGCGAACGACAGTCGCTTCGGCCTCGCCGCAGCCGTCATGTCGAAGGACAAGGCCCGCTGCGAACGCGTCGCCAAGGCTTTCCGCGCCGGGATCGTATGGATCAACTGCTCGCAGCCGACCTTTACCGAAGCGCCGTGGGGCGGCTACAAGCAGTCCGGCATTGGCCGCGAACTCGGCCACTGGGGTCTCTCGAATTATCTGGAAACCAAGCAGATCACCTCGTTCAACAGCGAGGAACCGTGGGGCTGGTACATCAAGCCCGCGTGAGCGATTGTCAGACGCGATCTACCGCGGCCATTCGGCCGTCAGGTTCTTTTTCGTCCGGTTTGTTCAGTGAACCGTTCCACCATGCTGTCACTGCGCACGACGATATAGACCAGCGCACTCAGGACCGGAACGAAACCCAGCGACAAGTACCATATGACTTTCGCTCGCCCGCTCAACTGCCTGTCACGCGCCAGATCCCTGATGGCGACCACCATGATGACAAGGCAGGCCACAAGAGCGAGAGCCGCGAAAATGTATATGGCGCCGGTATCCATATCCTCCGAGAACACGATCCTATCCTTTGCGATTGTCTGAAATGAAGGGCGGATGAGCCGTTCGTGTGATTGCCCCGAGTTACATCATCAAGGCATCCTTGCGGGCGGCTGCCGCAGGGCGAGGCCGAAGCCGACTATGGAAAACCCCGTGAGCAGAAGATCGGTCGCGACGATGACGTCCCATGCCACTCCGATTGCCGCGAACCGCTCGAGGATGGCCCAGCCGACGCAGAAAAGGCTGGTCAGCCCACCTGCCATCAGGGAGGCAGCTCCCTTGCCGGGTTCCAGGGTTGCTCCAATCCATAATCTCAACGTTCCGAGCGCAACGAAGACGAGGCAGAACAGCGCGAATTCCGATGGGGCCACCAGTTGCGCGTCCCTTGAAAGCATGAGGCCCAGACCGATCTGAAGAATGCCGGCGGCAATCCAGTCCAGATAAAGTTCCGGCCGCGCCAGACGGATGATGATGATCCCGGTCAGCAATCCCCCGAACATGGCGCCCATGCCTGGCCAGTAACCATTCATACCCCAGCGGGTCAGTGTGTTCATGAAGGACAACACTGCGAGATCGACCAGAAGTATCCCCAGCGCAACCAGCCTTATCCAGTCCGAGGGCTGCCGGAAGCGATTGGAGGCGATCCTGCGCCTGCTGGATACCACTCGATGGATCACGCTGAGAACAGCCGGGACGCGCGCGGCGGATAGCGCGCGTCCCGGTTGATGTCCGAGATAGGGGAATCTTACGGACATCACCGACCTTCGACCGCGGGGCTCCGAACGAGGGTCGGTATACGGAAAACTCTTAGGATGCGGCCTCTCCCCATTTTCGGCCCACCTGGAGTGGCGCAGAGAGTAACAAGGCGACCCCGATGACCGGCCATTGCGGCGGTCCAATCATCATCTCCGGCCTTGCTCAACTCCGCCATTTCAATCTGACTCCCCCACCGATGGCGTTCGAAGGGAACCGACGGACAGCCGCCGGAGACCTGATCATTTGCCTACATCATCTTTATATATACAAACGAAACGTTTGTAAATTTATGTGACGCAAATTTTCCACCTAACAGTGCGCCCATCAGCCCTGTTGAGGCAGCATGCGCCGCCGCACAGACCTGTCAGAGAAAGAAAGGCTGAAAAGGAAAAAGGGATGGAGCCCGCGAGCTGATTTCTTGAAACTCGCCCGTATCGCGTTCAGCAAGGAACGCAGTGGAATGCTTCAGGAACCGAAGCGCAGATCGCCGTTACGGGCAGCCCCCGTCAGCTCATTTTGTCAGGCTGGCGAGGATTGTCCTGATATACAGGCTACCGTCCTGGGAAATGTTGAAGCTCCCCTTCCCCAAGGCCCATTCGATGACGAGGCCGCTGATGGTCGCACTGACCATAGAAGCCGCCTTCTGGGGCGTCCATGGCGGCGGCATGCCGGGATCGCGCTCCACCGCCTGAAAGATTCGCACGAAGATGCTGTTGATTTCCTCGCGGAACGTGGTGCCGCCGGGTTCGTCCTTTTCGGAGAGCGCAATATCCAACCGTATCATACCGCGAAGCAGACCCTGCTGACGTGGGTCGTTCTCCATCTGGTCGAACAGATCGGCGATGATATCTCCGAGCTTTTTCAGAGAAGCAGCACCGTTATTCGGCGCAAGCTCGTCGGCGAGTATGCGAAACGGCTCCTGCGCGGCATCGCGCAATGCGAGCAGAAGACCCTGCTTGTTCTTGAAGTGCCAGTGCACCGCCCCGCGTGTCACTCCGGCAAGCGCGGCGATCTCTTCCAGCGTTACATCCTCGTAGCCCTTTTCGAGAAAAAGATCCTCGGCCGCCTGCAATATCTGCCGACCTGTTTCCGCTGCCTGCTCTTTCGTTCTCCTCACGGTGTTTCTCCATTTTCGTTTTTATTATTCAGCAAGAGGAAGGCCGGATATCGGGAACCGGACCAATGCATCCCATCGATAGCAGATAGATCGCAGTTATCATTGACGAAACGCCAGCGCGGCATAGCTTTCCCAAACATGCTGTCAAGCTTTGCCAATCTTGCAAGCCAAATCCGGATAGCGCCCGAAATGGACCTGCAACACTCCGGTGGGAAAGCTTCTGCCGTGTTGGGAGTGCTCAATGTCCGAAGCAGAGGTTTGAGCGCAAATGCAGGCTTCGTGTTTCCGATGGCGGCTGATGGAAGCCCTGTCCTCAAACTCTGCTGATAAGGTCCGAGAACCGGATCCGCCGCATGGATGAACAAGCGGGCGGTCGTCGCAGTCCCGGGTGAAAGCACACCCGGGACTGCAGTTGGCAAAGACCTCAGGCCGTCGCCTCTTCCGTCTTCTTCGGCTTGCTTCGCGTGAACAGCCGGTTCACCAGCACGAAGAATACCGGCACGAAGACGATGGCGAGCAGCGTTCCGGTAACAGTTCCGAAGAACGTGGCGAAGCCGATTGCCTGACGCGCGCCGGCACCTGCGCCGGTCGACAGGACCAGCGGAACGACGCCGAGACCGAAGGCAAGCGACGTCATCAGGATCGGGCGGAAGCGAAGCTTTGCCGCCTCGCAAACCGCTTCGAACGCCGACTCGCCAAGCTGCGACATCCGCTCGCGAGCAAACTCCACGATCATGATGCCGTTCTTGCCGGTCAGACCCACCACCGTCAGCAAGCCGACCTGGAAGTACACGCCGTTCGACTGTCCGCCGATCTGGGCACCGATGAGTGCGCCCAGGATACCGACCGGCATCGCAAGCAGCACGGCGATCGGGATCGTCCAGCTTTCATAGAGGGCTGCAAGGCACAGGAACATGGTCGCCAGCGCAAGAGCGTAGAGCGGAAGTGCCCCGGCGCCTGCGTCCTTTTCTTCCAGCGACAGGCCAGTCCACTGCAGGCTGAAGCCCGGCGGGAGCTTGGCAGCGAGACTTTCCATCTCGACAAGCGCGTCACCGGAAGAGAAGCCCGGAGCGGACGAACCGTCGATCTGCATCGCCGGCAAGGCGTCGTAACGGCTTACCTGCTGAGGGCCGAAGACCCAGTCCTGCGTAGCGAAGGTGGAGAAGTCGACGAAGTCCCCGTTCGAGTTCGGTACGCGCCAGAGAGCCAGATCTTCCGGTCCCGTGCGTGCCCATGGCTCACCCTGAACGTAAACGCGCTTCATTCGGCCTTGATAGAGGAAGTCGTTGACGTAGGAGCTCGACCAGATCGTGGTGAGGAACGAACCGACATCCGATGCACTCAGGCCAACCGCGCCTGCCTTGCCCCAGTCGATGTTGAGTTCGAACTGCGAGGCATCCTCAACCCCGTTTGGACGGACGGCCATCAGCTTGTTGCTTTGTGCCGCCATGCCAAGCAGGGCGTTGCGTGCTTCCAGCAGCTCTTCGTGGCTCTGGCCCGAGCGTGCCTGCAGGTAGCCCGAGAAGCCGTTGGAGGTGCCAAGCTCCATGACAGCCGGCGGTACGATCGGCACGACGATAGCATCACGGATACCGCCCATCAGCGGACCGAAAGCACGACCGGCGATAGCCTGAGCAGAGTTTTCAGGCCCCTTGCGCTCTTCCCAGTCCTTCAGCTTGATGAACATCATGCCCATGTTCTGGCCCTGACCAGCGAAGGAGAAGCCGTTTACGGAGAAGACGGCCTCCACATTCTTGGCTTCGGCACCCAGGAAGTAGCCTTCAACCCGGCGCAACAGCTTGTCAGTGTTCTCGGCAGTGCCGCCCGACGGAGCCTGGATGATCGCAAACAGCGTTCCCTGGTCTTCATCCGGAAGGAACGAGGTCGGCGTACGCTGATAAAGGCCGACCATGGCCGCCACCAGAACCAGATAGACGATGACCATCCGCACCGGGCGGCGGGCAGTGACCCGCACGATGCTGCCGTAGACGGCCGTGATCTTGGAGAAGTAACGCTCGAACCAGTTGCCGAACCTCTTGCCCAGTCCCTTTTCGTTTTCAGGGGAATGAGCCTTGAGCATGGTCGCGCAAAGCGCTGGAGTGAAAATCAGCGCCACGAGAACCGATAGCGCCATCGCCGAAACGATGGTGACGGAGAACTGCTTGTACATTTCCCCGGTCGAGCCGCCGAAGAAGGCCATCGGCACGAAAACGGCCGAGACCACCATGGCGATACCGACGAGCGCTCCGGAGATTTCGCCCATCGATTTCTTCGTCGCCTCGACAGGATCGAGATGCTCGTCGCGCATGATGCGCTCGACGTTCTCCACCACCACGATCGCATCGTCCACCAGGAGACCGATGGCTAGAACCATGGCCAGCATGGTCAGAGTGTTGATGGTGAAACCGAGTGCGGCCATGATGCCGAAAGTGCCGAGAAGCACCACCGGCACGGCGAGCGTCGGGATCAACGTCGCACGGAAGTTATGCAGGAAGAGCAGCATAACCAGAATGACGAGGACAATGGCTTCGATGAGGGTGTGGACCACAGCCTCGATGGAGAGAGTGACGAAGGGCGTCGTGTCATAGGGAATGACATAGCTCACCCCGGCCGGCAGGAATTCCGCCAGATCCGCCACCTTTGCCTTGACGAGTTCCGCCGTCTCAAGCGCATTTGCGCCGGAGGAGAGCTGGATCGCCATGCCTGATGCGGCCTTGCCATTGTAGAAGCTCGATATTTCGTAGGTCTCGGCGCCGAGTTCCGCACGGGCGACATCGCGCAGCAGGACAAGCCCGCCATCGGT
This sequence comes from Rhizobium sp. ACO-34A, assembly GCA_002600635.1. NCBI lineage: Bacteria > Pseudomonadati > Pseudomonadota > Alphaproteobacteria > Hyphomicrobiales > Rhizobiaceae > Rhizobium > Rhizobium sp. ACO-34A. Next base: position 8,474 of record CP021374.1, on the reverse strand, counting down.
GTCGGCGCGCAGCACGATGCGCTCGAAATCTTCCGGCGTCTTGAGCAACGACTGGGCGGTAACGGTCGCATTCAGCTGCTGACCTTCCGGCGCGGGCATCGCACCGAAGCTACCAGCCGAAATCTGAGCGTTCTGAGCCTGGATTGCCGAAACAACCGCGTCAGCCGAAAGATCGTAATATTTCAGCTTCTGCGGATCGAGCCAGATGCGCATCGCATATTCGGAACCGAACACTTCGACCTTGCCCACGCCGGAAAGGCGCGAGATGGGCTCGACCATGTAGGAGTTCAGATAGTCGGCGAGGTCGATTGCGTTACGCGAGCCATCTTCGGAAATCAGACCGACAACCATGAGGTAGCCGGTTGCCGACTTTTCGACGGTGACACCCTGACGGGTAACCGCTTCCGGAAGATTTGCCTCGGCCTGGCTCAGCTTGTTCTGCACCTGCACCTGGGCGATGTCGGGATCGGTTCCGAGCGTGAAGGTAAGCGTAATCGTCGCCCGGCCGGTCGAGGTGGTCGAGGAGTTGATGTATCGAAGCCCGTCGAGGCCGGTCATGTCCTTTTCGATGATCTGCACGACGGTATCGGCCACGGTTTCTGCCGAGGCACCGGGATAGGTCGCGCCGATGACGATGGACGGTCCGGCAATCGAGGGATACTGCGAAATGGGCAAGCGCAGGATGGAAAGCACCCCGAGGCCCATGATGATGATCGCGATCACCCATGCAAAGATCGGGCGATCAATGAAGAAGCGCGCCATGCTTAGTTGCTCCCTCCTGCAGCCTGCTGGTCACCCGCGGGCTCCTCGGCAATCTGGACAGCCGCACCGGGTGCGATCTTCTGGAAGCCGGAAGTGATGAGTTCGTCGCCAGCCTTCAAGCCACCATTGGTGACCCAGACATTGCCGGACCCGGTGACGATGGAAAGCGTCCGCACAGCGACCTTCCCGTCTTCGACCACCCAGGCGAAAGCTTCGCCCTTGGCATTGCGCATGACTGCGCTCTGCGGAACAAGAACGGCATCCTTGGCGGTATCCTGCGGTAGTTCCACCTCGACATAGAGACCGGGCAGCAGCAACTGGTCCGGGTTGCCAAAGGTGATACGCAAGGTAACCATGCCGGTCGTCGGTTCGACCTGCGGCTCGGCGGCCTTGAGATCGCCCTTCAGGGCATAGGTTTCGCCATTCGGCAGGATCATCGATGCGGCGCCGGAGACCTGAACCGAACCGGACTTGTGCAGGGAGTTCCAGCGCAGGAGATCGGTCGCGGACTGCGTGACGTCGACATAGATCGGGTCAAGCGCGCGGATCGTGGTGAGTGCTGTCGTCTGCTGGGCGGCGACAAGCGCGCCGGGCGTCGTCTGGGAGAAGCCGATGACCCCGGTGATCGGAGCGCGGACGATGGTCCGGTCGAGATCGATTTCCGCGGTCGTCAGTTCAGCGCGCGCAACCTGAAGAGCCGCGTCGGCCTTGCTGCGTTCGGCAACCTTGGTGTCGCGGTTGGAGGCAGTACCGCTCTTGTTGGCGAAAAGCTCTTCCGCGCGGCGAGCCTCGATCACGGCGAGATCGTAATCTGCCTGCGCCTGCGCCACCGCCGCCTTGGCCGATGCGACGGCCGCGACATAGGTCTCATCCTCGATCTTGTAGAGCGGTTGGCCTGCCTCGACGCGCACGCCCTCCTCGAACTGCCGGTCGCGGATAATGCCCGAAACCTGCGGGCGAACCTCGGCGACCGTGGAAGCCTTGACACGCCCGGGCAAGCGAGCGGTCAGCGTGAAATCCTCGACCTTCACCTTTTCGACCGTGACCGAAGGCAGGGGCTGCTGCTGGGTGTAACCCGCAACAGGCAGGGCGCCGATCAGAGCAGCAAGCGTGACGCATCGTCCGATCGTCCATATGGCATTGCTAGACATATCTAACCTTTCTGTAGGGAATTTATTCGCGGGGTAGCGTTGCATGCTGGGCTCTTTTTTTGACCAGCCAGTCATAAGCACCTTCTCGGCAAAGGCTGGTTCACCCCGACATAGATGATCCTGCTTGTAAAAAGGCTGCGTGTCGGCGCGGCCATGGGCAGGCATTTCCTTGTAATCAGGCGAGAGCGAAAAGGCGCGCCGTCCCCACCCGGATTTCTCCGACCGGTTCGCCTATTTGGGAAAGGAACCCTTCCCCGATGGAAATGCTCTCCGGCAAGCCTCGACGACAGCCACGCTACGCATGGCGAGTATCCACTTTCACCATCGAAATGCTGCGCCATTGAGACTTCCTTTTCCGCTCTGGAAGCAATAGCGGGCGTCCCTCGACGGGGATGCCCGAATGCGACTGGAGCGGCGCAATAACAAACACCGGACATGAGCGGAAATCCTTCACAGACTCCCGCTCATGTCCGGTGTAGAAATTAATAATATACATACGTGACGTTTGTAAAGGCGGATTTTCTCACGATTGCGCGATCTTCGGAGGCTGCATTTAACGCAGGAACCCAAACTGCGGACATCACCAGCCTCATCGGCTGGACGGACCGCATGCGGGCTGCCGACCTGCCGGCTTGCCCGAAAGAAGCGGAAGACAAGATCCTTGCAGTTATCAAGGAGAAACGCAGCAAGCCGTTGCTGCACAAGGATCACGCCAGCCGGCCACTGAAAACCGGCATGAGGAACCGGCTGAAAAAGCCTTTGCCCCGCCACGGATATTCCTTGGCATAACATTTCCCGTTGTCTGCGACGATTGGATGACACGCCCTGCCCTTACCCCGGCAGTTGCATATATCATTCATTCAGTTTTTCCCGGAGCCCACAATGCCAGTTCAGACGGCTGATATCATTGATTTGCAGGCCTTTCGGCAATCGCGCAACAAGCCGGCACCTGGCGGACAGAACGCGGCAGGCAAGGCGTCTTTCGTCATGCAACCGGTGCTGATGTGGGTGCCTTTCTGGGGCTTTGTTCCCGTTATGGCGATGGGTGTAGCGGGATATGGCGCCTGAGCAGCTGTTCCTGACAGAGGCCTATGTCAGGGATAGTACCGACGAAATCACTATCCGGACGGGACAAAACCTGCGGCGCCTGCGCACCCGCCGCGGCTATTCCCTCGACAGGCTTGCGAAGATCTCGGGTGTCAGCCGTGCGATGCTTGGTCAGATCGAGACCGGCAAGAGCAGTCCGACGCTGAGCATTCTTTCAAAGATCGCGACCGCTCTCGCAATCCCCTGCGCCGCGCTCATCGCAAGCCGGGAGGAAACTTCGGCGGTGTGCATGATCCGGGCCAAATCCAAGGTGCTTTCTTCATCCGAGGGACGTTTCCAGACACGTGCGCTTTTTCCCTTTGAGGGGGAACGCAAGGTGGAATTCTACGAACTCAGGATTGCGCCTCACCACACGGAGAGCGCCGAGGCGCACAGACCCGGTACCGTCGAAAATCTCGTGGTCACGCAAGGGACAGTGGAAATCGTCGTCGGGAAGCAGGCGCCACACATTCTCGGCGAGGGCGACGCCATTCTGTTCGAGGCCGACGTGCCACATATCTACCGGAACATGACGGGCACGGAGGCGGTCCTTTATCTGGTCACGACCTATTCCGAAGAAATCCGCATCTGACCGAATAGACGCCGCGAAACAATAAAGGCCGGAGGATCGCCAGGGGATCCTTCGGCCTTTTTCTCCCGCGAGCCTTCGCGGCTCCGCGCGATCTTCGATGGAGGCTCAGGCAGCCATCATGCAGCACATCGTCATGCCGCCGCAGTTCATCATCATCGGCATGCCGCCCGACATCATGGACATCATGCGCTTGCAGCACTCCATGAACATGTCCTTGTCCATGCCTTCCATCGGCTTCATTTCGCAGACCATGCCCTCGGCGGTCATGGTGCACTTCATCATGCCCATCATCATCGGCATCATCATGTTCATTCCGCCCATCATCGGCATCATCATGCCGTTCATCATGGGCATGCCCATCATCGGCATCATTCCACCCATCATCGGGTTCATGGCATTCATCATCGGCATCATGTTCATGGCGGGGTTCATGTCTCTCTCCGTAGCTCTTCGCTAATTTCAACGATCAGGTGATTTCGCGATAAAAGAACCACCAATCGCCATCAACAGGAAAAAACATGCTCAATATTTTTCCTCCAATAGAACGGATCGCCAATCCAGGCGATCGCTCAAACCTGCCGGTATAGCGGATTTTCAGACGTTATATTGGAATTCGGTCCAGCAACCGGATCGAGGCGCAACCACTCGGCCGGTTCGCACGGGTATCACACCAGATCGCGCACCGCGAACCCGGCCCCAAGCGCAAATGTCACGAAACGTCCGGCTCATCCATCGGCTCGATCTGTTCGTCCCGAGGCTCTTCAACCTGTTCTTCAGGTTCGTCCTCCACCTCATCGACGCGGCGGCTGAGCAGGCCCGCATCCTCGAGCGCCTCGATATCAGGCAAGTCGCGAAGGGTCTCGAACCCGTAAGCGGAGAGAAAGTGCTTCGTCGTCACATAAGTATAGGGCGCACCGGGCGTGGGTGAGCGCGGTCCGGAAGCGACGAAGCCCGCCCCGCGCAGGGCACCGATCGTATCGCGCGAGATTTCCTTGCCGAAAATCTTGCCGAGTTCCGCGCGTGTGACGGGCTGGAAATAGCCGACCGCCATCAGGACCATCGCCTCGGATTGAGAAAGTGCCGAGGCGACGGACCGGGCAGGCACCGACGAAGCGCGAATTGTATCGGCATAGCGCGAGCGGGTACGATGCTGCCAGCCTCCGGCGACGGAAACGAGTTCATAAGGCCTGCTGCGCAGTTCCTCCTGCAGATCGTCGATCAGCAGATCGATACTGCAGTCCCTTCCCACGACCCTTGCCAGCGTTTCACGCATGACCGGTTCGGCGGACGCGAAGATCACCGCCTCGATCCGCAGCATCCATTCACGCCAGCGCAGGTCGGGCGGCAGGTCTTCCAGCTCCCGGTCGAGCAGCACCTCGTCCCTTGCCTTCGGTCTGCCACGCCCCTGCGCGGACCTGGCTGCGTTCAATCCGGCCATGATCACAACCCGTAGATACGAAATGAGGATCGACCCGAGAGTTCGCGAACGGCTTCGAAACTCTCAAGGCGCTCGAACAATCTGGTGCTCGCCCAGCGCGAAAGATTCGTACCGGAAGAGGAAGCAGCAACAGCGTCCTCATCGAGCAACTTCCTGATGACGGCATCGCCACCCTTGGTTCGCACCCTTGGGGCCGCGGCAAGAAGCCGGTCGGCACGACGGGCGATGTCGCCGGCCAGCCTCAGGGACTTGCCCACACCTTCGACAAGCGCAAGGCAGACCGCCCGGCCAAAAGCGTCTTCGCCGGGGCGAACACGCCCCCTGCCCCCGATTGTCTGGAAAGCCGGGCCATAACGCTCGGCCATCAGCAAAGGCACGGGACGCTCCCATTTCAGCCTTGCCGCCAACAGCCAGTCCGCCAGCCACCAGGCCAGCAATTCCGCATCAGGACGTTCAGTGCAGATAGCCGTCACCAGTTCGGCCACCGCGAAAGGAACCGCCCGGCCGGACTGCAGCCCGTCATCGAGATGGTCGACACACCGGAGCAGCCGCTCATCCGCGGAAAGACCAAGCTGTCCCACGATCTCGGCAATGACTTTCGACGAGACCACGCTTTTCCGGCTGGCCAACCTTTTGAAGGCGAGAAACACCCTTCCAGCCGGCCCCGGATCGTCACCGGTTGCAGTCAGCAAAATGGCATCGCGCAGTTCGCTTTCAGCCTCCCTGCGGCCCATCAGCCTTACCGCTTCCGCAGCGCATGTCAGCGCTTGGCGGCTTCGCCAGCACCCCGCCCAAGCGGGGTTCAACCGGACGAGATCATCTATTGTTTTCAAAGCGATACCGGCTGCAAAAGCCGCATCCGCTTCAATCGTCTCACGCCCTCGCGAGGCCGCCCATCCGGGAAGATGGAACGATGAGGAGGAAGCAGAACCCAGTGAAGTCGACAACGAATCCATGGCGAAAAGGTTACACCGAACGCGCGGTTAATGCCAATAATTTTGAATAAACCGCACAGTACGTAATCATTATATAATGATCGATAATGTTGCATTATCAGTTGTTCTTCGCTTTGTATGGAAAGCAACCCGAAACAGCGGTAAAAATGGCCTCTCTCGTCGAGCAGAATGACCGCGAGCGTGCTTCGGGACGCGCTCTGTGGCCATAGGAAGAACCATCCGTATGGGCTTGGGTTCCGCGTATTGTCTGACCGATAAACGCACGTTCCCGGCCGATCTTTATTTGGCTCTACCAAGAGAGCGCCTGAAGGAGACCTCCGCGCGAGTAAGACAAGCACCTAACTCCGAAAACACTGCCAGAGTTGTGCCGGACCAAAGATATCTCAATCGATGGCCTCGGCCGGGATCAAGGGAAACATCGCCTTCCTTTGATCCCGGCGCTGCCTTTCTGTTTGTTGAAAGGACAAAACACTATCCATTGAGGACCAGATGCTCCTGTGTGCAATCACACTTGCCTGCACTCTCTCGACATCCTCTATGGCTGCAGACTTTACTTCGTACGAAAATAGTCGTTTCGGCTTCACGATCGATTTGCCTCTGGACTTCAAGACTATCCTGATCCCTGAAACTGGAGACAAGATTGGCCTGGAAAGTGCTGATGGCTCGGCGGGGCTATCCGTGTGGGGAAATTACATCCAGGAGATCGGCTTCAAGGCCGAAAGCGGCCTCGGACGCGACCTGCAGATAGAAGAAGGCTGGAAGTTTACCTATGAGAAACGAGGGCCTTCCTGGGCAAGTTTCTCCGGTATCAGGGAAGAACGCATTCTATACATGCGCCAGATTGCTCTCTGTGACGACGCCATGGGAAACCTTACGATCGAGTACCCTGCTTCCCAGCAGCAACGTTATGACCGCCTGGTGGAGCATTTGGTCAAGGCCCTCAAAGCTCCCTCCAACTGTGTGTAACCCCGCAAACGCATAGCCAATCCTCTGCCGTGAGCCCTACTGTCGTTGGGCAGGTCATACGACCGGCAGCAGGAGGCTCGAAACACCGACCGAGCAGTCTTACCTTTTTGGACAAACTACTTCGCTGCTTCAGGCAACTTGAAGTCGCTCAATCCAGCAGCCTCCCTCATCCCCTTGCCAGTTTATGAGGGAAATCTTGTCACTCGCTCCGTCACCCCTTAATCTGGAGCAAATCACCTGCCACGCGTGCAGGGAACAAGCAGTCCGCGGTTTTGGGACGCGCAGCAACCCATACGAAATGGTCCGAATGGAAAACTCGAACAAAGACCATCCTCTCCCCTCCCCGCCTCCATTGGCCGGGTCGGAAGCGGCGCCTGTCCCCCACCTGCCTGCCGCCGGCGAAGGACCGTCACCGATTGTTCTGTCATCGCATCTGGAACAGCTGACGGAACGTGCCCGCACCTATGTGGACGCGGCAAGCTCTGCGAACACCCGTCGGGCCTATGCCTCGGACTGGAAGCATTTCGCGGCATGGTGCCGAAGGCAAGGGCTTGCTCTTCTGCCGCCCAGTCCTCAGGTCGTGGGTCTCTACATCACCGCCTGTGCGTCCGGTACGGTCGAACGCGGGGTAAAGCCGAACTCCGTCTCGACGATCGAAAGACGGCTTTCCTCGCTCAGTTGGAACTACGCACAGCGTGGCCTCTCCCTCGACCGCAGGGACCGGCACATCGCCACGGTTCTCGCCGGTATCCGCAATACCCACGCGGCTCCTCCAAGGCAGAAGGAAGCGATCCTCCCCGAGGACATCATTGCCATGCTGGAAACCCTCGACCGCGGCACGCTGAGAGGCTTGCGCGACCGCGCAATGCTGCTGCTCGGTTTTGCAGGCGGCCTGCGCCGTTCCGAAATCGTCGGTCTTGATCTCGGTCGCGACCAGACGGAAGACGGCAAGGGCTGGATCGAAATTCTCGACAAGGGAATGCTCGTCACCCTGCGCGGCAAGACAGGCTGGCGAGAGGTTGAAGTCGGCCGCGGTTCCGCCGACACCACCTGCCCCATTGCGGCAATCGAGACCTGGGTCAAGTTTGCGCGGCTGGCAAAAGGCCCTCTCTTCCGCAGGGTGACCGGACAGGGAAAATCCGTTGGCGCCGATCGCCTCAACGATCAGGAAGTTGCCCGACTGGTGAAGCGAACGGCGGTGGCAGCCGGCGTCCGCGGCGATCTTTCCGAAGCCGAGCGCCAGCAGAAATTTGCCGGCCATTCGCTTCGCGCCGGCCTCGCCTCTTCTGCCGAAGTCGATGAGCGTTATGTGCAGAAACAACTCGGTCATGCTTCTGCGGAAATGACCCGGCGTTATCAGCGTCGGCGCGATCGCTTCCGCATCAACCTCACGAAAGCCGCCGGCCTGTAATCCGCTACCCTGCCTCTTTCGCAAACATCCCTGTCGCATCAACGTCTCCCAATTGCCGAGTTGTGCAACTCGACAGCATGGCTTCGCTCGAAACCGCTCGCTCTCCCCATGA